>JAZDGR010000052.1:0-81197 GCA_043806735.1 bacterium | reverse complement strand
ACCATTGACTTTCACTATTCACTTCTCACTATTCACTATTCACTTTTAATCCTGAACTCTCCCCACACCGGGGTATGATCCGAGATCGGAGCCGGTAGCCAGGTTTGTTTTCGCACTATCCGGGATGATCCATATGTAGTCCGGTCCGCGGATAGTAAACCGGTCGGGTTCATCCGGCGAGGTGTGGATGGTGACCGGTACAAAGGAAAAGGAGCCCTCCCTGGCGCTAAACCGGGCCAGGCAGGGCTCCCGTACAAAGTCATCGCCTGCTGCATCGGGGAAGACCACCGGTTGGCCCAGCAGGACCACTTTGCACGTGTCATAGTAGAAAGCATACTGCTCCTGGGAGGACTGATCATCTGTTTGCATTCCCGTGCGAACACTGCAGGAGTAGCCATAGCCTAACCGGTGGTTGTCGTTGATAATGTTTCTGACATTCCAGTGCCGCTTTTCTTTGTAGGCCGGAATGATGGTTAAATCCGATTGATTCATAGGATTGCTTCTTTACTTACGTTTCACACGTTTTCTGTTTATTGGCCGAAACCAGTGGAATGAATCCCACGATCTCTATCTCGCCTCCGCGAATTGCGTTATGTTTCGTACAAAGTGGTATGATATACCAGGATACATCGTGATTTCCTGCTTTTTGTACATGAGCTCCCTCGGAAGCGAGTTTTCCGCATTTGACTTCAGCACATACACCCGCGCGTTCTCCGGTGATGTTTTCCCAGTGCTGCAACCAGGTGCCACACCGGCAGGGTTGACCAGATGTTCCGTTGATGTTTTTTATTCGCTGTGGCATTCTTCTCTCTTTTGTTAATTGATATCCTGAGTTTTATTTTTCATCCAAATAAAAACCTCTCCGGATTCGTCGAACAAATCAATTCCTTGTGTCCTTTCAGGGCAGTTGAGAATTTGAAATTTTCGAGGCACTCGTTGTAGGAAGCCGTCCAGAGGAGGTTGATCATAAAATCGGAACCAAAAAGCATCCGCTTCGAAATCCTGTTTCCGTATGTTTTAATCAAGCCGTCCATCTCTTCGTAAAAATGTGCTTCCCCTGCCAGGTCTTTGAATCCCCGGCAGGAGAAGTCGGTATAGACATGTTCATTGTCTTTGTTCACTAAGTAATTGATGATCTGGTCCCGCCAATCCTTTTTGTCATCGTTCCGTGCCCCGAAATGGGCAAAATTGAGTTTAAGCTCAGGATAATATTTCAGCACTTTCATCCATTGCTTCCCGGGATTGGTAAATGTTTCGGCATCGGGATGGGTGATGAACCCCCCGTTGTTGCAATGGGCGGTCACCGGAATCCGTCGCCTGATGCACTCCTCGTAGATGTAACAGTTCTTCTCCAACTCCAGCTGGTCATTCTCTGGCCAGGGATCAAATCCCAAAGGCGGGTAGAATTTGATACCGGCAAACAGATAGCTCAGGTCGACTCCCTCCATCGTTCCGTTGTAGGTTCCCATCTTCTGGAGCAGCAACTCCTGGCGTCTTCCGGGATCGTCGTGTTCAAAACCGGAGAAGTATTTTTCAAACAACCGTTTTATGTTCGCGAGGGAATAATCATTCCGGGGGTTGATCCCCAGGAAGGGATAGATCTCAAAGAGCTTTCCTTTCTTGTATACGCCCGAAGATTGCACCACAAGCCTGTTGGGATTATCCGGAGAGGTTGCAAGGTTATAGTTCAGGTAATGTGCGATAGCCGTCAGTACATCGGCCGCCTGATCGATCACCGATTTGTTGGGCGGAAGGTTATAGAAGATACCCGGTTGCCGGATGTTTTTATATCCGAAGTCAATGATCAGCGGACAAAGGACGATCTTGTTGTAGAGGATTCCGTCGATCATGAACATGTTTTCCGGATTGACAAACCAATCCTTCCCCTCTTTCCCCTCCCGTAGAAAATGCTCCACGATGAGAAAATCAAACCGGATGGAGTTCTCCATAAAAGAGAGCAGGTTTTTCACCTTAGAGGGTCCTTGCAGGAACTCTTTCAGCTTGGTAACGATCAATCCGGGGGCAAGGTCGATAGCTCCCACAGGGATCAGTTTCATCCACCATTTCATCATCCGGGAAAAATCGCGGATCGTCTCTTTGGTGATCAGGTCTTCACGCAACAAAAAGGCCATGAGGTTTGCATGGCTCAGGTCCATGACATGGAAATGGATATCGTAGAATTTCTTCGGGGTCATGAGGCTGTTTTAAGAGACTTTTTCAAGCCGATGACTTCGATGTTCCTGATCACCTCCCGGGAGGTATGAAACAGCGTCAGAATGGCCCGGAAATGACGGCCATCGACCGGACAAAAGAACACGCGAACCAGGCGGGACCGTTTTTTTAGCGTCCGGATCAGCGTCGTATTTTTCCTTTCGACGACAGGGAGTCTCGATACCCGTACCAGGTACACATGATGGGTGTGGCAAAAGGGGCAATCGTGAATATGCATCGTCTCAATCTCTTCGGGGTGATCGAACCGGCATACCGATGTGTGGATACCGGATGTTTTCCGGATATTCTCGCATTGTTTCATGTGGGACAACATTAGCTCCGGTAAAGCTACGATGTTTCCAGGCCCTTGTCAATAGCGGAAATCCGTAAAATGAAACTGCGGAAATCCGCTATCTGAAACACCGCATGAAACAGCTAAACTACTGATTATCACCACTAATGTTCTAAAAAAATGGCGTGCAGTTTGCACGCCACGTAAAAGTGAAAATCGTCGGATCCACCTCACCCTAACCCTCTCCCTGGTAATCCACCTCACCCTAACCCTCTCCCTGGTAATCCACCTCACCCTAACCCTCTCCTCAAGGAGAGGGAATATCTCCCCTTCTCTTTGAGGAGAACCTGCCTGACTGCCGTAGGCAGGCAGAGGGGCCGGGGGATGAGGTGGATTACCTGACCACCACCTTCTACATCACCGGCTGTTTCCCGGGCATGGTTATTTTCAGGATATAGAGCCCTCCTTTCAGCTTGCCGATGTCCAGTTCGTCCAGTATATCGTTTGACTTTGCCGGTTGCGAATTGGCCACCAGGATATCCCGGATCATCGCATTGGTCAGCACCTCTTCTTTGGCAATGGCCGATTTCATGACCGTATCGGAAAGGTAGGGAGATTCACCCAGCAGATCCTGGTGCAATGGAACTGCATCGGGAGGCATGCTGAAAAAGACATCGTCGTTCAGCGTTTCGATATCTCCGCCATTCACCAGGGAGCTGTACTCAATAAACAACAGATCGGCGCTATCCGATTCCGATTCCATTGTTTCCGTCAGATCCTCCTGTGATCCTCCTGATCCAAGCCGGGAAGGACAACAAGTGGAATCAAAAGGATAATATGATTGATCCGGCTGAACCGTACTTGTGGTATAAAAATCAGGTTTAACACGGGGATCAGTAGTATAAGGACCTTGAATATGATGATAATAGAACACGAAATTCCCCTGGTTTTTGATATCGGTCTCCGCGATTTGCGCGGTTTCGTGGTAAGGAGAAAATGTATTACCGGCAAGGTCTTCTTTAGTAGGCGGGCTGGAGCTTCCCTGGTCGCGGGCGATTCCTTCCACCCCGGTGGGATTCTCGCGGGTAACCATCTCGTCGTAGGAGTTATCGTTATAGGTGTTACATTTGAGCACGAGGCCGGTGTAAGTGGACTCACTTTCTCCTCATTCTCCTCCACCTGAACCCGGATCGTACCGGTTCACACGTTGTGCATTGATGGCGATGTCGAGGTTTTCAAAATAGTTGCGATAGATTTCGTTGGGTTGGCCTCCTGAGTTGTCAACGATGAGTCCTATCTCTTCTATTGGCGTAAGCAGGCCCGGCTGGAAAAGAGTATTATTAGGCGCGTTGAATTCGTTTCCTTCCACATGGTATCCGGTACACGATCCAAGGTACAGTCCATAACAAGTGTCACTTCCCGTCCAAACCGGGATCTGGAATGAGTTGGCCGTCACGGTAGCATAATCGGCATTGCCCAGGTAGATGCCCCGGCGGTTATCGGTAAAAGCCGATTTTTCTATCTTAATGGCATTGGTAGGTCCGGTATTATAGGTTAGTACTCCATAATTCAATGTGGAGAAGGATGTGGTTACCGGGTTTGAACAAGGGGGGTGATGCATAACCCCATTCACGTCACACATGCTCACGTGGTCTGAAGGATAGCTTCGTCCGTCAATCAATTCGTGGGTAGTTTCTAAAACCACATTCTGAAACCTGCCGGTATTCGGGTAGGAATATGGCATAAATGTTGAATCTGTTGCAGTTCTCTCTATTTCCTGTGATCCATCACCATAGGTATAGTTTGCGGTTGCTTCAGGATACCATTGAGCGCTATCCACGGGCATTCGCTCATCATTTTTCAGATTAGAGATCATATACTATTCAGGAAATCTGAAACCATTACTCCTTAATCCTGTAAACAATTCCCACACTGAGCAAATACCCAAATTCCCACGAAAATTTGTCATATGTAATGGGAAGAATTTTATCCTCCCCGATAATGAACAATACCCCTGCCCCTATACTTTGAGTAAGATAAAATGATTTGAAAATTCTTGCTTTAAATCCAATTCCAATATTTTGTTCAATCCAAAAGAAAGGTCCATAATATACAGTAATATTTTTATATAGAACATTTCCATTAGTATCAAGAGAACATGGAGAATAAATATAGTTTCGTGTTGTTGACCAAGATGATTGTAAATCATAGAAGAGGAAGGGTTTTATACATTCTAACCTATGAAATATCATTTTGTGATAAAACATCCGTATCCCAAAATATTGCAGGAATTCCGTTGCATACAAACGATTAAGAAATACGTGCATCTGATCATCCGGATGTTTAATTCTATTGATATTAATTCGTAATCCTAAACCTAACTCATTTTTGGATTTTATTGTCTTTGAGTAGTCAATAGTGAAATTGATCCCCGAACCAACTGAATTAAAGCAAACAGCGATATCTGTTTGTCCGGAAGCAAGAATTCCAAGAACAAGGAATAAAATGCTAATGCAAGTTTTTTTCATGTTAAAAGGTTTTAAAAAGGGGAGGGTATCCCCACCTCTCCCCTTTAATTAATGGTATCCCAATTATAATTCAACTCGCCAGATCCTATATTTTGATTTATAGTTATTATGCCACTTCGCCCAATTAGTATAAATATAACTTAAATCCGTATTATTAATCTGTAACTGTGAAGGATCAATTGAGTACCATTCATAGTAATATTTTCGTTGACCGTAAAGATGTAGAGTAGTTCCATTCCTGTATGCGTCACCAAGAAGTTTTTCAGATCTGTTCCAATCCCGCTCAAAGGTATTCCAGTAAACGTAATTCTGATTATAAGGAGTATAATTGTTACAAAAGTATTCCCACTGTGCCAGGTCTGTACCCACATCACTTCTTTTCACTTTTGCAATCAGTTTCCATCCTCCAGCATTGTAAATCCAGTGAATTACACCTTGAGGATCTATCCTATAAGCGACAATAGTAAAGTCTGGACGATCTGGCCAATTTTCATAATGGTAATTTATCCTGTATTCACATGAATGAAAATAGGTAGTAGATAAGATGGATTTTAAATCATCATCGGGTGGCTGGATCTCAGAACTATTTGATTGGGGATTAGGATCACCATTGTCTAAGATGAAGATCGGATTAGTAGTAGTAAGACTTTCATCTTCGTCTAAAAATACTTGCACTTTAGCACCTTCTTCCGTGAGGTACCATGCCACGATATGATCTTCAAGAGTTGAATCACTGCTACAATCAGCTTCGATACCGGGAGAGAATATTGGCTGCTTGTTACTGCCAGCAATATCCACATTTGGGACAAAAATACATGGCGCAAAACTTTCTTCTACTTCATCATTAGAATATGTAAGATCAGCCACAATATCATCTGTAAGTTGAGATATAATTCAATTTTTCTCTTTTATCTTTGCATAGAACCTCCTTTCTTTCGTTAGTGATCCGGGTTATACCAGATTTGAATTGCTTTCTGAAGTGAAAGGAGGTTTATTCTTCATCCCATCTCAGCCTCCGGATATCAGCGGATTCTCCTGATCAATCCATACGTCCACATATATATGATCTTCCGTTTGAACCAGTACACCCCACAAGCGCTCGTCAATCTCGACCGGGAGTGTTTCTTCGCAATCCACCGTATAGGGCCCGAGAATATCCCGCTCATCAAGGCTATACACCCACACAGTCGCTTGACAGGGTGTCTGTCCATCCGTTCCCTTTGCTTTGATATTCATGGTTCTCTTTCCTTTTGCAGATTTTGAACCTTGTGGTTTTGTTCCGGATTCCTGAAAATTCTCCTCATAATAAACCGGAGCATTCCAGGACGGAATCGGTTTTTGGGCTTTGCCGGCTTGACCTGCCGCGACAAACCCCAGGATAAGTAATAATGAAATTGTTTTCATGGGATAATGATTTAATGGTGAACTATGTTTCTGCCAGGGTAAAGCTAAAGAGTTACTACCCGTTTGTCAATAGCGGAAATCCGTAAAATGAACCTGCGGAAATCCGCTATCTGAAACACCGCCTGAAACAGATAAACTGCTGATTATCATCCCTCATGCTTTGAAAAAATGGCGTGCAATTTGCACACCACGGGAAATTGAAAAACGACGGATTTTGCTCTTCCGGGGATCCGGAGGTGCCATTTCAAAGAAGAATATTATGAAAAAATAAGGAAGGTTAAAAATCAGATCAGCCGATGAGCGGTTGCCCACCTGATCAATTCGCTGTTGCTCTTTACCTCAAATTTCTGCCGCAAATGCTTGAGGCTTTTTTCTACCGTAGATACAGCGATTCCCAGTTTTTTTGCGATGTCATATTGCGGGTATCCCTGGGCAAGCAACGTCAACAGTTCATGCTGGTGCCGGGAGAGGCTGTTGGAAACACCCACAGAAGAGGTGGTAAATCCCCTCTCCTTGTCGAAGGTCTCAATGGAAACGGAGAAGACCGCCTGCCCCTGCATCACCCGCTCAAGCGCCGATTTGATCTCGCTCCTCGAAGAGGTTTTGATAATGTACCCCATCGCTCCGGCTTCCATCATCTTCTGTTGCCAGATGGGGGACTCTTCCGAAGTAAAAACGACAATTGGTTTTCCGGGAAACTTCCGCTGAAGCAGACGGAGGTTCTGAATGGGATCGGTCGAATGGAGCCAGAGGTCCAACAAAAAGAGATCTATCTTCGCAGGATCGGCTTTTTCAAGAGCCTCTTCCACTCGGGTGACGCAACCAGTTACGGCAATGGCATCGCGCGACGACCGGAAGAGGCTGCGGATCCCGGCAGAGGTAACCACATGGTCTTCGATAACAAATATCTTGATCATAGGGCGGAAGGTTGGTTACTTGGTGGACCGGTGGACCGGCACAATAATTTCCCAGAATGTCCCGGCTCCACGATCCGTTTCGAGGCGGGCTTCCCCACCCAAAAACTTAATCCGCTCAAAGATAATGGATAATCCCATGCCTTCGGAAGGAAGGTTGGTTTTGTCAAATCCCGGCCCCTCATCGGAATAGAAGAGCTCGATCTGCTTTCCATCGTAATGGATTGCAAGACTCACCAGGCTCTCCCGGGCATATTTGCTTGCGTTGGTGAGCAGCTCCTGAACCACCCGGTAAAGGTGCAGGGTAGCTTCGGGAGGCAAATCGGGCAACTTTGTCGGCATTTTGAGTGCAATCTCCATTCCCAGCGATTTCCGGTAACTGTCGCACAGGTCGGTGACAAGCTCCGCCAAAGTGAGTTGATGCATCCCCGGTTTGGCCATCCGGTGGGAGATCTGCCGGATGCCGTCGCCGATCTCACGGATCCGCTGCTGAAGATGCTCCTTTTTCCCCATATCGGTAAACCCGGCTTGCTCAAGCTCCCCGGCGATCCCCAGGATCACCTGTCCGGTAAGGTCATGCAACTCCCTGCCCAGCCGCTCTTTCTCCTGCTCTTCCATCCGGAGGATGCGGGTAGCCGAATCAATCTGCTGGCGCTGCATGTTTAACCGGTTCCGTTGCGACAGGATAAAAACTAAAACGCCGAGACCTATCGCAACAAACATGGCAATGATCAGCCAAAGCAGGAATTGCCGGCTCCGGCTCTCCTCTGCCAGCACTTGCTGGCTCTTTACCCGGATCAGTAACTCTTTGTTTTTCAGATCCAGCAAAGCGGCCAACAGACGAACCTGACCGGTTGCACGCTTCGTATCCGACCGACCCTTTGCCTCCATCGCTTTCCGTTCCGAGGCAAAGGCATTCCGGAAGTCGCCTTTGGCTGCAAACACATCGGCATAGGAATCATACAGGGTGGAGAGCCAGTCGAAGTTGGAATCCGATTGGGCCAGGGGAATCGCATACTTCTTTAAACAGGCTTCGGCCTGAGCCAGGTCTCCCTTATCCAGGAAGCTATAAACCATATTATTATAGGCTCCAATCATTACTTCTTCCAGGGAATACTTCTCGCCCAACCGGATTGCTTCCTTATAATAAACCAATGCGGAATCCGGATCAGGAAAGTATTTGCCGATATTGATCAGGATTAAGGCAATCTCTTCTTCGTTCCCTTCTGATTTATTCAGATACTCAATCGCCTCTTTTTGCATCCTGATTGCCCGTTGTCCGGTGTCTGCGTATTTAGATAAATTGGCAAGAGCGATTCCCCTTTGTTTATGAATGAAATGATCGACAGCTATTTTTAATGCGGTATCATAAGCTTCACGGGCTCCTGTATAATCATAGAGATCATGCTTAATGTTTCCGATCGCACACCAGGCATTCGATAAGTTCGCAAAATCATCTCCATGGGAAAACATCCTTCTGGCCGAATCATAATAGGCCAATGCTGTCTGATAATTCTGGGCTTGTTGATAAATCACCGCCAGATTGTAATAGAGATGCGGTTTTTCCCCGGTGATCCGGAATGAATCTGCAATCTCCAATCCTCTGTGGTAAAATATAAAACTGGAGTCCTCATCTGTATTGATCAATGAAAAGCCCATCAGCCTGTAAGCTCTAACTTCCATGGCCCGGTCATCGATTTGCCGGGCAAGGGTCATCGCACTGCGTGCACAGGTTTGGGCAAGTTTTGGATCCCGGATTTTATAGATGGAAACCAGCGAATCCAGTACTCCGATCGAATCCCGCACTGCTGCCTGCCGGGAGGGATCCTGCTGGATTTCAGGAGAATGGGTTTGAGTGCAGAAGGGGAGGAGAAACACTGTTGGCAATAACCAGCAGTAGCGAAAAGATCGCCGTATCATGGCCGTGGAGTAAGAACAAGCAAGTTTACGAAAAAAATATGGTTATATTTGCACCCTCAAACGGGAGCTTAGCTCAGTTGGTTCAGAGCGCCTGCCTTACAAGCAGGAGGCCACAGGTTCGAATCCTGTAGTTCCCACAATAAACGATTTTACGCGTATTGATTTTTTAACTGTTCGATCAACTCCGGAGTCAGCTTTTCCCGTTTCCTGATATCCTCAAATTTATTGAGAAGGTCTTCCACGGTGAGGTGTTTTTTTTCGGCAGCCGGGATATCGTCAATGATCTGCCCGTGATGCATCATCAGGGTACGGGTTCCCAGCTCCAGCGCCTGCTTCATGGAATGCGTCACCAGGAGGGTCGTCAACCTGGATTCGGTCACAAACTTCTGGGTCAGTTTCAGAACCTGGGAGGCAGTTTTCGGATCGAGTGCAGCCGTATGCTCATCGAGCAGCAGCACGTTTGGTTTTTGCATGACGGCCATCAGTAAAGTGATTGCCTGCCGCTGCCCCCCTGAAAAGGTGCCCATGATATTATCCAGCCGGTCTTCAAGATTCATTTCCAGGGAAGCCAACTGTTTCCGGAAGAAGTCACGCCCCATCCTGTTCAGGCTGATCTTCGGATAATGGGGTCTTCCCCGCAACCAGGCCATGAGAAGGTTTTCAGCAAGAGTCATGTCAGACGCCGTTCCGCTAAAAGGATTTTGAAAGACCCTGGATATATTTTTCGCCCGTTGATAATCCTGTTTCCGGGTAACATCTTCGCCATCTATTTCAATGGTCCCGCTATCGGGGAGGATATTTCCCGCCACTGCGTTAAGCAGGGTCGATTTCCCGGATCCATTGGTTCCGATCACCGTCAGAAATTCATGCTCACGAACTTCCAGCGAGATATGATCCAGGGCAATGACCTCATCCAGGGTCCCGGCATTGAATTTTTTATTTAACTCTTGGATCCTGATCATATTCAGCGAATAATAATTTTAGCCTGTTTCACCAGTGCATCGGGAACAGGGATCCTATATTTTTTGGCAAGACCCAGGTTTATCCCAAACGCCGCCGGGACGAATGTTTCAACCGGCACATCATTTGGAGGTATTCCCCCCAGGATTTTTTTAAAAACTTCCGCTGCCTTTTCCCCGACCTCATAGTAATCGGCGCCGAGACTCACCAAGGTTCCGGAACGGATATCGTCGGCAGTATTGCTGAAAAACGGAATGTTTTTTTCGGTCATTTTTTTTGCCAGTTGCGGAATAACCTGGGAGATCATTACATCCCCCGAAATAAAGAAAATATCTATCCCGGCCGTAGTAATGGAATTCACTGCATCGTCGAGGTCATTCAGATTGGTGATGGTTCGTTCGATCAGCTGGAATCCTTGTTTTTTGCAGGCTTCCCTCGCTTTCTCGGTACAAATCTGCGAGTTGACCTCACTGGTGTTCCAGATAATTCCGACTTTCCTGGCGTTCGGAAGCAGCTTCTTCATGAGCTCAACGGTTGCACCTACAAGCTGGGGAGTGGCGATACCGGTAAGATTCGGCTGATGATCCGTGGCGCTTTTTGCTACCCCTGCACGGACAGGATCGGTCACTGCACAAAAAACATGCGGGATCTTTTTGTTGTTGTTAGCCATGATCTGCAGGGCAACAGTAGAAAAAGTAACAATATAATCGTATTCTTTATCGACAATGTTTTTTGCGATGGCCTGTCCGACACTATAATCGCCATGGGCATTGAATTCGGAAAATACCACGGCAGCGGAATTGACAAGGTTTTCTTTTCTGGCCTGATCCTTAAATCCCTGAACAGCCCGTTCGATCAGTGAATTACTGCTGAACTGGAAGAGGGCGACTCTCCTGGTTTTTGATGAGCGGATATCCCCCGGCAGGATCAGGGGCGGCCTGATTAATTTCCCATTGATCACACTCGCACCGGCTGCTTTCCGGATAGATTCAGGAAGGCTGATTCCAAATTCTTTTGCCACATCATAATTCACCCCATAGGTAATGATTTTGTATTTCTCAAACGGGATACTTGCCGGACTTTCTCCTTTCAAAATGCGGTCGACAAGATGAGCCGCCTGCATTCCGCTTACGTAGTACTCATACCCGTAAACCAGAAGAACACCGTCATTCAGCCGTTCGGCATCGTTGGTGAAGATCGGAATTTTTCTCTGCCGGGATACTTTTACTACCGACTCCAGGGAATTGAACACCGTGAGATCGTTGATCAGGACGAAGGCTTTTATGTTTTTTGACGCAAGCGATTGGGCTGCCTGAAGCACTTCACTGGTTCCCGAAACAGCGACTTCTTCAAGCTCTATCTGTGGAAATGATTTCAAGGCATGGAGGAAATCACCGAGATTGACTTTCGTATTCGGATAAGCTGGATTATAGATAGTGCCGATCTTTTGTTTGCCCGGATATAATTGGACGAAAATTTTTAACAACTCCATGCTTGGAGCAGTTCCATAGACTCCCGTCACATTAGGAAGATGATCGGATTCGGTTTTCCCCGCGCCAATAATGAAAGGATTGGCCACGGTTGCAAAAACAACCGGTTTATCTTTCACTTTGTTCAGTACCGCCTGAGTGGAAGCCGTCGACACCGACACAAACACATCAACATTTTCGGAGAGGAAATGATCCACGATGGTCTTGTTGGTAGGGATATCGCCTTCGGCATTCAATTCATCTATCTCACAGTTTACCCCGGGGATATAGCCCAGTTTCTTTAGTTCATCATAAAACCCATTCCGGGTATTGGTCAAAAGGGAACTCTGGTTTGCCAGGATCAGTCCTATTTTGGTCTTTTTTTCTTCCGCGGAAAACGGGGAACGCACCTGTATGAAAATCCAGGTGATGACTCCCACGACAGAAGCAATGGTTACCAGCCGTAAGATCCATTTATTCCGGCGCAGGAATCGTATCCATGCACCTCCTTCCTTTACACTGATCGCATGGGTGGTGATAATGGTCAGGAGCACGAATATAGCGGTAATAATCTTGAGGTCGTTGGGATTCATTCCCAGATACAGGGCAAAAGCAACTGCAAAACGGAAGATGATGGATCCCAGGATGACGCCCAGTATCTTTACGAACATGGAGCGGTGGCGCAACACCGCTTCCCCAATGATGACAGAGGCAAGACTGAATATGATGGAACCGATACCCATCCCGATGTCGGCAAAGCCCTGGTACTGTGCCACCATGGCTCCGGATATTCCCACAAAACCATTGGACAGGGAGATCCCAAAGATCTTCATCCTGCCGACGGAGACGCCCTGGGCTGCGATCATGACCGGATTATTCCCGGTCGCTCGCATGGTCAGCCCAAAATCAGTACGCAGGAAGAGGGAAACCAGCATCCAGAAAACGACGATGATCATAGCCAGGAAAATACACGCCCATAGTTCGGGATTGAATCCTGGATTCGAAGCAGAAATGATCGAAACAAATGTAGGACTGTTCATCAGGGGAATATTCGATTTTCCCATGATGTGCAGGTTTACCGAATATAACCCGGTCATGACCAGGATCCCCGAAAGTAAGCCTTCGATCTTGAACCGGGTATGGATAAAACCGGTTACAAAGCCTGCGAGGGAACCAACAGAAAATGCGACCGGGATGACCAGGAAAGGATTCCAGCCGTCGACGATCAGAATGGAAGCGACAGCAGCGCCGGTGGTGAAGGTTCCGTCGATGGTGATATCGGGAAAAGAATAGAGTTTATAGGTAATAAAGGTTCCGATTGCCATAAAGGCATAAAGAAAACCCAGGTTAAGCGCTCCAATCCAAAGATCCATCAGATATTTTCCAGGTTAATTACACCGATAAAACCGCTTAAAAGTACCGAGGCCGGCAGCAAGTGTACCACTTTCTCCACTTCAAAATCCTTGAGTACCCGTTCCAGCTCCTGTTCAAATTCAGTCATTTTGTTGCTCCACAATCCATTTTCAAAAACGGCGGCATGGAAATGCAGATCGCCCTCTTTCGGGAATAATCTTTTCCATTCAGGTGTAAGTTTCCCGGGCTCTTTAACAACAATTCCGGCACCCACAACTGTTTTATGAATGGCCTCTTCCTCGAGCGGATAACTCATCCATGTATCGAAACTATCTGGTGCAAGGATCTGTTTTCCCCCGGATTGGTTCTCAATGACAGGCGAACGCTTCAGGTGCATCCCGAGAATTCCCCCGCTCAAAGCCAGTAGTACCATGCCAAAAACATTCGACCGGGAAATGTTTCCGGCTGCTTTGGCCAGTCTTGATAGCGTAATACGTTCTTCCGTCGATCCAAAATGAAGAATACCGGAGAAGTTTCCGTGTATCCCAAAGCCATGGAGGAAATTAATTTTATGACTGAAGTCCCTGGTAAAGTATGAATAATCGACTGTGGGTCTCCTCACGGCAGGGTAGGAGAAGAAATGATGATTTAGAAAAACCGACTCACCGAACAAATCCCTGAAATCTTCCACGTCGTCACCCAGGGCGGAAATGCCTGCGCCATAGGCGATTTCTGACTGATCGACCCGGATAATATCGGAGGTTGAATACGAAGAATCCATCAATTTTTCCGGAGAACCATAGGGGAAAAGATACCCGGATTCACCGGAAATCACCCTTTTTTCAAACGAGATCCCTTCAAATTCTACATTCGTACCTGTTTCATCGTCAGCGGCTACATTCAGATGTTTCCTCAGGGCAGCAAGGTCCTGAAAAATATGCAGCATCGGGGCCAGGCCGCTTACCCTGAAGATCTCGGCAACCGGAGGCGGAATGGAAAAAAGGATCAGTTCACCTCCAATGACGTTCAGCGATTTATGAGTTTGAAGAATAATCCGTAATCCGGCACTGCTCATGTAGGAGACCCCGGTGAAATCGACCATGAGATGCCGCTGTCCTTCGCTCACAGCCTGATCAAATGCCCGCTTGATTTCAGCAGCAGTCAGCCCATCAATGCGTCCCCGGATTTCGAGAATATCCAGCAAGACTTCTTTTCGCCAGGCGATGTTCATGCCAGGTTCATGTTCTTTTTCTTGAACAAAAATAAAAAAAAACCTGCCTTCGTCCCGATACATCGGGACTTTGGCAGGGGAGGGCGGAGAGAATGGGATTCGAACCCATGAACCACTTTTGGCGATTACACGCTCTCCAGGCGTGCTCCTTAGACCACTCGGACATCTCTCCTAAACAGTGAACAGTGAACAGTGAATAGTGAATAGTTATTCGTTTTTCACTTTTCGTTATTCTCTGTTTTTTTTGGATTGCAAAAGTACGAATAGTTCCTGAACCATCAAACCATCATCACCCCCCCGTAGCGGCATCCGGAGAAGCTTGCCGATCTCTTCGTTGTGCCTCTGTGCCTCTGTGCCTTGGTGCCTGTATCCCTAATGCAAACCGAATAACTTCAACGCGCTTTCCGTCGTAACTGCCGCTACCTCTTCCACAGACAGCTTTTTCAATTCCGCTAGCTTCTCCGCAATATACGGAATATAAGACGGTTCGTTGCGCTGGCCCCGGAACGGCACTGGCGCCAGGTAAGGAGCATCGGTCTCCAGAAGCAGGTGTTCGAGCTCAATTTCCTCCACCACAGTCTGCAAACCGGAGTTCTTGAAAGTGACTACCCCACCAATCCCCAGTCTGAATCCCAGTTCAATCGCCCGGTTCGCTTGCGCAAGGTTTCCGCTGAAACAGTGAAACACTCCGCACAGGGCCGGATCCTTCATTCCTTCCACCAACTTCAGCGCAAGTTCCATCGAATTGCGGGTATGGATAGCGACCGGGAGGTTAAACTCCAGTGCCAGTTCCAGTTGCCTGACAAACACAACCTCCTGCTCTTTGGCAAATGTCTTATCCCAGTATAGGTCAATCCCGATCTCACCCACCGCACAGTATTTTCCGGGGTTTTGCCGGAGTTCCATTTCAATGACTCCCAGTTGCTCCCGGAAGTCATTTTTCACGGAACCGGGATGAAGGCCCATCATGGGGAAGCAATAGCCGGGATGCTGTGAGATAAGAGATGCGAGATACGGGATACTCGATGTGTCTATGTTTGGCAGAAAAAGGTAATGTACTCCCGCCTCAACTGCACGCCTGATGACCTCCTCCCGATCCTCATCGAACGCTTCCAGGTAAAGGTGTGCGTGGGTATCTGCAAAAACTGCCATGCGGTCACTGTTCACTATTCACTGTTCACTGTTCATTGTTCACTGTTTACCAGCCTCACTGCCTCCACAACAGCCTTCGGGTCGATCTTCTCCATGCAATCGAAGTGTTTTTTCGGACATTCTGGGTACCCCAGCTTGCTGCAGGGACGACAGGACAAGCTCTTCACTTCAACCAGGGTCGAAAGATGGCTGCACTCTTCGGGGAAATACGGGTACATGCCGAATCCGGGAATAGTGTTTCCCCAAAGGCTGATCACCGGCTTCTTCAGGGCTGCCGCGATGTGCATCATCCCGGTGTCGTTGGAAATTACCTGAACAGCCTGGAAGATTACCGAAACCGATTCGTTGAGGGTGAGCAGTCCGCAGGCATTGAAGACCTTTGCGCGGGTTATCCTGATGATCTCTTCCCCGCGTGCCATATCCTCTTTTCCTCCCAGCAGAATCGCAGGCAAAGGCAACAGATCGCACAGTTCAGACACCTTGGCGGCCGGATAGATTTTGGTAGCATGCCGGGCGCCGATAGCAATCGCGATGAACCTACCTGTGAGATCGGGAAATCTCTCGTAAACGGAAAATTGTCCCGGATCAGGTAAAAAATAATCCAGTCCGTTACCGTCATTCCGGATGCCCAACGGTTCCACTGCCTTAAAATACCTGTCTACAAGGTGAATAGGGGGCAGCAGGTCAATCTTCCACCGGGTCATCAGCCACTTCTGAAAATTAACTTTGGGAAATGAAGTGGCAGGTTTCCGTAAACAAAACCGGATGTAATGGGAACGGATGTTTTTATGCAGATCAATGATCCGGTCAAACCGTTCGGCTTTCAGCTTCGGAACCAGCTCCCGGAAGTTCTCTTTGTAAAGCTGAATCTTAGTAATATATGGATTTGCCTGAAGGACCGGGATATATTGCTTCTTGGTGAGGTAATGGATCTCCACGTTAGGCAACTGCTCCTTGAGGCACCGGACAATAGGGGTCGTCAGGACGATGTCGCCGATAGAACTGAACCGGATTACCAGAATCTTCATGCTAAAATTATATTAAGGCTGTTTGCTGACACCTTTTAACCGCGGAGGACGCTGAGGAAAGCGCTGAGGACACGGAGATCTCTCCTCTGTTTCCTCTGCGGTCAAAAATAATCGAATATAAGAGACTGTTTAAAATTAAATTGCCGTCAGCTTTAGCGGACGGGCAACGATACAATGGAAGCAGGGCTTTAGCCCAAATAGTTCTGATCTTTGTCCCAGCCATTAAATACAACAAAAAATTATAGGATAAACGGATTATTTCGTTTCTCATACCCGATTTCCGTTTCCGGACCATGACCCGGGTACACCACGGTACTATCGGGTAAGGTAAACAATTTCTCGCGGATGCTGTTCATCAGCAGGTCGAAATCCCCGGTGGGAAAATCGGTCCGTCCGATCGAATCGCGGAACAGTACATCGCCCGTCAGAACAAATCCCTGCTCCTTGCTGAACAGGCATACGCTGCCATCAGCATGACCCGGGGTGTACAGGACCTGCAGACCGGAGTTCCCCCACGTGATAATGTCCCCATCCTGCAGAAAGGATACGGGATGCGGGATATGAGATAAAACAAATCCAAATGTGGCTGCGATATCCTTGGCCCGGAAGACAAAAGGGATTCCTGCCTGATGGCACTCGGGAAGGAGACCATATTTCCGCTCGATGAAATCATTCCCCAGCACATGATCGACATGGCAGTGCGTGTTGATGTTCCGCATAGGCTTCAGATGATGTGTTTCCAGGAACTCCGCCAGGCGGTTCTCATCCTGCCGGTCGGCACAGGAAGCATCCACCAGGATGGCTTCCAGGGTTTCGTCGTACAACACATACGCGTTCACCATGAACGAATTAACAACAAGGGTTTTGATCGTGATCATCCGGTAGGATATTTTTGAGGAAGCAAAGATAAAGAAAGGAGGTTAATTAGCCCCTCCCTTCTTGGGGAGGGGTTGGGGAGGGGGATTGATTTTTTCCTGTACCTTTACACTTCTATTTTACCCCAGATCCCGTCGACCGTCTATGCCTGGAAAAAGAAACCACCGACTTTTCACTGTCGTTCTCCGTACTGTTCTTCTTACTTCTTCCCTCTTCCCTCTTCCCGCTTCCCTCTTCCTTCTTCCTTCTCTACATGCCCAGTTTTACAACGGCTCCCAGCTCAATTTCGGGAAGAGCCGGGTGCAGTTTAACGACTTCTTCTGGACCTATTTCCGGTTCGACAAATTTGACACCTATTATTACCTCAACGGAAAGGAATTGGCACAGTTTACGGCCGAATATGCCGACCAGCACATCCGGGAGATCGAGCTGATGCTGCAGTCGGGACTGGAGGATAAGATCCAGTTCATCATTTTCAACAACTTGTCGGATCTGAAGCAAAGCAACATCGGATTGTACGGCGACTGGGATACTTACAACACGGGCGGGGTTACCCGGATCGTCGGCGGCCGTGTCATGCTCTATTTCGACGGGGATTATGCCCATTTCGAGGAGCAGATCCGCTCGGGCATCGCCACTGTGATCCTGAACCAGATGATGTACGGAACCGGCATCGGGGCCCAGATTAAAAACAACGCTCTCTTTACCATGCCCGAATGGTACATGAACGGACTGATCTCCTACATCTCCACCAAATGGAATACGGAAGTGGACAACATTGTCAGGGATGCCGTGTTGGGAGGAAAATACCGGAAATTCAACCGGCTCACCGGCATTGAAGCCACCTGGGCCGGACACTCCCTCTGGCATTATATTTCCGTGAGATACGGCGAAGCGGCCATCCCCAATATTGTCTATATGGCCCGGCTGAGCCGGAACATCGAAAAGGGATTCCTCTATGTGGTGGGTTTGCCTTACAAGACGTTGCTAGATGACTGGCTGGCTTACTACCAGGCCCTTTACAGCACCCAGGATTTTGACAGGACCAATCCGGTTGGGCAGCTTCTCAACCGGAAATACAAGCCCAACCGCGTTTACCGGCAGCTCAAACTGAGTCCCGACAGCCGGATCGTCGCCTATACCACCCACGAACTGGGTATTTATAAGGTTTACCTGCTGGATATCGAGACCGGGAAAAAGAAACGGATTTACCGCGCCGGATACCGGCTCGCCGAACGTCCCGATTACACCTTCCCTTTCCTCGCCTGGCACCCGTCAGGAAAGATCCTGGCTATCCTGACCGAACGGAAAGGAGAAAACTGGCTTTACTTCTACAACGTGGAAGAGAAACTGTTCGACCACCAGATCCTTTACAACTTCCAGAAGATCCTCGACATGGGATATTCGGGCGACGGGGCCCTGCTGGCTTTCTCGGCCGTGCAAAAGGGCAAATCCGATATCTTTGTTTACAACATCGCGGCCGGATCGCATGAGCAACTGACCAACGACGTCTACGATGACTTCAATCCCAGGTTCCTTCCGGGATCGGGGGAGATCATCTTCTCCTCCAACCGGGTGAGTGATACCGTCAGATTTTATCCGGAAGTGGACCTTGAAAAATTGACATTTATTAACGACATCTTTGTTTACAATTACCGGGCGAAAAGTCCGCTTCTGAAACGGATCACCCATACCCCCCTGGCCAATGAGATCCAACCCATGCCTTATGCCGACGGATTGTTCTGTTACCTCAGTGATGAAAACGGGATCTACAACCGTTACCTGGCCAGGTTCGACTCCGTCATTTCCTACATTGATACAGCGACCCATTACCGCTACTTCACCACCGCCTTTCCCGTCACCAACTACAAACGAAACATCGTGGAACAGGACCTCTCCCTGGCCGCGGCCGGAATCGGGGAGGTAGTGGTCGGCCAGCAATATTCACGGATGTACCGGATGGATATGATGTTGCCCGGACAGGTCTCTTCCGCCACGCTCAAACCGACCACATTTATGGACCGTGAGCGGAAAAAGGTGGAATTGCAGGAAGCCATCAGCAAAGGGGATACGGTCATCAAACCGATTGAAATTATTGCAAAGCCCGGGAAAAAGCATTTTCGCACGGTACTGCTGAGCGATGTCATCGGGGACCTCCAGCCGGCGGATGCACGGGATAGTTCCTATCTGAAGATGCTTCAGAAGAAACACGGAATGATCAGAACGCCACAGGATACCACCTCCCTGATGACCCTGCTGAACACCCCTGTCCAAGATACCCTGAATAAGTACAAACAGGCGAAGGCGCTGAATTACAATGTGGAATACGCGATCGATGAGATGGTCACGCAGATCGACTTTACCTATCTCAACACTTCCTATCAGCCTTTTAGCGGCGGACTACAGCCGGTGTTTATCAATCCCGGGCTGAATGTGCTGTTTATGGTCGGGGTGACCGACCTGATGGAAGATTACCGGATCTCAGGCGGTGTACGGCTCAATTTCGACCTGGTGAACAATGAATACATTTTCAGTTATCTGAACTGCAAACGCCGGCTCGATCAACAGATCATCTATCACCGCATAGGGGTGGATGAGTTTGGTGTCTATTCCTATATCCGGCACAAGGTCAATGAACTCTATTACATCGCAAAGTATCCCTTCACCCCGGTCCTGAATGTCAGCGGAACCGCCTCCATCCGTTACGACCGGGCGGTCTATCTCTCAACCGACCAACTAAACCTCAAGCAACCTGATGTGAATACGATATGGGGTAGCCTGAAAGGAGAACTAACCTATGACAACACCCGGAATTACGGAGTCAACCTTTATTATGGCACCCGATACAAATTCTTCGGTGAATACTACCAGACGGTAAACAAACCGGGGAACAACGTCTTTATCCTGGGGATGGATATCCGCCACTACCAGAAGATCCACCGCACCATGATCTGGGCGAACCGCCTGGCGGCTTCTACTTCTTTCGGAAGCAACAAACTGGTCTACTACATGGGAGGGGTGGATAACTGGCTCTGGCCACGGTTTGACATGAATACCCCGGTGGCCTTCGATCAAAATTATGTTTTCCAAACCCTCGCGACCAACCTACGCGGATTTCAACAGAACATCCGGAACGGGAACAGCTTCTTCGTGATCAACAGCGAGATCCGCTTACCGGTATTCCGCTATTTCTTCAACCGGCCGATCCGGTCCGACTTCCTCAACAACTTTCAGGTCGTAGCATTCGGGGACCTGGGAACTGCCTGGACCGGAATCAGCCCCTGGTCGGAGGACAATCAGCTCTTCAAAAAATACATCTACCGCAATCCCCTGTTTATCCAGGTCGAGATGATCAAAGATCCGCTGGTGGGTGGATTCGGCGGCGGCCTCCGCACCCGCCTATTGGGGTACTTCCTGAGAGCCGACCTCGCCTGGGGGGTGGAAGACGGGCATATCCGGAAGCCGATCTTTTATTTCTCACTCAGTCTTGATTTCTGACAAATGGAGCCCGTCAATCCGCGAATCCTCACCTTTATTCAGCAGCACCATGTGTTGACATTGGCAGTCAGCCATAAAAACATACCCTGGTGTGCTTCCTGTTTCTATTGTTACCTGCCCGACAGGAACCTGTTCGTCTTCACCTCGGATGCCGATACGCGGCATATCAAAGAGTTCCTGGCCTGCGGCCACACACAGGTTTCCGGGACCATCGCCCTCGAAACCAAAATAACCGGAAAAATACGCGGAATCCAGTTTTCGGGAACCATGAGAAAACTGGAGGGAACCGAATTGCGACAGGCAAAACGGGAGTACCTGTCAAGATTCCCGGTAGCCAGACTGGCAAAACTGGTTCTCTGGGGGGTGGAACCCTCGTTGATCAAGCTCACGGATAACCGTCTGGGCTTCGGAAGGAAGCTACTATGGGGCGCTTCCAGTTAACTCACAGAAATTGAGCAACTTAACAATGCGAAGTGACTTTTTATGACTTATTAAGCCCTATGTTTTTTGAAGTCAGTCTATTAGGGATAACTTCTCTGTTTCTGTTAATAAAAATTCTCCCTATAGACGTTTCTTCGTAGTATCTTGCATCTGAAAAATTCCCCCCGGGGTTTTATTAAAATACGGTTAATCAGTCAATTAAATTAAGTTAAACAAGTTAACACGGGCTGTACATGGAAGATGCTCCCATCGTTAAGACGCAACAGGGAACGGAGACGACCTATTATAACGAAGTATTAAACAAGAGGATCAGGCCTAAACTAACGATTGATGCTTTGGAGATGAAGGAAAAAATGGAACCAAAGGAGCCCAAAAAGGAACCCGGACGGAAAAAATATTCCTTTGATGAAGTCCTGGCGAAATCGACGGAATATTTCCGGGGCGACAGTCTGGCCGCAAGTGTCTGGGCCAACAAATATGCCTTGAAAGATTCGGAAGGGAACCTTTACGAGCTGACTCCGGATGCCATGCATCGCAGGATTGCCGGGGAAATCGCACGGATTGAGCGCAAGTACCCCAATCCGATGAGCGAAGAGGAGATCTTCGAACTGATCCGCGACTTCCGGTACATCGTACCTCAGGGAAGCCCCATGGCAGGAATAGGCAACAATTTTCAGATTGGTTCTCTTTCCAACTGTTTTGTGATCGGGAACGAAGGGCTTGCCGATTCCTATGGCGGGATCCTGAAGACCGACGAGGAACAGGTTCAGCTGATGAAACGCCGGGGAGGCGTCGGCCACGACCTTTCGCACATCCGGCCGAAGTACAGCATGGTGAAAAACAGCGCGCTCACCTCAACCGGCATTGTCCCCTTCATGGAACGGTATTCCAATTCAACCCGGGAAGTCGCCCAGGAGGGAAGACGGGGAGCCCTGATGCTTAGTATATCCATTGTTCACCCCGATGCCGAGCATTTTATCGATGCCAAGCTGGAAGTCGGGAAAGTGACAGGTGCAAACATTTCCGTGAAAATTACCGACGATTTCATGAAGGCGGTGATCCATGATGGGGAATTTACCCAGAAATATCCGGTCGAGTCGACAGAACCTACGGTAACAAAAACCATCCGCGCCCGGGACCTCTGGAGCAAGATCGTACATAACGCCTGGAAATCGGCTGAACCGGGAATCCTATTCTGGGATACCATCCAGCGGGAGTCGATCCCTGACTGTTATGCCGACCTGGGCTTCAAAACCGTTTCCACCAATCCCTGCGGAGAGATCCCCCTCTGTACGTATGACAGTTGCCGCCTTCTGGCCATCAACCTGTACAATTATGTGGCAAATCCGTTCACTCAGGATGCCTATTTTAACTCGGAGCTCTTCATCGAACATGTCCATAAAGCCCAGTGCATCATGGATGATGTCATAGACCTTGAGCTGGAGAAGATCGATAAGATCCTGGAGAAGATCGACCAGGATCCCGAACTCGAAGAGATCAAGGCCCGCGAACGTACCCTCTGGCTCAACGTCAAAAAGAAAGCCATTCAGGGAAGAAGAACCGGATTTGGAATCACTGCCGAAGGAGATATGCTGGCAGCTCTCGGCACCCGGTACGGCTCCGAGGAAGCCATCGACTTTTCAGTTGAAGTCCATAAGATCCTCGCCATCGAAGCCTACCGTTCTTCCGTTACCATGGCAATGGAAAGAGGCCCGTTCCCCATTTATGATACGGGACGGGAAAAGAACAACCCCTTTATCCTCCGGCTGAAAGACGCCGATCCTGAACTTTATGAGGACATGAAAAAATGGGGTCGCCGGAATATCGCGCTGCTGACGATTGCCCCCACCGGCTCGGTGAGCATTCTCACGCAGACAACCTCCGGCCTGGAACCCGTCTTTGCCGTCTCTTACAAACGTCGCCGCAAAGTGAATCCCAATGACAAGAATGTAGTGATCACTTTTACGGATGAAGTGGGAGATACCTGGGAAGAGTACAATGTGTTCCACCATAATTTCGTCACCTGGCTCGAAACCAATGGATATAAAGTAGACGAAGTATCCCATTGGAGCGATAAGGAGGTGAAGGATGTCATCAAAAAATCCCCGTTCCACCGGGCTACCGCTAACGATGTCGACTGGATCGCCAAAGTAAAAATGCAGGGAGCCGTTCAACAATGGGTCGACCATTCCATAAGCGTAACGGTGAATGTGCCGAAAGATACCCCCAAGGAACTGATTGGTACGATTTATGAAACAGCCTGGAAGAGCGGATGCAAAGGGATGACCGTGTACCGCGACGGATCACGTGCAGGAGTATTGGTCAACAAGGAAGAGGAAAAAATGGAGTTCGACGAATTCAGGGAAACAAAGGCTCCTCACCGGCCCGATAAGCTGGAAGCCGAGATCGTACGGTTCCAAAACGACAAAGAAAAATGGGTGGCCGTAGTCGGATTGCTCAACGGAAGGCCCTATGAAATCTTCACCGGACTCTCCGACGATTTCTGGGTACCCACCTGGGTGCAGAAAGGATGGATCGTCAAAAGTCGCCCCGACAGCATCCAGTCGCGTTACGACTTCCAGTTTGAAGATCGCCAGGGATACAAGATCACCATCGAAGGACTCTCCCGGTCATTTGACAAGGAATACTGGAACTATGCCAAACTGATCTCCGGGATCCTCCGTCATGGGATGCCGCTTCCCTTTGTGGTCAACATCATATCCAAACTCCATTTTGAGGTGGATTCCATCAATACCTGGAAAAATGGCGTGGAACGTGCGCTGAAGAAGTTCATCCCCGACGGTACCAAAGCCGCCGAACACGATTGCCCGAAATGCCACCAGAAAGACGGCCTTGTATACGAGGAGGGGTGTGTCCGCTGCCGCCACTGCGATTACTCCCGCTGCAGCTAATCCCGGGTGTTAAAACCGCTTTTTGTGATAGTCATGGGTTTGATTATCGCAAAATGATTTGATCCTCATTGCAATCAGCAGGAATCCATCTAACTTATGCTTCCGGAACCAGGCAATAGATATCGGTTTCCCGCGGCAGGCATCGGCAAAGACAATGAGGAAAAGATGTTTATTGTCCTTGAGCCATTGATACGCTTTCGGATCT
Organism: bacterium; assembly: GCA_043806735.1. Taxonomy (GTDB): domain Bacteria; phylum Bacteroidota; class Bacteroidia; order Bacteroidales; family FEN-979; genus QYOJ01. The sequence goes on along the minus strand of JAZDGR010000052.1, from coordinate 56,803 downwards.
TCCGAGGTAACGGCGCTGTCAAGCGCAGCCAGGTGCAGGAAACCGTGGGTCATAAGCCAGGTAAACGCCTCGTCGCTGCCTCTCATGGCATGCGACAAAGCTGCTACTTCGGGATAACCGTTGTGAATTAACCAGTCCACAATTTTCTGATTCCCGGCGAAGGTTTCACCGAAAGCAAGCCAGATCTTAGCTGGATAGTAAAAAGTCATTGGTTATTGGTTTTTCACTGATAGACTTCAACCTTTAACCCGGCTGCCCGGACTTTTTCCGCGATTTTTTCCAAGGTAAAGATAGGGATTTTTTCCAGGGTATGAACCGGAGTAGCACGGGCTACCGGATAGATCATAACCGATTTCGGGGTGATCTCCTGCAGGTGATTCAGCCACTTTGAAACCTCTTCATCTGTGGTATTGTCGACCTCCTCTCCTTTATAGATCCCGCGCAGGAACATCGACTGGATGATTACGTTCCCGTGAAACCGTTTCAGGTTGTTTACCAGTTCTTCTAACCTGACAGGTTCAACCGGATTGTTCATCAGGCGAAAAATCCGATCACTTCCGGCATCGAGTTTCTGGATGTTGTGGTCCAGCCTGAGCAACGCCCTGAAAACTTCTTCCCTGTTAAGCAAACTGGCATTGGACAGCACAGTCACCTTTGCGTCAGGCGCATAGAGGTTTCTCAAAGAGATCGTATCCTCTACGATCTGCGGGAAACCGGGATGGATCGTGGGCTCACCGTTCCCGGCAAAAGTGATTGCATCGGGGAGGTAATCCTCCTCTTTCAATTCCTTAAGCTGTTTTTCCAGGTACCAGAAAACCTCTTCCCGTGAGGGGATTTCCGGAAGGGTTCCCGAGACGGGCGGTGTCCAGCCGCATTCACAGTAGATGCAGTTAAAAGAACAATATTTGGAGTGCGTAGGTAACAGGTTTATGCCCAGGGAGAGTCCGAGTCGCCGGCTGCGGACCGGACCGAAGACCACTTCATGAAACAGGAATCCCGCCATCAGATTGAGGTTAGGCTGCAAAATTCTTATTTTTATCAGGATAATCCTATAGTTACCTGTTGAATTATCCTTATTTTTACACACCAATCCGGTACCGATGCAGTCTTTAGAACAGATCAAAGCTCCTGTTGCCGAATACCTCGAAATTTTTAACGGCAAGTTCAAAGACTATATGAAAAGCCAGGTTCTCCTGCTTGATACCATTACGAACTACATCATCCGGAGAAAAGGGAAACAGATTCGTCCGGTGTTTGTCTTTTTGTCTGCCCGGGTCTGCGGAGAGGTGAGTGAGAGCACTTATGTGGCGGCATCCCTGATTGAAATGCTTCATACTGCTACCCTGGTCCACGACGATGTGGTGGATGACTCGAATATGCGAAGGGGTTTTTTTTCGGTCAATGCCCTTTGGAAGAATAAAATTGCCGTGCTGGTCGGCGACTTTTTACTTTCCCGGGGGATGCTCCTGTCCCTTGAAAAGAATGAATTCAGTCTCCTGAAGATCGTTTCCCGGGCCGTGAAGGAGATGAGCGAAGGGGAGCTTTTGCAGATCGAGAAAGCACGCAGACTAGACATCCGGGAAGAGATCTATTTCGAAATCATCCGGAAGAAAACAGCATCCCTGATTGCTTCCTGTTGTGCTTCGGGCGCGGCATCCGCAGGTGCCAATGACGAAACGGTAGAACGGATGCGCCTGTTTGGAGAATATACCGGGATCGCTTTCCAGATAAAGGACGACCTGTTTGATTATGCATCCGGGAAAATTACAGGAAAACCAAACGGCATCGACATCAAAGACCAGAAAATGACGCTGCCCCTGATTTACCTGCTCAATAATACCCCTTTCACAGAAAAGAGATGGATCATCAATACCGTGAAGAACCATAATACCAATCCCGAAAGGGTAGCGCAACTGATGGAAAAAGTCAGGCAAAGCGGAGGCCTCGATTATGCCCGGGAAAAGATGATGGAATACCGCGATAAATCCATTTCACTGATCCGTACCTTCCCGCCCGGCCCCTGCCGTGAATCCCTGGAGCAGTTGGTCCTGTTTACGACCGAGCGAAAAAGCTGATGCCTAGATGTTGACTTTCTTAAGGGTAAACCCAAAGGTAGTTCCGACGCCAGGAGTACTTCTGACATTTACCGTTTGTTGATGAGCTTCCAGGATGTGTTTGACAATTGCCAGTCCGAGCCCTTTCCCTTTCGAAAAAGAAGCCCGGCCGCTTTTCGTACGGTAAAACCGTTCAAAGACCCTGGACAACTCCTCCGGCTCAATTCCTATCCCATTGTCGGTGACTTCAGTAAGGATATGCTCCCCCATGTCGAAGAAACTGATTTTTGTCTTCCCCTCCTCAACACCATACCGGATCGAGTTCTCCAGGATGTTCGTGAGCACCTGCCGGATCTTTTCTTTATCCCCTTCTACGGATATGGGTTTATCTTCTTTCGCAGGAACCAGCCGGATGCTCTTTTTCCTGGCTTTTACCTCCAGCAGCTCCAACACCTCCTTCGACAGGGAATTGATGTCAAACCGGGTCACATTCAGTTTGAGCTGACCTGATTCCAGCAGGAAAATCTCATCCAGGTCTTCCACAATCCGGATCAGCCGCTCAATGCTTTTCTCGGTCCGTTTCAGGTATTCCAGGTTGATGGAAGAATCATCCAGACCGCCATCCAGCAAAGTCAACACATATCCCTGGATATTGAATAACGGGGTTTTCAGTTCGTGCGACACGTTGCCGATAAACTCCCTCCGGTACTGCTCAAGCTGTTTCAACTGCTCAATCTCCCGGCTCTTTTCCTGCTGCCAGACTTCAACTTCCCGGCCCACATTTTCAAGTAACCGGGGATCGATCCGCGAAGATTTTGCCTGCCCTTTCCTGATCTTACTTTCGTGGATCGTTTTGTAGATCAACCTGATTTTGCTATAGATGAAGCGTTCCAACGTATACCGGAAAATAAAAAAGGAAATCAGGAAAAGAATTGCTGCTGACAGGACGATAAACAAACAGGCCTGAACAGAATTCAGGATACCGGGAAAAAGAATCCATCCCCCCAGCAGAAGAAAAAGGATATAAACGAACGTGACCAACGCAGAATTGATCAATGAAATAAGCCGTGGTTCATGGTATTTCATCGGTCTTCAAATTTGTACCCAACTCCTTTGACCGTTTTGATGTTCTCAATCCCCAACCGCTCCCTGATGCGACGGATATGCACGTCGATGGTTCGTTCGCCCACAAGGACGTCGTCTCCCCAAACTGCTGCAAAGATCTCCTCGCGGGTCACCACTTTGTTTGGGGAGGAAGCCAGGAACCGCAGCAGTTCAAATTCCTTTTTTGGCAGGGAAATCTCCATGCCATTCCGGAGGACCGTATACTTTCCTTTGTCTATGGTCAAATGACGGGTAACAAGCAGCTCCGGTACAACATCGGTTTCCGGACCCTGCGTTCCGTGACGTCTCAGTAAAGCCTGGATCCGTGAAAGGAAAAGCCTGGGTTTAATGGGTTTTGTGATGTAGTCATCCGCTCCTGCCTCAAACCCGGCAATCTGAGAATAGTCTTCGCCCCGGGCTGTAAGAAAGATGACAAGCGTATGTTTCAATTCGGGCATATTTCGCAGGACAGCGCAGGTTTCCATCCCATCCATCCCGGGCATCATCACATCCAGGATGATCAGGTGAGGAAGAAATTCCCTGGCAAGCCTGATCGCCTTATTCCCGCTTCTGGCTTTGGCAACCTGGTACCCTTCCCGTTTCAGGTTATATCCGAGGAATTCCAGGATATCCGCTTCGTCGTCGACCAGAAGGATTCTGTAATCTGCGTTTTCCAAAGAGACCGAATTCTGAAACTGAGCTTCAAAGTTAACAAATGTGAGAAGATTCGGGATAAAATCGTAATTTTATGACGTGAAACGTGAGACGTGAAGCGTCTGACCTCCTGACCTTATAACTTATATATGAATACGAAAGCAGTTGTAGTTTTGGGGATACTTTACTTGTTGTCTCTTAAAGGTAGCCGACTTACTGCCCAGAAGTTCGACGGCGGGTTGATGGGAGGTGGCAATGTCAGCCAGGTTGCAGGAGACCTGTGGGAAGGATTTGACAAGGTGGGGTTCCAGGGCGGGGGTTTTGTGGTCCTCGACATCAGCAGGCATTCATCCTTCCAGATGGAGTTGGAATTCATCCAGAAAGGAAGCCGCAAAAATGCCGATTACGAAAAAGGAGACAGCTGGAGTTACAAATTGCGGCTGAATTACATTGAAATCCCGATCCTTTATCAGTATAATTTCCTGAAACGGTTAAGCGTGGAGATCGGACCGGCCTTCGATATCCTGGTTGGTTCCTATGAAGAGCGATATGACGGGTATGAGATACACGATGAAGGGATCCCGTTGCGCACCCTCACCTTCAACGCGATCATAGGCGTTTCGTGCTACATTACCAAAAGCCTTAAAGTCAATTTCCGCACCAACAACTCGATCCTCTCGATCCGCGATGGCGTGGCGAATGGTTATAAAAAGCGGTTTTTCGATACCGGGCAATACAATGATGTGCTTTCACTGTCGTTGTTTTACCAGTTTAAGGGGAAGCCATACTGGTAGGAGGGGAAAGGAAACTGTGAAATTAGTGCCTTAAAAACTATAAAATGTGCAGTAACCCCTTGGTTTTACCATTCTATGCAATAGCTTCGCTTACAATATCTTCTTTTCGGGCTTCACTTAGCCTTTTATGCTAAATTTACGCTTTTATTCTTGTTTGGTTCTGGCTCAGCCAAGTTGGGAAAATAGGAAATTAGGAAAATAGAAATATGGAACAGATTGCAGAAAAAGAAAACCGCATCCGGGTGGGAATTTCTCACGGGGATATCAACGGGATCAGTTACGAGATCATTATAAAAACGTTACAGGATCAGTGGTTGCTTGAGAATTATACCATCATTGTGTATGGCTCTTCCAAGGTAGCATCTTACTACCGCAAGATCATGAACATCACCGACCTCAACTTCAACCTTGTGAAAAGGGCTGACCAGGCTCATCCTCGCAGGCCGAACATCATCAACATCATTGAAGATGAAGTAAAAATTGACATAGGGAAGCTAACCCCGATAGCCGGAGAGCTGGCGTTCAAATCGTTGGAAATGGCGACATCGGACCTGTTGAGAAATCAGATCGATGTGCTGGTGACAGCTCCCATCAACAAAAAAAATATTCAGTCAGAGAGTTTCCAGTTTCCCGGTCATACCGAATACCTGGCTGAGAAATGCAAAGTCAGGGAGATGCTGATGCTGATGGTGAACAAGCAGTTCCGGATCGGGGTGGTAACCGGTCATATTCCCCTGTCGAAGGTATCGGAAACCCTCACAGAGGAGCTTTTATTGAACAAGATCAAAATCCTCAATCAATCCCTGATACAGGACTTCGGGGTACTGAAACCCAGAATCGCGGTCCTGGCGCTCAATCCGCATGCCGGAGACGACGGTCTGATCGGGGATGAGGATACCCGCATCATCAAACCCACCATCGATAAAGCTTTCGGGGAAGGGATCCTGGTTTTTGGCCCCTTTCCGGCCGACGGTTTCTTCGGCTCCTCCAATTTCCGCGCTTTCGACGGGATCCTGGCAATCTACCACGACCAGGGGATGGTTCCGTTCAAGCTGTTATCCTTCGATGAAGGGGTGAACTATACTGCGGGATTGCCGGTGATCCGTACCTCTCCGGCTCACGGAACGGCGTTCGATATTGCCGGGAAAAACGAAGCCAACCCGGAAGCATTCCGGCATGCCCTGTTCCTGGCATGTGATATATTCAACAACCGGGTTCAATACAAAGAACTGAGAAAAAATCCGCTTCAGCCCGCGAAAGCGGAATCTGAGAGCAACCAGGAATGAGTGTGCTTCAATATAACGCCAGCGAGATCGCCCGGATCACCGACGGGGAGGTGATTTCTTCAGCTCCGGCAGATCCGGCCATATCAGAATTGCTCATTGATAGCAGGCGGCTTGCAAATCCCGAAGGGACCCTCTTTATTGCCCTTGTAAGCGGCCGGAACGATGGTCACCGGTACATCCGGGAGCTGGCGGAAAAGGGCGTGAAGTGCTTCCTGATCAGCAATTTGCAGTTGGCAGTTGGCAGTTGGCAGTTGGCAGGAAACATTGTCATTGCGAGCGCAGCGAAGCAACGGGATCCTGTCTTTATCCTGGTCTCCGACACCCTGACTGCCCTCCAGCAACTCGCCGCCCATCACAGGAAGCAATTCGGATATCCGGTAATCGGGATCACGGGAAGCAACGGGAAGACCATCGTGAAAGAATGGCTGTACCAGTTGCTTTCTCCGGATTTCCAAGTGATCCGCAGTCCCAAAAGCTTCAATTCCCAACTCGGAGTACCCCTGTCGGTCTGGAAAATGGAACCCCGATATGACCTGGCTATTTTTGAAGCCGGAATTTCACAACCCGGGGAAATGGACCGGCTGGAAGAGATCATCAGACCGACCATCGGGATCCTCACCAACATCGGCCCGGCGCATGATGAACACTTCAGCGGATATGAAGGAAAAGCGGAAGAGAAGCTGAAGATTTTTGTGCACTCTGATATCCTGATCTACCGGTCAGACTATCGGATGATCGGCGACCTGCTTGAGCGGTCGGAAAAATACACGGCATTGAAGCGGTTTACATGGGGGAGCGGGGAAAGAGATGACCTGATGATCAAAGAGATCCGAAAAGAGCAGGGACATTCCTGCATCCGGGGATTATATCAACAAAAAGAGATCGAAATAACCATCCCTTTCACCGACGAAGCTTCTGTTGAAAACGCAATTCACTGCTGGGCGTTGACGATGGTGTTAGGAATCCCGGATCCCGTATCTCGTATCACCGATCGGTTCCCCCTCCTGACTTCCGTCGCCATGCGCCTCGAACTCAAGGAGGCGATCAACCATTGCTCCCTCATCAACGACAGCTACAATTCCGACATCAATTCGCTGGGCATTGCCCTGGATTTCCTCGTGCAGCAGAACCAGCACCGGAAAAAGACCCTGATCCTGTCGGATATCCTGCAAACAGGCCGTAGCCAGGAGGAACTGTACGGAACAATCGCCAGGATCCTGGCGGAGAAAAAAATTGACCGGATCATCGGAATCGGTCCGGATATTTCACGGAACCTGCATCAGTTTCCGATGCAGAAAGCCTTCTTTGAAACTACTGATGAGTTCCTAAATCACTTCCCGCTCTCGTCCTTTCGCGACGAGACCATTCTCCTGAAAGGCGCCCGCCTGTTCGGATTTGAGCGGATCAGCCAGGCATTGCAGCAAAAATCGCATGAAACGGTACTGGAGATCAACCTGGATGCCCTGGTTCACAACCTCAACTTCTATAAGGCCAAACTGAAACCGGGTGTAAAAATTATGGCGATGGTAAAAGCCTTTTCATACGGCAGTGGAAGCTACGAGATCGCCAACCTGCTTCAGTTCAATCATGTCGATTACCTGGCTGTTGCCTATGCCGATGAAGGCGTCGAACTGCGAAACGCCGGCATCAGTCTGCCCATTATGGTGATGAGTCCGGAAGAAGAGAGCATTGAAACGCTTTTGAATTACAACCTTGAACCGGAGATATACAACCACCGGATCCTGCGCATGCTGGAGGAAGCCATTGACCGGAATCCGACCGGGTCCAGGGAAGCCGTTCCAATCCATATCAAGCTGGATACCGGGATGCACCGGCTGGGTTTTTGTCCCGACGAGCTCGATGCATTGATCGAAAGAATCACGGGAAGTCACACCATTCGGGTTTGTTCCGTATTCTCCCATCTTGCGGGAAGCGAAGACCCGAATCTGGATCCCTTTACGGGCGAACAGTTCCGCAAGTTTATCGAAATGAGCGAAAAAATCAGGCAAGCTGTCGGATACCCGGTGTTAAGGCACATTCTGAATTCGGCAGGAATCAGCCGGTTCCCAGAGGGTCAGTTCGAGATGGTCCGGCTGGGGATCGGCCTTTACGGGGTAGGGTATGATGAAGTCGAGCAAAAGCGCCTGCGGAATGTGAGCACTTTACGATCGGTCATCACCCAGATTAAAACCATACAAGCAGGAGAAACCATCGGCTATAACCGCATCGGAAAAGCATATAAGGACAGCCTCATAGCAATAGTCCCGGTGGGATATGCCGACGGATTAGACCGCAAACTGGGAAATGGACGCGGGCACCTGCTGGTGAAAGGGGTTCGCGCCCCGGTGATCGGCAACATTTGCATGGATCTTTGCATGCTGGACATTACGCAGATTGTGCAAAGCGGAACCCCCGTGAACGAAGGGGAGTTGGTGATCATTTTCGGGGACGACTTCCCGGTAACGGAGCTGGCCAAAACCCTGGAGACGATACCGTATGAGATCCTGACCAGTATTTCAAGACGCGTGAAACGCATCTATTTTCATGAATAATTCTACTTCCATGGATCAAACACTTTCCATCCTGATCCCGGCTTTTAACGAGGGAAAAACCATCACCCGGATCCTTGACAAGGTCTTTTCGGCGACCCTGCCCGGCGGACTCAAAAAAGAGATCATTGTCACCAACGACGCCTCAACGGATAATACGGGAGAGATCGTCAAAGAGTACATTGAAAAGTCACCAGTCACCAGTCACCAGTCACCAGTCACCACTATCCAGTTCTTCTCACAGCCCTTCAACCAGGGCAAAGGTGCAGCAATCCATAAAGGCATTGAGCTGGCAACAGGGGAGTTCATTATTATTCAGGATGCCGACCTGGAATATGATCCCCAGGAATATGAAGTGCTGTTAAAACCTATGCTGGATGGCGTCGCCGATGTGGTATATGGTTCCCGTTTCATGGGAGGCCGTCCCCACCGGATCCTCTTTTTCTGGCACTCGATCGGGAATAAGATCCTGACCTTCGTCTCCAACCTCTTTACCAACCTCAACCTTACCGACATGGAGACCTGCTACAAGCTGTTCCGTGCCGGGTTCCTGAAACAAATCCATTTTAAGGAGCAGCGGTTTGGCTTTGAGCCGGAAGTCACCTCCAAAATCGCACGGTTTCCGGGGATCCGGATCTATGAAGTGGGCATCTCCTACTACGGAAGAACCTATGAAGAAGGAAAGAAAATCCGGATGAAAGATGCGCTGAGAGCCGTGATCTGCCTGATCCGGTACAACATTTTTGACAGGAAATACACAAAGTGACAACCGGTTTAATGGTGAAGAATAAAGCAGTTGCCCCAATCTCCGGCGTTACCTTTCTGATTTTATCGGCCGGAGTAATTCTGGGCAGGTTTTTACTCCCGCGCTGGCTGACCTATGATGTACTTTCGATCCTCTCATGGGATGTTTTTGGTTATTACCTCTACCTTCCGGCAAAGTTCATCTATCATGACCTGGGAATATCCGATTTCTCCTGGCTTCAGCAGATCCTCGACAAATATGGACCCACCATCGGGTTTTATCAGGCCTATATGGGCCCCGAAGAGCACTACATCCTGAAATACCCGATGGGGATGGCTATTTTGTTCTCACCCTTTTTCTTTCTTGCCCATTGGCTGGCAGGTGCTCTCGGTTATGTCCAAGACGGGTTTTCACTGCCCTACCAGTTTTCCATTGCCATGGGATGCCTCATTTATACCGTCATCGGCATCTGGTTTCTGCGCAAGATCCTGATCAGGTACTTTTCGGATGTTGTCACCTCGGTTGTCATGGTACTTCTGATCCTGGGAACCAACTTTTTCCAGCTTACCGCATACGACGGGGCAATGGTGCACAACACGCTGTTTGCCATTTATGCCCTCATCATCTGGTTTACCATGAAATGGCATGAAACGCCGAAATGGAGATTTGCCATACCGCTGGGTTTGTTTGTGGGCCTCGCGGTCCTGATTCGTCCTACCGAGATCATCAGTGCACTGATCCCCCTGCTCTGGGGTATATGGAATAAAGATACCCTGCAGAAAAAATTGTCACTAGTCACTAGTCACTGGTCACAGGTCATTGGTATGGGTTTGTGCGTATTGCTGGTGGGTTCAGTCCAATTAATCTACTGGAAGATCTATTCCGGGAGATTTTTGTATTACAGTTACGAAGAAGGGGAGGGATTGCGGTTCCTGGCGCCTTACATCATGTTTGTCCTCTTTTCCTGGAAAAAGGGCTGGCTGATCTATGCTCCCATGATGTGTTTTCCGGTGGCAGGTTTTATCTTCCTCTGGCGGCAGAAACGGGAACTCTTCTGGGCAGCATTCCTTTTTTTTACCGTCAACCTGCTCATCGTCTCCTCCTGGACAACCTGGTGGTATGGTGGCAGTCTGGGCCAACGGTCCCTCATGCAATCCTATGCCTTACTGGCGATCCCCTTCGGGGCATTCATCACCTGGATCTTTCGTCGCCGCATCTGGCTGAAGCTGGTGTTCTTCGTTGTTGCAGCTTTCTTTATCTGGCTTAACCTGTTCCAGACCTGGCAGTACATGACCTGGATCATTGACCCGTCGCGGATGACGAAAGAATACTACTGGGCTATTTTTGGTCGGACACACGTGGAAGAATCCAGCAAAAAACTGCTGGAGGTTGTGGAAACTTCCGACCGCGAATTCCTGAAGGAGGGTCAGCAGTTTACAAAGCGCGTACTTGCCAATTATACCTTTGAATACCAGGGGGCAGATCAGGACCCGCATCTTTCCAGAACCATCGTGAAGGCTGGCAGCCATTCGTATCAGATGGACTCGACCGTTGAATTCTCCCCCGGGATTAAGGTAGCCTACAATGAGCTCGCAGCGAAAGAGGGTTCCTGGCTCCGGGTGACCCTGTTTGTCTACCCTACCGTTGAAATGAAAGAGAGTCCGGCCAACCTGGTGGTGACCATGACCGGGAAAGAAAACAACTACAAATACAAATCGATCCAGCTGGCAGATGATTCCCTGAAGGTTGGGGAATGGAATCCCGTAAGTATGGATTACGAGATTCCGTTTGTGACCGACGCGGAAGATGTGCTGGCAGTCTATATCTGGAACCGCGGCAAACAACCTTTTTATATGGATGACCTTTTGATCGAATTGCTGGAACCCGTAAAAGAGTAATGAAGAAAAAAGCTGACATTCCGGGTCTTCTGTTTTTTCTGATCTTGTTTATGATCTCACTAGGGCTGACATTCTTGCTCCATGACAATCGCGATAATTTGACCTGGAAAGGGGTGATCTGGGCTGATGGAGCTGGGTACTATATCTATCTTCCTTCGTTATTTTTTGCAGACTTTGAAGCGGATAAGCTGCCGGAAAATATCGCAGAGAAAACAGGAAACGCGTTCCATCTGAATAAAGAACAGAATACCATTCAAACCAAATATTTTTATGGAGTATCCACCCTGCTTTCCCCATTCTTTATCTCTGCTCATGGGATCGCAAAAGCCCTGAATATTTCTGAAGATAAAGGATTTTCCCCCATCTATCATCGCATGATCGATGTGGCAGCTGTTGTCTATCTCATTCTGGGATTGCTGATCCTGAAACAGGTACTCCGGGAGTTTTTCCGGCCATTGATTCAGTACATTGTTTTACTGCTTGTGTTTACAGGAACGAATCTTTTCTATTATTCCATGATTGCAACATCGATGTCGCATATCTATTCTTTTTTTGTGTTTTCACTTTACCTGCTTGCCTTGCTGAGGTTTATGGCAACCCGTCGATGGAAATGGTTTTTGTTACTTTCGGTTTCTTTTTCCCTGGCAGTGATCATCCGGCCAATCAACGGGATCATTCTCCTTCTCTTTTTCTTATGGAATGTTCAAACCGGGCAAGCTCTTTTCACAAGGTTCTCGATTTTTATGAAACCGAAGTACCTGCTTACCTTCCTGATCTGCCTGTTGATTGTCGTATTCCCCCAGATGCTTTATTGGAAATATGGCTTTGGCTCTTTCCTGGTTTATTCATATGATCACGAAGGATTTACGAACTGGCGCCATCCCTTTCTCCTCGAGGTGTGGTTTGCCCCAAAAAATGGCCTTTTCCTGAATACACCCCTCGCCATCCTTATGATCCTGGGAATGGGAGCGATGATCCTGAAAAAGATCCGCAACGGATGGCAGTTTCTTTTTCTCTTTCTGTTGGTCAGCTACCTTTGCGCTTCCTGGTACTCCTGGTACTTCGGTTGTGGTTTCGGGCACCGTTGTTTTATCGAGTACTATGCGGTCTTCAGCATTCCCCTTGGATTTCTGCTGCAATCCGCATGGAATCATACCCGTTGGATTGGGAAGTTTGCAGGTGGAATAGTCCTTCTTGTTATCGTCTATATCAACATACTTTCCTCCTGGTATTATACGATGTGTTTTAAAGCGGATACCTGGGATTTCAGGACGTATTTAGTGAATCTGACAAAGGCAAGCATCCTCCCGGATGACCTTATACACCTGTACCGAACACTGGACAAGGTGACAATTACCTATGAACCTTCAGATGATCGTTCCTATTTTTTCATAACCGATTCGGTGTATCATTCCTATTCCCATTGTGCTGTTTTTAATCCTTCCATTGAATTTTGCGGGGGTGTAATAAAAGCCGCAAAAGACTTTGACCTTGCGTTTCCAACCCAAATCCTGGTGAACTCATGGGTGTTGAATCCGGGAGATAGTTTGACGGGCGCTGTGATTGTATGCTCAGTAGAAAAAGAAGGACGATCAATCATATGGCAATCATTCGAGATAGATCCGGTACTCAGGGAAATGGGGAAATGGAACGAGATTACTACAACATTTACCCTCCCTGAATGGTACGACACTGACTCTTACATTAAGGTGTACTGCTGGAATAAACACCGCACTACTTTTTTTCTGGATGATATGACCGTGAAGTTCTGTGTAAATTAATAAACCTGGCTATATGATCTTCAGTACAAGTTTGTTTCTTCTCTATTTCCTGCCGGCTTTTCTGATCATTTATTACCTGCTTGCGCGCATACCCCAAAGTTGGCCGAAGAACCTGTTTTTACTACTGGTCAGCCTGTTCTATTATGCCTGGGGAGCCCCTGTCTTCGTGTTTGTGGTGACCGGATCGGTGCTGGCCGACTTCATCATCCTGAAACAGGTCGAAAGGAGCGAAGGAAGAAAACGAAAAATCCTTTTCTGGATCAGCGTGCTGCTGAACCTGGGTTTGTTAGTGTACTTCAAGTACATGAACTTTTTCGTGGATCAGTTCAATGTCCTCTTAAGCTGGTTCGGGAGTAAACCGGCCGAATGGACCAACGTGGCTCTGCCCATCGGAATCTCGTTTATCACCTTCCAGAAACTCTCTTGTACATTGGATGTATACAAACGCCGGCACAATGCACTGACAAGGCTTCAGGACTATGCCTTATACATCTTCATGTTCCCGCAGCTTCTCTCGGGCCCCATTGTGCGGGTGGGGCAGATCTCTGACCAGATCCGGGACCGGCGAGCCCAGGAAAACGCGAATGAGCGGCTGATCGGATTTTACCGGTTTGTGATCGGACTTTCCAAGAAAGTACTGATCGCCGATGTGCTGGGGGTTACCGTCAATGAATTATTTGCTCTGAGTTCGCTGGAACTCTCTTCCGGACTTGCCTGGATCGGAGGCATTGCCTATACGTTCCAAATCTATTTCGATTTCTCGGGATACACCGATATGGCCATCGGACTGGCAAAAATGGCCGGATTCCGCCTGCCTGAAAATTTCAACTTTCCGTATGTTTCCACCAGCATCACCGATTTCTGGAAACGGTGGCACATCACCTTGTCGACCTGGCTTCGCGACTACCTGTTTCTCCCGATCGCCTATTCCACCTCCCGGAAATGGAAACAGGAAAAATACCTGGGAATCCGCACCGACAAGCTGCTCTATTGTTATGCTGCGGCCATTACCTTTCTCATTTGCGGTTTCTGGCACGGCGCTGCCTGGACCTTCATCCTATGGGGCGGTTACATGGCTTTCTTTCTGATCCTCGACCGCCTGTTCCTGATCAGGTGGCTGAAGAAAACCGGGAAAATTCCTTCGCGCCTCCTCACGTTTCTTGTTTTGGTCATCGGCTGGGTGATCTTCCGTGCCGAGAACCTGGATTATGCCTGGTTCTACCTGCGCCGGATGTTCCTCTTTGTCAATTGTCAGAACGAAATCTGGCTCAACCCCAAGTTCTGGACGATGCTGGGCATTGCAATTTTTTTCTCCTTCTGGGGAGGATGGAAACGAATTCAGGGATGGAGCGAGAAGCTCTTCTCCACTCCGGGAAATGCGACGGTCATCCTGTTTACACTCCTGGCCATAATACTCTTTGTGCTGAATGAAGCGACAATCACTTCCACCGGATTCACCCCCTTTATCTATTTCCGTTTCTAGGCCGGATCAGTTCCATTTATGAATCTTTTCCTGTTCTACCATGTAAGTGGCGTCGCGGCGGATCATGTGCATGAAAAACCGGTAATCATCACCATTACAACATCTAGAGAAAAAACTGTTGATGGATGGAAAAACTATCAGTAGTTTTGCTCGTAAAACGGGAAAAGTCCCTAAAGGGAATGGCGATTCTGAAAAAAATGTTACTCTGTTTTACCGTTCTTTTCCTGGCCCTGTCATCGCTCCAGTTTTCATTTCATGGGTTCCCGGAAAAGTCCCTGAACGGATATTTCCGGCTGAAACCCGTACCGGAGTTGAAATTTTTTACCTGGAGACGATGGTTCAGCGGGGAGTTCCAGGAAAAAACCACAGCGAATCTCGAAGATCATACCGGTTTCCGGAATAGCCTGTTCCGTATCCATAACGACTATGATTACCGGCTCTTCGGGATCACGCATACGGAGGGATTCATCCGGGGGAAAGGCGGAAACCTGTTCGAAGAGGATTACATTCTTGAATATACCGGGAAATACTTTATCGGCAAAAAGAGCTGGGACTACAAACTTAGAAAGCTGCAGGCCGTTCAGCAAAAGTTGCATTCGGCAGGCACGTATCTGATCCTGGTAGTGGAACCCGGAAAAGCAAGTTATTATTCTGAATTGATTCCCTACAGGTATCTCCGGAATGGGAAAACCCTGTCGAACTATACCTATCTGACTTCCTGGTTGGATAGCAGGAAGATCCCGTACCTGAACCTGAATAAATGGTTTCTTGAACTAAAGGACACCTGTCGTTACCCGTTATTTCCGGAATACGGAATGCACTGGAGCCTTTATTCGGTTCCGCTCGTCGTCGACACCCTGGCAGGCTATATCGAAACCGTCACAAACAGAAAACTGCCAAGGTTCACAACCGGCCGTGTCGTACTTTCCGATTCGCTCCGGTGGACCGATAAGGACATCGCCGACCTGTTAAACCTGGTAATCCCGCTTCGCGGTTCGAAGATGGCTTATCAGGAAGTAACAATCGGGAAGGAGCACGCTGAACCGACCTTGAAAGTACTCACCATCGCCGACAGCTATTACTTGAATGTGATCAACGATTATTCAGGGAAGGTGTTTGAAAGCGAAGAGTACTGGTACTATAATTCGAAGCTGTATCCGCATATCATTGACGACCGGGACCTGGTCCATGTCGATAAAAGTGATTTGCTGAACAAGCTGACCGGTTTCGATGTGATCCTGCTGATGGTATCGGAGATCAACCTGCATTGCGGTTTCTGGAACTTTGCGGATGAAGCCTACCAGGCTTTTTTCCCGGGATTCAGCGATCCGCCGTGGTATCCCTATGAAAACCGCATCCGTAACGAGCGGGGATGGCTCCGGTTCCTGGTGAAAAAGGCTGAGATGAATGGAATTTCCCTTGAAAGTCAGATTGAAAGAGATGCAAAATACCTCTATAATCTGGAAAATCATTAACATTGCAGTATAAATCGAGGTGAAGATGAAAACTTATCTGTTTCGGTTCGGTCTGTTTCTGATAGGCTTGTTAACCTCCGCTTCTTTGTGGGCTCAGGATCCGGGTTCCGGATCAGGCTATGAACCCGCTTCGTTGTCTCCCGATGAGCTCTTCGTACTGGCAAACGTGCCCCTGCTTGAATTGCCGGATGCCTATAAAGGGGCGAACGCTCCCCTGCTCCCATTCTTTATTGATAATTCCTCCCAACCTTATTTCCGCCCCATCACTTCTCAGTCGGGCTATGAATGCGGCCAGTCGGCGGGAGTTGCGTTTAATTTTACTTACGAAATAGACCGCTTGCGGGCGGTTCCGGCCAACACAACAAACAACCAGTATCCTACGCATTTTGTCTGGGATTTCCTGAACAGTGGTGACAACTATGTGGGAGCCAGTTTTTTTGATTCCTGGGAAATCGTCAGGACCTGCGGAACCATGAATGTCACCGATTACGGTGGCACCCTCAATTTCGGCGGATACAAACGCTGGATCTCCGGGTATGACGTCTACTATAACGGGATGAAAAACCGGCTGAATTCGGTCAAGGCAATCCGGGTAGATAACCCGGAAGGGCTCCAGACCCTGAAATACTGGCTCTGGGATCACCTGGAAGGGTCGTCTGTAGGAGGGGTAGCAAATTTTTACGCCAAATATTACAGTTCCGTCACTACGGTACTTCCGCCGGGAACACCGGAAGCGGGAAAGTTTGTCCAGACCAACTGGGGATCAAGTCCTTCCCACGCATGGACGGTTTGCGGATTCAACGATTCGATCCGGTTTGATTATAACAATGATGGGCAATACACC
This sequence comes from bacterium, assembly GCA_043806735.1. Lineage (GTDB taxonomy): Bacteria > Bacteroidota > Bacteroidia > Bacteroidales > FEN-979 > QYOJ01. The sequence goes on along the minus strand of JAZDGR010000052.1, from coordinate 40,136 downwards.
AACAACCTCGACATCACCGGCGACGGAATCGTAGATATGCACGATTGGGAGATTGGAGGGTTGAAATTCGCTAGCGGGTATGCCGGTACGGGATGGTGCAACCAGGGATTCTGTTACCTGATGTATAAGACGCTGGCCGACGATATCGGGTACGGCGGCATCTGGAACCATACGGTTTATGTGGTGGATGTAAAGCAAACATGCGATCCGAAGCTTACAATGAAAGTGACCCTCAAACACCTCTCCCGGAACAAGCTCAAGGTGACGGTTGGGATGAGTACAGATTTATCGGCCATCATTCCAAATTATATTTACGAGTATCCGATTTTTGCTTTCCAGGGAGGTCCCTACTACATGCAGGGGGGCACGAATGAATCGGATAAAACCATTGAATTCGGCCTGGATATTACTCAGATATTGAGCCGGCTGACACCCGGCCAGCCGGCAAAATACTTTTTGCAGGTGCAGGAAAATGATCCCGGGAACTCCTATCCCGGAGAAATAATCCAAATGGCCCTCATCGATTATACTTCCGGAACACCCCAGATCATCAATTGCCCTTCCACCAATGTCCCATTACTGAATAACGACATCACCCGGATTACGGTCAACCACAGCGCCTCGTTCAACAAACCTTCAGTGACCACATCTGCCTTGCCGATGGCGACGTTGTACCAGCCCTATTCTTACCAGCTAACGGCTTTGGGAGGGACCACCCCCTACCTCTGGGACGTACAGCTGGATTACCCGGAGATCGTAACCACTGCTTTATTTCCCTCTGTGACAACCCAGCCACTCACCGTGACCAATGCCAACACCGGGTATGCCGTGAAGACACTCGATTTCCCTTTTCCGTTCTATGAGGATGTGGTCAATACGCTCTATATATACGTTGACGGGTATATTCTGTTCGACGATCAGCCTTACACCTACCCTTACCTTGTAGATCCCAACCTGTTGTTCAGGCAGACCCGGATCCTCAGCCCCTTCATGGCCGACCTGAGGCTCTATTCGGCCCAGGGCGACGGCATCTGGTATGAGGGTGATGCCAATTCAGCCACGATCCGGTGGAAAGCTTCGATCAATAACCTCCCGGGGTCCACGTCGCTCAACATTGCGGTTAAGTTTTACCCCAACGGCCTGATCGAATATTATTACGGAAACATGAATTACCCGGTCGGAACCGTATGGACAGGAGGAATGTCATCGGGAGATAACAGGAACTACCAGTATTCGCAGCTCAACAATAGTTCTGCAATCCCGGCAAACACCCTGAACAAGTATACAGCCTGCGGGTATCCTGTGGAGATGACCCTGTCGGAAGAGGGGCTTTTCAGCGGAACACCCCAGTTCGCATACGCCAATCAACCGGTCAAATTCAAAGTCACAGATAATAATGGGATCTCCAACACCAAAGTGTTGAACTTTACGACCAACGGACTCCAGATCGGGTACTTCGTCATAGCCGGAGGCGATAGCCTGATCGAATTCGGAGATACCGCCTTAATTACCCTTAGCCTGACCAATCTGGGCTCTCAGCCTGTGACAAACATCAACACGTGGATCACGGAAACAGACCCCTTCATTTCACTGATCGACAGCGTTCAATACATCGGTACAGTCAATCCTGGTCAGACACTTTTTATTCCCGGGGCTTTCAGTTTTTATATATCACCGGATATCCCTGACCAGCACCCGTTCAGTCTGATACTTCACGAGACCTCGGCCCAGCAGAATTTCATGACCACCATCGATTTGATCGCGCTGGCTCCCGATATCGTGATAGGAGAGATCATCGTAGCCGACGGGGACAACGGACAGCTGGATCCCGGCGAAACTTCCCCGTTGCTCATCACGTTTGAAAACCACGGCGGGGCCAAAGTGCAAAACCTGGTGACTTTATTGACTTCAGGAGATCCTCTGCTGACCATAAACCAGGAATCTGGCACCATCCCCGTGCTGAAACCCGACTCTTCCTGGCAGCTTTCTTTTAATATCTCCGCTTCAGACCAGGCTCCTTTTGAGCATCTCTACCTGACGCAGGCGGCCATGACCGGAAACAACGGATATAACGGGAGTGACAGCATCTGGCTGTTCTCCGGGGAGATCGTTGAAGATTATGAAACAGGCACATTTGAGAAGTTCCCATGGTATTTCGGCGGCGATGCCCCCTGGAATATTGACCAGGTTCTGACCTATGAGGGTGTTTATTCAATCAAATCGGGCTGGATCTTTGACGACATGGAATCGCATGTCCTACTCACTGTGAACGTGCTGGCCGACGGAGAGATCTCATTCTGGAGGCGGGTTTCGTGTGAAGACGACCCCAACGGGACCGACTTTGATTACCTGGCATTCTTCATCGATAACGTCGAACAGGGCAGGTGGGACGGGATGCTCCCCTGGCAGGAAAACAGCTACCCGGTCTCCAAAGGATATCACACATTCAAATGGGTCTATCATAAAGACAATTCCATTTCGGGCTACTACGATTGCTGCTGGCTTGACTTCATCACCTTCCCGCCATTTGAAGGAGCCTTGCCGGAGATTGAGGTCAGTCCATTGACATTCAGTAAAGCGCTCGATCCGGGCCACACTACCGCAGATACCCTCACCATATCCAATGCCAGCGGCGGATTGCTGGAGTACACCCTTCAGATCTTCGACACAACGGCTAATGAATCGAACCTTACCGATAACCTCACCGGATCGTCAATTACCTGCTCCGCATCCACCTTTGTGCCGGGGCAGACATTCGGTTGGAACTTTACGGTTTCCAATACCAGCAGTGATAATGAGTACCTGAAGAATATCCGGATGGAATTTCCGCAGGGAGTCACCGTGAACAGCGCAACCAACTTCTCGGGGGGATCACTCGGGGACCTAGTCTATGACGGCACGACCGGCGCCGGCGCCACGGTCAACTGGCACGGAGAGAGCAGCGGAGGGCGCGGAGTGATCAAGCCGGGAGAGACAGCAACATCAGTAGTGACAGGGACGATCGGAGAGGGAAATACCTTCGATGTTTTCATTGTTTACGTAATCACAGGCGACAACGTGGGAACTGCTCCTCATTTCGTTCCCGAAGAGATACGGATCAGTAATACCGGGCTCCCAAACAACTGGCTAAGCCTCTCTTCCAGCACCGGCAGCCTGCTTCCTGGAGAAAGTGACGAAATTATCCTGAACTTCAGCGCCGGAACCCTGAATCCGGGAGACTTCACCTGTAATCTCCTGGTTCGGGATCTCTGGAATAACATCATCCCAATCCCGGTAACTCTTCACATCAATGATCCGATAGGGATTCCGGATCCGGTCGAAAACGGGACTTCCGGCCTGTTCAGTTATCCCAATCCATTCAGGGATCAAACCTTGATTCGGTACACTCTGCAGGAAAGTACCCAGGTTCAACTGGATGTCTCCGATATCCGGGGTGAACCCGTGTTGACCTTACTAAACCAGCGGCAACATGCAGGAGACCACCTGGTAACCTGGAATGGAACCGATGCACAGGGTAAAAAAGTCAATCCCGGAATTTACCTGCTCCGCCTTACCACTGAGGGCGAAACCTATATACTAAAACTCATGTTCGTTAACTAATCCGGTTCCATGAAAATAAGAAAGAAACTGCTGTTCATTATCGGAGCAGCCGTCATTTTCATAGCCATCATGGCTTACCTGGTATTCCGGTACGCCCCATGGCATAAGATCATGAAAATCCCCACCTCGAATGAGACCGCGTTTATCCGGAGTGATATACTGCGGACCCCCGCCCCGAACGCCCTCAGCTTCGATTTTGAAGTAGCTCCCGGTCAGGATGTCCCGAACGGGATCTACAAGGGAATCGCCCATTCGGGGGAATATTCGGCGAAAGCTTTCGGGAAGAACAGCTTCTCGGTGAGCGTGGTTCGATCGACCGGAGAAATTGGCCTCGCGAACCTCAACGGAGTGGCTATGAGCGCCTCGGTCTACGTGTTTCCGACCGACAACGAGATTAACGGCTCCCTCGTCTTCGCGGTAAACAATTCGGTTGGGGTGAATATCTGCTGGAAAGGGGTGCATTTCAACGGCCCGCTGATCCCGGTTGAACAGTGGACGAAAATCAGCGCCTACTTTGATCTTTCGGATGTCAGGTTGCGTTCCGATGACCAGGTCCAGCTTTACTTCTGGAATAACAGCAACACCGATATCCTGGTCGATGACTTCTATTTTGTGTTCGGAGCTCCCAGGGAACGGATCGGGGATTCGGCTCGGATAGATATGACGAAGGGAGAACCTGGCCCTGCTGGCTTCAACGCCCCTCCGTTCCATACCATTTACCTGCAAAAAGAGGATATCCATAACGGAAATAAGGTATTCCTGATCACGCAGGGAGAGACGAACAGCGGGGAAATTACCCCCGCCGACAAAGTACTCTCCGCAAACTTTTTAACTCCTTACGGCGGAACGGAGTCCATGCTGGTGATTAAACCCGGTGGAAAGCCCGAGCTCTATCATTACTGTCCCGATCGGCAAGTTTTTGAACAGGTGCCGCTGGATTGTCCGGCCGACATCTATCCGCTTCTCCAGGGCTATGCATGGGAAAAAGGGAGGTTTCTCCCTTCCACCAACGACCAATTACTGGTAACCGGCCCCGAGGGCATGGCGCTGCTCGGAATCGAAAAAACCGGAGCTCCCTGTGCTTCCCGGAACGGAATACAGGCCAGGGTAAAGCTATTGTGGAGATCCTCCGGATTGACCTTGGAAGAGGTCACGCTCCGGGAAGACAAACCGCCGGCCTGCGGCGACCTCAATGGCGACAGGCTGACTGAACTGATTTTGTTCGACAAGGAGGGATCCTGGAAGCTGTTACGGTTTACTCCGGGCGGCCCGGATGGGGGAAGATGGACACCTCTTGCTACAGGCGAAGAATACCCAGTCAGGGAGTGGAACCCCGACCTGAACCTTTTCCGGATCTCTGCCGGAAAATACCTTTCCCGGTTCGACCAAAATATCTTGCTGACGACCTTCCAGGATAAAAAATCAGGAAAACTGGGATATTCGTTGCTCAGGTATGACATTCCCAACAAGAAATTCCTACCGCCTCACCAGGGCCGGCAGGGGAATGAAGGAGTAACTATCGGACTGGATACCCTGAAACCGGGCGATCCCCTTTTCCAGGTTACGTTTGCCAAAGGCCGGCTTGCCTTTCTGAGGTACAACCGCGATTGGCGATTCGACCTGAAAGAGATCCGCTTTAACGATACCACTTTCCAGGCGCTGGAGAATGTCGATTTCACCGGGTTTACCGGGGATCAGAATCCCAAATATTATGAGATCCTGAAGCTATTTACGGGGAACTGGATCGATCCCGCGGTTACGTCGGTCCTGGTCATTGCCCGGAACTGCAAGGATAACAATTACAAGGGTGGAGACTGCCAGACCTATGAAGAACTGCCGGCCTTGCCAAATACCCTTCAGATCTATTCGTTACAAACACAAAAATAAGGATGATGTTTTCACAGAAACAAACGATAGGTTGCCTCTTTGGGTTCGCTTTCCTGTTTTTCACAGCCGGGTGTAACCGCGCTCCGGAAAGGCAAGAAGTGATCTCCGATCAGTTTGCCATCAGGGATTTCAATCCACTAGTCAACTGGAAAACCGATTCAGCCGGAAAAGAGACCGACGATCCTTTCTGCAAAAAGCTGATCGTCCTTGATTACACTGATGCCAGGGAAAAGGGGTTTGTCATTCCCTCGGTACGCCAGACGGAAAACGGATTGTTCCACATGGAGTTTACCATCCGGAATACGGGTGTTCAACCCCAGCGCTTCGCCTATAAAATCTATTACCAGAACGAGTCTTACAAATTCCCCGAACGCGACACGGCCGATGTAACCAGGCTCAATATCCTGGCTTGGGAGAACTTCTACGGAAGCTGGGAAGATGTTGCCAAAACATTCGCCCTCACGGTTGAGATTCCGGCCGACGGCAAGTTCTACCGCGTAGCGGATCAATTCCGGATTGTCGGAAACCCGCGGGATGAACAACGGTACTATTCGAATGGCAATAACGATCGATGGAAGCGGAACCCGCGTGTGGGAGAGTACAGCTTCCTCCTTGCCGTGACCACTTCCGGGAACGTGGAAAAGAAGACAATCCCCGAGTGGATCCAAAATATCAGCCTTCCGGCCGACAGCTCCTTTTTGAATCCCTATTTCTATTTTCTTTACGGGGAGGGGAAACGGCTGCCGAATACGGTCGTCACCCTGTTCCCTTATCACCTGAAGGTCGTGGCTAAGCCTGATCCGGGAGCTGGCATTTACATTCACCCGGGGGCCTATCCGGCGGATAAATACGGCAAGTACTTTAATTCCAACTGCGGCGACAATCCCCGACTGAATAACCTGGCTGCCTTTGAGCAGTTTGTCCATTACATTGATCCCACAACCAAATACAGCAACATTCCCGTGGTTGCCGACGTGCTGAAGGACAATTATTCAATGATGGAATATAACTGGAACAAACGATTTTACCGGAAGGAAGAAATGGTGTCGATCACGGCTACCACCAGCAAGCGGCCATGTGAAACAGTAATTTCGGATGCGGACGAGCATAAGATCATTATTAAAAATCCGGGGACCGAATTTGGCAAGTGGGAAAAACAGAATGTGGGGGTCATCACACGGCACGGCTTTACTTACGGGAAATGGACAGTGAAAGCCAAACTGACCGAACTCCTGAACCGGAACTATGTATGGAACGGGTTGACTAATGCGATCTGGCTGATCACCCAGAATCTGGCGGAATGGAATTTCAGGCGGGATTGCAACAACGCCGGGTATTTTGCCAACTACTACGGGGGTGATATAGATAAACGGGTAAAAAACGTAGGGTATTCTGAAATTGATTTTGAGATCCTGAAAACCGTTAAGTACTGTCCGGGTTATGTTTTGCCTCCTGCCTATAACCAGGGACTGATCGACCAACACAACATCGCGAACTGGAACGTGGCCATGCCGGAAGAGGTGGAAGAGATGAACGACAAGATTTTGGTGACCTGTACCAACTGGGATATGGCATGCCAGGACCCAATGCACTATGCCGGCGGCTGCAGTCCGATTGTGTTTGCCGGGCAGGTTTTCTGGCAGCACAAGTGGGATATGAATTACCGTGCGATTACTTCAAAAGTGCCGGAACTGGATGATGAGCTTTTCGGCAGACCCTACTATTATTTCCAGATCGACTGGGAACCCGACCGGATCATCTGGCGGATCGGACCCGAAAAGGATCAACTTCGCATAGTCGGGTATGTAGATTACACCATCACATCGATCCCGAATAACCAGATGCTGCTGATCATTTCCCAGGAATTCCACAACACCCGCTGGTGGGTAGGGTCGATGTTTTCCCAGGACAACATTCCATTTCCGAAAAACAACATCATCGGGGAGATCTACGAAGTGACGATCGAATAGACATTCAATGAAAGAGAAACTGTTATCCCTGCTTCAACATTATAGTATCCTGCTTATTGCGTTTCTCCCCTTACCGCTTCTCTTCCGGATCTACGAACTGAACAGCCTTACTTCGCTTTATCAGCTTCCGCCCCGGACATGGGGACTGGAACTGGCCGGACTGGGCAACGATTACCTTCTTTTTTTCACCTGCTCTCTGATCCTGCTATTCCCCTACCTTGCGATCGGGATGTGGAAGAAAACGATAGCCGCTGCTTTCTTTAGTGTCCTCATGCTGCTTGTTTTTATCCTGTCTTTCTCGGCGATCAAGTATTTTACTATCACCCTTATTCCCCTTGACCAGGTCATCTTCTCCTATTCCTGGGATGAGATCATTAGTATAGTAATCAGTTCCACCCGTGTTGATATAGGGGGAATGGTAGTTTATGTGCTGATCATTGCCATCCCTTTGATCCTCCTGCGCATTTTCAGAAAACGGAAAGCCGGCCGGGCAACACTCATCCTTACAGGTATTCTGCTTATTTTATCTCCTGTGCTGGTCGCCGTAACAACCCCTTCGCGGCATAATTACCTTAAGGAATTTGATTATTACCTGGTGGAGAACAAGCTCCATTACGCAGGTAAAAAAGTGTTTCAATTTTACCTGGAAAATGCCGGCAATTCGGGTTTGTCCAACGCAGCTGTGTTTAGAACTACCCGGTTGTCTGATCCCCGGATCCTGGAAATCGCACGGGAATATCAAAAAAACAATCAGCGGTTCATATACCTGGATCCGGCCTACCCCTTTCTCAGGATGGATAATACCTATGATGCACTGGGTCGTTTTTTTAACCTGAATGAGCAAAAACCAAACCTGGTTTTCTTCATCGTTGAATCTTTGACCCCTACCTTCTGCGGCACGAACCCTTATTTCGGGAGCTTTATGCCTTTTCTTGATTCCTTGATTTCCAAAAGTCTTTACTGGAACAATTTCCTGGCCACCTCGGAAAGAACCTTCAATGTCTTTCCTGCAGTTTTTGCCTCTCTTCCATATAGCAAAGGGGTGTTCATTGAATCAGGAAAAGAGGCCCCGATACACTTCTCTATGATCCGTTATCTCAAGGACAATGGTTATTACCCGAGTTTCTTTTACGGAGGCGATCCGAAATTCACAAATTACGAAGGATTCCTTGTAGATGAAGGTGTGGAGTTTGTGCTGAAGACATTCGGGAAGGAACATGAAAACGACGTCATCTACGATGATTGGTTCCGCTGGGGTTACCCTGATGGAGAACTCTTTGAGCGATCTTTGGAAATCCTGGATTCTCTTCAGAAATCCCCCCGGTTGGATATCTACCTGACTCTTTCGATGCATGCTCCCTTTATCCCCCCAAATAAAGATCAATACCTTGCCCGGCTGAAAAAAATCCTTGACAGGATGCCCCCGGAAGATAGACGAAAGGGAATGATAGAGAAGCTGAGCCACATATTTTCCACCATTTTGTACACCGATGACATGCTTCGGAGATTTTTCGATAAATACCGGCAACGGCCCGGCTTCGGGAACACGATTTTTCTGATCACCGGAGACCACGCAATGCCTGAACTCCATACCTCCTGGGTTACTCCGGCGGAAAAGTACCATGTACCCCTGATCATTTATTCCCCCATGTTGAACCAGGCAGCCAGTTTTGATGCTGTTTCTTCGCATCTTGACATCACACCCTCATTCCTTGCGCTGCTCAGGCCCGCTTACGGGATCCATACGAATCCCTATTGCCACTGGCTGGGAAGCGGGATCGATGTCTCATCCACTTCCGGCAACAAACATGCGCTCTCCTTCGTGCTGAATAATAAAGAAGAAGTGGATTACCTCCGGAATAACTATTTCCTCTCCTACTCAAAGCTGTATGTTAAAGAAGAGGGATTCAGCTTCAAGGAAACGGAAAACAGCGCCATGCTGGCTGAACTGAAGAAAGAACATGAAAATTATCTTACCTTGAGCCGCCACATTGCCGATTGCAACGCATTGGTTCCACTTGGCAAATACATCGGAAATGATTCCAAACAGCATCCCATTCCCCTTTCTTCTGTTTACAGATACCATGATTTTCCGACTAACGCGGAATTTATCGGGATTAGTAAGCCGGTTGATTTTGACCAGGACTTCAAATATATATATCTGGAGATGAACCTGAATGTCAAAGCGGATCCGCAAGACGCCGCCACTCTTCCCAAACTGGTAGTGGAGATAGTGGATTCCACCTATGCCCAGCATCTTTATCTTTCGTTCGACCTAAACAGAACAAACATACCAGATGGATCCGGTGAGTCGTGGGATACGATCCGGATGAGAGAGCTTTTTGATGTAAGCCGGGTTGAGGGGTTAAGTTCAAAATTTATGAAACTATACTTGTGGAACAAACAGAAAATACCCGTAAAAATGGATACACTTTCGGTTAAGATCTCGGGATTTACCGCTCATTAACCGCTTACTCTGACTCAAACTTTTACAAAATGAGCACGAAAAAGATCATCATTCTCGGCGCCGGACTGGTCGGAGGGCCAATGGCCCTGGACCTGGCTAAAGACCCTGATTTTCAGGTGTCGGTTGTCGATATCAATAAAGAGACCTTGCAGAAGGTCACGGAGGGAAGCTCTGTCAAACCCATCCAGATGAATCTCAGTTTCCCGGAAGAGGTCACCCGGCTGGTGGCCAGCTATGATCTGGTACTCAATGCCGTCCCCGGTTTCATGGGATTTCAAACCCTCAAGGCCGTCATTGAAGCCGGGAAAAATGTGGTTGATATTGCGTTTTTCATCGAAGATCCGTTTGCCCTCGAAGACCTTGCCCGGAAGAAAAATGTCACCGCCATCATGGATTGCGGGGTCGCCCCCGGCATGTGCAACGTGCTGATCGGATACGTGGATCACCTCCTCGACGAAACCGAGAAAATCATTTATTATGTGGGTGGACTGCCCCAGGTGAGGGAATGGCCCTATGAGTACAAGGCCGTCTTCTCCCCGCTGGATATAATTGAAGAATATACCCGGCCGGCCCGCTTTATCGAAAACGGCAAACCGGTCGTGAGGCCGGCTCTTTCCGACGCCGAACTGCTCAACTTCCCGGGAATCGGTACGCTGGAAGCGTTTAATACCGACGGCCTGCGCTCGCTTGTACACACCATAAAGTGTCCCAATATGAGGGAAAAAACCCTTCGTTATCCCGGGCATATTGAGAAGATGCGGCTTCTTCGCGAAACCGGGTTTTTTAGCCAGGAGATCCTGGAGATCAACGGAAAAATGATCCGTCCTATCGATGTAACTGCCCGGTTGCTGTTCCCGAAATGGAAGCTGAAGGAGGGAGAGGTGGACATCACCATCATGAAAGTGGTTGTGGAAGGGAAGAAGGAAAGGAAACGGTTGAGGTACGTTTACGATCTGTTCGATACGTACGACCCGGTTACCCGGGTCCATTCCATGGCCCGGACAACCGGATATACCGCTACGGTCGCCCTCCGTATGATCGCCGAAGGGATCTATGATCACAAGGGGATCACCGTTCCTGAGTTCCTCGGAAAGCGTCCTGAATGTGTAAACTTCCTGCTGAAAGGGCTGAAAGAGAGAGGGGTGAATTACAAGGAAACGACCAAAGTTCTCGACAATTAGAACTCGTCGAATTTATTCTTATCGGGCTTTTTCCTGATCTTGGCCAGAGAGTCGCAATTGAATGTCACATCGACCGGGAAATCCGGACGATCAAACGCACGTTTCGTAATCCCGGTGGTAGTGGAGTCGGCATATACTTTCTTCATGTAGATCGCCCAGATCGGGAGGGCCATGTTGGCCCCCTGCCCTAAGTCTATCGTTCGGAAATGAGCCGCCCGGTCTTCGCAACCTACCCAAACACCCGTCACCAGGTCGGGCGTGATCCCCATAAACCAACCGTCGCTCTGGTTTTGCGTGGTTCCGGTCTTGCCGCCAATTTCATTGGTAAATCCGTATTTGTATCTCAACCTTACGCTGGTCCCGCTCTCCACCACCCCTTTCAGCAGCTCGATCATAAGGTAAGACGTCTTTTCACTGATGGCTTCCTGTCGCCTGGGGACAAACTGCTCCAGGACGTTCCCATATTTGTCTTCGATGCGGGTGATAAAGATCGGTTGGATCCACTGGCCTTTGTTGGCATAGGTGCTCATAGCGCCCGTCATCTCGTACAATGTGAGGTCGCACGATCCCAGGGCAATGGAATAGACCGCCGGGATATCGCTGGTGACCCCCATCTTCCGGGCAATGGTGATGACATCCTGCGGACTGTATTTCTTCATCAGATGTCCGCTCACCCAGTTGTTGGAGTTCGCCAGGGCCCATTTCAGGGTGACCTCCTCGCCGCGACGATCTTCATCAGCATTGTCGGGGGCCCATTTATCGCCGTTCCACAGCTCGATGACCGGCTGGATATTCGGGTATTTTGTACACGGGGTTTCCCCTTCCTGAATGGCCAGTGTGTACAGGAAGGGCTTGAACGTGGAACCCACCTGCCGTTTGCTCAGGATCACATGATCATACTGGAAATATTTGTTGTCGATCCCTCCCACGTAAGCTTTTATATACCCCGTGTGCGGATCCATGGATAGTAATCCTGCCTGGAGGAAGAATTTGTAATAGCGGATCGAATCCCAGGGGGTCATGACGGTGTCGATCGGGCCTTTCCAGGAGAAGACTTTCATGGAGACCTGCTGCTGGAAATTCCGGTAAATGTCTTCGTCAGAATAATTATCCTGCTTCAAACGGTAATACCGGTCGGTACGCCGCATCGCCGATGTCATAAGGCTGTTGATCTCTTTGCGCGGATTGTTCTCAAATACAAACGGGGCGTTGGGTTGCCCTTTCCAGTGCCGGAAGAATGAAGGTTGCAGCTCTTTTCCGAGGTATTCGCGCACGGCCTCCTCAGCATACTCCTGGAGGGTGGTGTTGATGGTAGTGTAGATCTTCAATCCGTCGCGGTACAGGCTATAGGGAGTCCCATCCTCTTTGGGGTGGCTCTCGCACCATTCGGTTAGGTACATCCGTAGGTACTCCCGGAAATAGGTTGCCAGTCCGCTGGTATGGTCCTGGATCCGGTAACTGGTCATGTCAATCGGAACCTCCTTGATCGAATCGTACTCCATACGGGTTAGATAACCGTATTTCTCCATCTGGCGGAGAACGATGTTCCGCCGTTCCAGGGCACGCTCGGGATTCCTGACGGGGCTGAAGAAGGAAGGGGCTTTCAGGATCCCGATCAGCAAAGCGGCTTCTTCGGCATAAAGCTGGACGGGAGTTTTGTTGAAATAGGTCCTGGCTGCCGATTTAATGCCGTACGACATGCTCCCGAAGTCGACGGTATTCAAGTACATGGCCAGGATCTCCTGTTTTGAATAGTTCCGCTCCAGCTTCACGGCAGTGACCCATTCTTTAAGCTTCATCACCCCCAATTCCAGTTTTGAATAATGGGGCTTCCTGGGGAAAAGGTTCTTGGCAAGTTGCTGCGTAATAGTACTTCCGCCTCCTTTGTCGGCCCCGGAAAGGATGCCGAAAAACATCCGCCCCGTAGCTTTCACATCGATGCCCGAATGGGTCTCAAACCGTGCATCTTCGGTGGCGATCAGGGCATTCACCACGTTGGGGGAGAGATCCTGGTAATGGATGTTCGACCGGTTCTCAACATAATATTTCCCGAGAAGTTTTCCGTCGGACGAAAAAATCTCCGCCGCCAGGTTGCTTTCCGGGTTCTCTAGATCCCGGAAACTGGGCATCTTCCCGAAAAGGCCGTATCCGATGGAAACAAAGATAAAAATAACCAGCAAAAGCCCAAGCAGGTAAGTGATCCAGAACCCCCAGATGTACTTTTTCACCTTACCGGCCGGAACTTTTCCTTTCCCTTTTGAACCCATTATATTTTGACTAGCAGAGAATTATTCCTTGTCAATACGGATCCCGAAATCACGAATCCCCTCAAGATCAGGGACACGCATGGCCTGCTCAAATGCAAACCAGTAGGTTCCCGGAATCTTGAACCGCATTCCTTTCTGAAACAGGAACCTGCTGGACCTTACGCTCCCGATCCCCGAACCCAGCCACTTTCCTTCGTATGTTGCCAGGATGCATTCGATCGTATCCCGGGTTACCCGGCCATCGGGAAAATCTGTCCTGAGAAAAAGATACAGGTTGCTGAATTTATAGCTTATGTCATTTCTTACATCCACGTAAAAATCGTATAAGGCAATGGTATCGGTAATAACGACGGAAAAGGATGCAATGTTATCCGCCTTCCACACCCCTTTCTCTATTCTCATGCTCTCATCAAAGACCCGGTTGTCGAGGCACGAACAAAGTGACCAGGCAACGGCAAGTTGAATAACGAAGAGAGATATCCGGATGTTAGGATGCATGCTTCGGAGGACTTCAACCGGAACTAGGAATGATCAAGGTAACTCAGGTCATCTGGTCCGTTCCCGTTTTCGAAGTCGGTTTTTTGTTCGGTACTATTGGAGAGATCTTCCAGGTTTTCGGGAAAGATCCCTTTTTTATTTTGTTCGATGACCTGGATCACCTGATCGACAGGAATGGCCATCTGGTTACTGGTAGTCCCGGCGTAGGAGTACCAGATCAGCTTGTTGAAAATGTCGGTCTTCTGATGAAAAGCGTCACCCTTCCTGGTTTTCAGAACCGTATCGGTATCGGGAAAATCCTTCAGGGCATCCACATAGGTTTCATATTCGTAGTTGAGGCAGCATTTCAGCTTGCCGCATTGTCCGGCCAGTTTTTGAGGATTCATGGAGAGTTGCTGGACCCGGGCGGCCTGCGTAGTCACGGAGTGAAAATGGCTCAACCAGGTCGAGCAACAGAGTCCCCTTCCGCACGAACCGATTCCGCCAAGCCGGCTGGCTTCCTGCCTGGCGCCGATCTGCTTCATTTCGATTCGCACCTTGAACTCCTCGGCCAGCACCTTGATCAGCTCCCGGAAGTCGACCCGGTCGTCGGCGGTATAGTAGAAAATGGCTTTGGTGTTATCCCCCTGGTATTCCACGTCGTTGATCTTCATCGACAGCCCCAGCTTTTCGGCCATCTCACGGGATTTGAACATGGTGGAATTTTCCAACTCCACCGCCGCGATCCACTTTTCCACATCACTGATGCGTGCCCGCCGGTATACTTTGCGGATCTCTTCCGAAGCGGGCCGGATCCCCCTGTTTCGCATCTGCAACCGGACAATTTCGCCGGTCATGCTGACGATCCCGATGTCGTGCCCGGGCGATGCCTCCACGGCTACGATGTCTCCGACTCTCAATTCGATGTCGGGCGTTGTCCGGAAAAAATCTTTGCGGCTGTTTTTAAACCTGACTTCCACCACATCGGGAGGAGTATACCCGGCGGATACCGGCAACTTTTCCAGCCAATTGAAGGTGTCAAACTTGCTACACCGGTGGCTGAAGATCCCGTCATTTTTATGGCCGATTCGCGGTGGCTCCACGCAGCCCCGGCTCAAAAATGGATTGGACTCAAGCGGAGTCGGTTTTGCTTCGGGTTCGTCCATAGTTCAGGAAATCTACGCAAATGTACAAAAATTATCTTTTGAGCAGCCCGGTGAACTTCAACGACAGATCAAGAAAGAGCGTCGGCGCATGGGCGTTGCGTTCGATGTGGTAGATGGAGGAGTTGAGCAGGGTATAAAAGGGAAGCAGTTTTGTTTCGGAAAGGAACGGCGAAAACTTTTTTATGAACTCCGATTCTTCGCCTCCGGAAGCTGATCCCCGGAAAAACCCATGCCGGAGAGCGAGCGCGTTTCCCGAAAGGTCCAGTCCGTACTGAAGAAGGCTTTTTTGCTTTTCCCTGCCGATTTTCCCCACGTCAGATGCAAAACCGATTAGTTCGGGAATGTTGTTGGCAAAACAGATCCGCATCCATTTCCGGAAGGTCTCAAACAGAACCTGATCCTCTTTCGAAGTCAACCGCGTCTCCTCTGGTTGAATCTTTGGAATCCTCACCGGAAGGCAACGGGATACAAGGGTCGGAATGACCTGATCGGGGTTGTCGGAAACCAGGATGAACAGTGTCTTTTCGGGTGGTTCTTCGAGGATCTTGAGCAACTTGGGCGCGGCTGCATGAAACAGTTTTTCGATCATCCAGATAATGACGACCTTGTATTCCGACTCATAGCTCTTGTAACTCAGGATGCGGTTGATCTCGTTGGCATCGTCGGCATAGATCGTCCCCTGTTTGTTTTCAATCCCGATGAAATCGTACCACCCGGCCAGGTTCACCCGGTAGTTATTTTCCAGGAGAAACTTCCTCCACTCTTCGATGAAATGTTTGCTGGAAGGCTTGGATGAAACCTGTTTCGTGGTAGCGGTAGGATAAAAGAAGTGGAGGTCGGGATGGGCCAGTTTCTGGAACTGAATGCAGGAGGGGCAGATGCCGCAGGAGTCCACCCCTAAATCCCCTAAAGGGGACTTACTTCCCCCTTGGGGGGAAACCTCCCCCTTTAGGGGGCCGGGGGGTAAGTCAGGGGATTTAGGGGCAGTGCAATTAATCATCTGCGCATATGCGATGGCCAGGGCCAGTTTTCCTGACCCTTCGGGTCCATAAAACAACTGAGCATGGCTGACTCGCTGATCCTGAATGGTTTGGATCAACTTCTGCTTGATTGTTTTGTCTGTCTGGATATCAATGAATTTCATGTCTTGTCTCGTTTGCCCCTAAATCCCCTGAAGGGGACTTACTCCTCCTTTTCAGGAGGATAATCCCGCGAAGCGGGAATAAGCCCCCTTTAGGGGGTTTGGGGGCAAGTGGGGATTTAGGGGCTAAAGAATCTTGGCAAAAATAAACTCCCGGTTCATCCGGGCGATGTTGGAGCGGGAAACCAGCTTCGGACATTCGACTTCGCAGGCATAAGTATTGGTGCAGTTCCCGAACCCCAGTTCGTCCATCTTGGCCACCATCTTTTTCACACGTTCCTTTGCTTCCACCTGCCCCTGAGGAAGAAGCGCAAACTGGGAAACCTTAGCTGAAACAAACAACATGGCCGAAGCATTTTTACAGGCGGCCACGCAGGCGCCGCACCCGATGCAAGCCGCAGCATCCATGGCCAGATCGGAATCGACCTTGCTGATCAGGATGCTGTTGGCATCCGGCGTCCCTCCCGTTCTCACAGAAATGTAGCCGGCCTCCTGAATGATCTTATCAAAGGCCGTCCGGTCAATGATCAAGTCCTTGATCACGGGAAAAGGCTTAGCCCGCCAAGGTTCGACAACAATGGGTTCGCCGTCTTTGAACTTCCGCATATGGAGCTGACAGGTGGTGATGGCGTCGTCGGGACCATGCGGACGGCCGTTGATGTACAAACTGCACATCCCGCAAATCCCTTCGCGGCAATCGTGGTCAAAGGTCACGGGTTCCTCGTCTTTCCCGATCAACTGTTCATTCAGGATGTCGAGCATCTCCAGAAAGGAGCAGTTTGGTGAAATGTTGTCGATGCTGTAGGAAACAAATTTTCCTCTCGATTTAGCGTCTTTTTGCCTCCAGATCTTGAGCGTAAGTTTCATAATAAGCGATTAGGGATTAGGGATTAGGGATTAGGGATTAGCGATTAGGGTTGAGGAACTAGAAAGCTATTCCGAAATCCTTGCATTGATTTTTTGAATAATTGAGTTTAACATTTTTCCAAGCTCATTTATTTCCTTCCGGATATTATTACTTTGATCGGTTGAAATATAACTGAGTTCTTGTGTAATTATTAGCAATGTATCCAATTCAAATAAAGAACCTCTGGAATTTCGCAAAAACTGTATATAGTTTTTTGAGGATTCCCGCCCCCAACCCTCAGCGATATTTGCAGGAAATGAAATAGCAGCCCTGCGAATCTGAGAAGTCATACCATATAACTCAGATTTTGGAAATCCAGATGTTATCTTATAGACCTGTTTTACTAATTCCACGCCACGCCTCCAGACCTCCAAATCATGATACGACACTATTTTCTTTGGCACATTCATTTACAATTCTAACCCCTAATCCCTAATCCCTAATCGCTATTTGTACACCCGCTGCTTCACCTCGATCTCTTCGTAAACAAGCGGCTCCTTATGTAGTACGAATTCGCCTTCGCCTTTGTACTCCCAGGCGGCAACATACATATAATCTTTATCGTCGCGCAAGCACTCTCCTTCTTCGGTCTGGAACTCTTCGCGGAAATGGCCGCCACAGCTTTCATTCCGCTCCAGGGCGTCGAGGGCCATCAGCTCCCCGAGTTCCAGGAAGTCGGCTACCCGGTTGGCCTTCTCGAGTTCGATATTCATTTCGTTTGCTTTTCCGGGGATCTTTACCTCTTTCCAGAAATCCTCCCGGAGTTCCCTGATCAGGGCGATGGCCTTCTTTAACCCCTCCGCGTTTCTCCCCATTCCGACATATTCCCACATAATCTTTCCCAGGGCTTTGTGAAAATGGTCGACCGATTTTGTTCCCTTGATGACCATCAGTTTCTCAAGCCTTGCCGCGACGGCTTGTTCCGCAGCGGCAAACTCCTGTTTGTCTGTGGATATCCTGGGGACATTAATCTGGTCCGAGAGGTAGTTCTGGATGGTATAAGGCAATACGAAATAGCCGTCGGCCAGCCCCTGCATCAGGGCAGAAGCCCCCAGACGGTTAGCGCCGTGGTCGGAAAAGTTGGCCTCTCCCGCAACAAACAGCCCCTGGACGGTGCTCATCAGTTCGTAATCAACCCAGGTCCCGCCCATGGTATAGTGGACGGCCGGGAAGATCATCATGGGATTTTCGTAAGGGTTTTCGTCCACGATCTTTTCATACATCTGGAAAAGGTTTCCATATCGTTCTTCGATCACGTGCTTTCCGAGCCGTTTGATGGAATCGGCAAAGTCGAGGAAGACGGCCAGCCCGGTATCTCCAACTCCGTACCCGGCATCGCAACGCTCTTTGGCTGCCCGTGAAGCTACATCGCGCGGAACCAGGTTCCCGAAAGCAGGATATCTGCGTTCGAGGAAATAATCCCTGTCTTCCTCTTTGACCTGGTTGGCTTTTAGTTCCCTTTTGCGGACCTTTTCGGCAGTTTCCTTGTTTTTCGGGACCCAGATACGGCCGTCATTCCGGAGGCTCTCACTCATCAGGGTAAGCTTCGACTGATAATCCCCGTGAACCGGGATGCAGGTGGGATGGATCTGGGTAAAACAGGGATTGGCAAAGAAAGCCCCTTTTTTGAAGATCTGCCAGATGGCGCTTGTGTTGGAACCCATGGCATTGGTGGAAAGGTAGAAAACGTTTCCATACCCTCCGGTAGCAATGATCACGGTATGGCCGAAATAACGCTCCAGTTCCCCGGTGATCAGATCACGCGCGATAATCCCACGGGCTTTCCCATCCACCATCACTACGTCCATCATCTCATGCCGGTTGTACATCTTGACCTGACCCTCCTTGATCTGGCGACTCAGCGATCCGTAAGCTCCGAGCAGCAGCTGTTGTCCGCTTTGTCCGCGGGCATAAAACGTGCGAGACACCTGCGCTCCGCCAAACGAACGGTTCTCCAGCAACCCGCTGTATTCGCGCGCAAAGGGAACCCCCTGGGCCACGCACTGGTCGATGATGTCGTTACTCACTTCCGCGAGCCGGTATACGTTGGCTTCGCGCGAACGGTAGTCGCCTCCCTTGATTGTGTCGTAATATAACCTGTAAATGCTGTCGCCGTCGTTCGGATAGTTTTTCGCCGCATTGATCCCGCCCTGGGCCGCAATGCTGTGCGCCCGGCGAGGGCTATCCTGGTAACAGAAGATCTTGACATTGAACCCGAGCTCCCCGAGAGAGGCAGCCGCAGAAGCGCCGGCCAGACCGGTTCCCACGACAAGTACATCCAGTTTCCGTTTGTTGGAAGGATTGACCAGGTTCTGATGAGCTTTATACCGGGTCCATTTTTCTGCCACCGGACCCTGTGGAATTTTTGAACTTAATTCAGCCATACGAACTAACTAAAAATTAAAAAATAGAGCGGTATGATAATGAAACCAGCAGGGATCACGATTGAATAGAAAGTTCCAAATCCCTTGATGTACGGAGTATAGGTCTTATGAGCTAGTCCGAACGTCTGAAAAACTGCGCCAAACGAATGGTTTAGATGAAACGCGAGGACTACCATCAGGAAGATGTAAAGCACCGAATAAAAAGGTTGGACGAACAACCAGCGGGCTGTTTCATAAAAATCGGGCTCCCCGCCTTCCAAGGGGGCAACCGGACTTTCAACCCAGCCCAGCCTGATAAAATAGAAGTTCATGAAATGGATGATCAGGAAAATCAGCACGATCCCTCCGGAGTAGATCATGTATTTACTCAGGAACGGGGTGGTTGAACGGTTGTTGATGCGGTATCGCGTCGGGCGCGACATCCAGTTGCGGAGTTGCAGGAGAATCCCCAGCAAGATGTGAAAGATGAACCCCCCGAACAAAATCACTTCAAAGACCTTTACGATGTAGTTGGTCCCCATGAAATGCGCCGCTTCGTGAAACCAGGCTCCGCCATCGTCACGCAACAGGCAAAGGTTGATGCCCAGGTGAACGACCAGAAAAACCATCAGGAATAAACCGAGGAAAGCCATCCAGATCTTCTTGGTGATGGATGAAAAGTGCAACAGTGAAGAACTCATAGTGAATGGTTATATAGATGATGGACAAAGTTAGAAGATATTTTTTGTACCTTCGACACCTGAAAACGGATTTTATTCATATTTTAAAACAATCTAAATTATGTTCCCTTCAAGCATCTACAAAGACAGAAGAAACAAGCTTCGCAATGAGGTAGACGGCGGTTTGTTGTTTTTTCCGGGCAACCAGGAGGTATCCTTCAACTATCCGGCCAATACATACTCATTCAGGCAGGACAGCAACTTTCTCTATTTTTTCGGACTGGACCAACCCGACCTGACCGGGATCATCGACCTGGATGGAGGGAAAGATTACCTTTTCGGGAATGACGTCGACATCACCGACATCATCTGGATAGGCAAGCAGCCTACCATGAAGGAACGGGGCAACCAGGCAGGGGTGGAAGTAACTTACCCCATGACGGAGCTGGAAAGCATACTGCGGGCAGCTGTTGCCAGGGGGAGGAAAGTTCACTATCTTCCTCCCTATCGCGGCGAGACGATCATCCAAATTTCAGAGCTGCTCGATATTCCCTTTAGCGAAGTGCGAAATCAGGTATCCGAATCCCTGATCAAAGGGGTAATAAAACTCCGGATGAAGAAAGACAACCTTGAGATCCAGGAGATGGAAAGCATGGTGGATGTGGCCTGGATAATGCAGACCACCGCCATGAAGATGGCGCGACCCGGGACCATTGAACGCGAAATTGCAGGGACTATCGAAGGAATTGCACTCGCCAACGCCTGCGGAGTCTCTTTTCCGGTCATCCTCACCATCAACGGACAAACCCTTCATAACCATTATCATGGCAATATGTTGATGCCCGACCGGATGCTCGTCATCGATGCCGGAAGCGAATCAGAATACCATTATGCTAGCGACATTACGCGAACCGTCCCGGTTGGAGGGGAGTTTTCCCACCGGCAGGAGGGGATATACAAGGTTGTTTTGGCTGCCAATTTAGCTACCATCGAAGCCATCAAACCGGGTGTCCCGTTCAGGGATATTCACCTGCTTGCTGCGAAGGAGATTGCGAAAGGGCTGAAGGACATCGGGATCATGAAAGGCGATCCCGATGAGGCGGTCAGCCAGGGAGCCCACACAATGTTTTTCCCGCACGGACTAGGCCATCCGATCGGACTGGATGTGCATGACCTGGAGGGACTCGGAGAATCTTTTGTCGGCTATGACGAAGAGATCAAACGGAGCAAAGAATTCGGCCTCGGATTCCTCCGTTTTGGCCGACGTCTGCAAGAGCACTTTGTCATGACCATCGAACCAGGGATCTACTTCATTCCCGAACTCATCGATAGTTGGAAATCAGAGAAAAAACACACTCAATTCATCAACTACGACATAGTTGATACCTACAGGGATTTTGGCGGGATCCGCATAGAAGACAACGTGCTCGTTACCCGCACCGGATTCCGGGTACTTGGCAAACCCATCCCGAAAACGGTACAGGAGATCGAATCGATCATGGCGGTGTAGTTTTGTAAAATCCCATCTCATCTATATATTTCCAGACTTTTGCAGGCAGGAAATACAGCATATTCTTTCCCTCCCGGATGCCTTCCCGGATGAAGCTTGAAGAGAGTTCGATCAGGGGGGCAGGGAGGAAGGTAATGGACGGGTGTGTGTCGTACGGACTGGGTGCGGTATCCGGTCGCGGGTAGATATAGAATTTATAAAGGTTCAGCAGCTGCTCGTGGTTTTTCCATTTGTGGAAGGAAGGCAGAATGTCGGATCCGGACAGGAGGATGAACTCCTTGCCGGGATATTGTTCCTGCAGGCAGGTGAGGGTGTCGATGGTGTAAGAGGGCTTGGGCAGGTGAAACTCGATGTTGGAAGCGCGGAATTTCGGTTCGTCCTCCACGGCCACGTTGACCATATAAAGGCGGTTTACATCGGGAAGCAACGTGGCTTTTTCCTTCAGGGGGTTGTGCGGCGAGAGGATAAACCATACCTCGGTAATATCCGTAAACTCCACCATGTAACTGGCGATCATCAGGTGCCCGAGGTGGATCGGGTTGAAGGAGCCGAAGAATAGTCCGGTTTTTGTCGCAGCCGGTTTCATCATTCCAGGAAATTTCTGACAGATACTATGGCCTGATCGACCGTCTGTGCCAGGTCATCATTCACAAGAACCTCATCAAATTTATCTGCAAAGCTCATTTCATACTCCGCTTTGCTCAGCCTTTTCCGAAGACTCTCTTCCGATTCGGTACTCCGCGTGCGCAGGCGTTGCTCGAGGATCTTGAGGGAAGGAGGCTGGATAAAAAAGGCAAGAGCACTGGCGCCGAAATATTTTTTGAGGTTCAGTCCGCCTTTCACGTCCACGTCGAATACGGGGATTTTCCGGAGCCCCCAGATCCGGTTCAGCTCCGACTTCAGGGTGCCGTAGTAACTTCCGGGGTACACCTCCTCCCATTCAACGAATTCGCCGTTTGCGACCTTTTCGAGGAAGGGTTCCGCCGAAAGAAAATAATACTCTTTCCCCTCCGCTTCGGCGCCCCGTTTAGGCCGTGTGCAGGCCGAAACCGAGAATTCCATTTCGGCGAATCGCTGCATCAGGCGGTGAACAATCGTAGATTTGCCGGCGCCCGAAGGGGCAGATACGATGATTGCTTTTTGGGTCATAAAATATTCAGCAGTTGCTCCCTGATCTTCTCCAACTCCTCTTTCATCTGGACCACGATTTTTTGGATCTCTGCATGGGAAGCTTTGGAACCCAGAGTGTTGATCTCACGCCCCATTTCCTGCGTGATAAATCCCAGTTTCTTTCCCTGCGATTCGGCCGATTGAAGCGTCTCCAGAAAAAACTCCCCATGTTTTTGAAGCCGGACCTTCTCTTCCGTGAAGTCCATTCGCTCGAGGTAGTAGATCAGTTCCTGCTCGAACCGGTTCGGGTCTATTCTTGTTGCAACAGGAGACGAAATTAACTGGTCAAGTTCTTTCAGCAGGTTTTGGCGCACCTGCTCTTTCCGTTCCTTCTCAAAAGGAAGAACCTTCTCCAACAGGGCAAGGATCGATGTAACCCGCGATCGGATATCGCCTTCGAGGGTAGCCCCTTCCTGGATCCGGAATTCCTCTACCTGCCCGATCGCCCGCTCAAGCTCCCCCCGTATCGCTTCCCATTCCGAGGGATCGATCTCCTGCCGGCCGGTCGTAAGCACATCCGGCATCCTGACCACCAGGGGCAGCAATCCGCCCGGACAATCTTCACGGAACTCATGCAGCAGCTCTTTCAGCTCTTCGTAATATTTGTGAGCCAGCGGTTTGTTGATTGAATAGGCGAGGGTTTCACTGGTCGACTCGGAAGAGATGAAGAGGTCGATCTTCCCCCGCTGCAGGGTTGCAAGCAGGCTCCTGACATCCAGCTCTTTCTCCCTGAACCAGGCTGGGATCTTCACGTTCAGGTCAAGCCCCTTGCTGTTCAGCGATTTGATCTCGATCGTCAGTTTCCGGGCGGGGAGGTCGACAACCCCTTTCCCGTAACCGGTCATCGATTTGATCATACAGGTGAATTTTTAACAAAGCTACAAAATTTCGCTCCGTTGGCGAATCCGTTGGAAAATTCAGGAATGTTTTCCTAATTTTGAAGAATTGAAGAGTATATAACTTCTGATTCCCCGCCGGTATGGAGTTCCTGGTTATTGACGATACATTGAAGCTTTATAACCTGATGCTCAACGACATAGCAAATGCAAAATCCTATGTCTACCTGGAGACTTACAAATTCGCCAACGACCATATAGGGATCAAGTTTAAAGATGCCCTCACCCGGAAAGCCCAGGAAGGGGTGAAGGTGAAGCTGCTGATTGATTCGTGGGGGAGAGGGCCGGTATCAGAGACCTTTTTTACCGACCTTATCGCCTTTGGCGGGGAGGTCAAGTTTTTCGAAAAGATCAAGATCAGCAGCGACCTCTTTACCCGGGGACATCGCCGCGATCACCGGAAAATCATGGTGATCGACGACCTGATCTGTTACATCGGGTCGGCGAATATCACCGGATACAACCTCAACTGGAGAGAGCTGGCACTCAGGTTTCACGGGGAGATCACGCCGACTTTCCGGACGGTTTTCGAGCAGAATTTCGAGGCATTCAATCCTTACTACATCACCAACAAGCTGAGTTACAGCAAGAATATGAAGTTCGGGGAGTACGAGATTGTCCGCGACGTGCCTTCTATCCCCCTGCAGCGGTTGAAGAAAAAGTATACCCAGATGATCCGCAGCGCCAGGACCAGCGTGCTGATCGAAACCCCCTATTTCCTTCCCGGCTTTCTGTTACGAAAGGCGCTGATGGATGCTGGCAGGCGGGGGATCGATGTGAAGGTGATCATGCCAAAGCATTCCGACATGCGCATGGTCGATATCCTCCGGAACAAATATTTCGGGATGATGCATAAAAACGGGGTACAGCTCCTCTTTTATACCCCGCACAATCTCCATGCAAAACTGCTGATCATCGACAAAAAGACCTTCTCGGTCTCCTCAGCCAATTTTGATTACCGGAGCTTCCGGTATCAGTATGAAATTGCCTTGATCGGAAGCGAACCCGAAATCCTTCGCCAGCTTGATCAGCATGTCAGGGAAACGCTTCGGAACTCCGAGCCGTTTGACTTTCCCCGCTGGCTGAACCGTCCGAAGATTGAAAAGATATTCGAATACATCTTACTTCCGTTCCGGCACCTCTTCTGACGGGGAAGTTTTGTATCAATTTAGGAGATCTTGATCTCTTTCTTGATTTCCAGCGTGGATTCTGCTTTCTTCGGTAAATCGATCCGCAGGATGCCATTGTCGTAATCGGCTTTGATCTTCTCGGTGTCAACCGATTTCGGCAGGGTGAATGAACGGCTGAAAGACCCGTAATAAAACTCTTTCCGGGTGTAGTTTTTGCCTTCTTCCCTCTTTTCGTCTTCCATTTCGGAAGAGATGGTAAGAACGGCATTTTCAAGGTTGATCTTGAAATCTTCTTTCTTCAATCCCGGAGCAGCGATCTCCAGTTCAAACCCTTCAGGTTTCTCCATGATGTTCGCGGTAGGGTCGCACACGCGTCTGCCGAAGAAATCATGGAATTCGGTGTCGAAAAAACCGGACACAATATTGGCCAACGGGTTTCTGTGTTGCCACCTGATAATTGTCATAATGTAGTCCTCCTTTATATTTTTTGTTTTATTGTTGTTCTGACCGGCCAGGTTCAATTTATGTACCAAATGCGAAAAACGGAACCCGGAATCTTTTCTGGCGACAAAATGACGCAACGGATGATCTTCTGCATGACATAACGTCCGATTTATCCGCAATGAAGGAAGGTATTCACCAGCTTGATGATCTCCTTCTCGCTGTCCATGATGTTCCGCAGGAGATGCTGGTCGTCGAAACTCTTGAGCTTCTTGATGATCCCGTCGAGGATCTTTTTCGGGAAGACTCCTTTCGACTGGTAAATCGCCCGCTGACTCTCCAGCGCATCGGCAGAGTCCCAGCACGAGGAGGGGAGGTACTGAAGTTCGCGGACCCGCTTTTTATATTTGGCATCAAAGATGTTAATATCCACATAGGTTTTCTCGGCATAAGCGAGCGCCTCTTTCATCTCTAGTCCGTACCTGGCCGCAACAGCCAGTCCGGCAAACAGCAGGTAGACGTCAGCCGACCCATCGGGAGAGCGGAACTCAACCGTTTGCCGGTTGATGAAATGGTTTCGGGTTTCCTTTTCCAGCGGATTGGCATCCTTTACCATGTTGTTTTTGGAATCACTCCATCCCAAAGGAACACGCACGAGGACCGAACGGTTGCGGTCACCCCAGCAGATGGTGGTCGGCGCTTCCTGGTGCGGCACCAGGCGAAAATAGGAAGTGGGGATCATGTTCCCGAAAGCGGTAAGGGATTTGGCCAGGAATAGGTAGCCCGCAATGGCCTTCCGGGCGGTACCCGAAAGGACCCCGTTTTCCACCATCATGCTCTTCCCATTCTTCAGCAACCGGGTATGAATATGCAGACCGCTGCCGGCTTTTCCGGTGGTGATCTTGGGCGCAAAGGTCACAGTCACGCCATATTTATAAGCCAGCGACCGGAGGATCCATTTGGCGATGAGAAGCTGCTCGGCAGCATCTTCCAGCCGTACCGGGATGAATTCGATTTCGTTCTGCTCATAGAGGAGTCCCGACTCGGTGAAGGTGCCTACCTCCGAATGGCCGTACTTGATGAAGCCGCCGCAAGTGGCAATCGCCTGCATGGCCTCAATGCGAAGCTTCTCCCACTTGCAGAAAGGGGAGGATTCATGATACCCGCGCTGGTCGGCCGCTTCATAGAGAGGGTTTTTTTCGCTGATCACATAGTACTCCAGTTCCCCCATCACTTCATAATCGAGTCCGGCCGACTCTTTCAAAGCCCGGTGCGCTTTTCGCATGATGTACTCTGGAGAACTGGCAAACGGCAAACCGTCTTTGTCGTAATATGAACAGAGGATGTCGAGTGCGGGGATCGCGGAAAAAGGATTCAGGAAGGCGGTGCGGTACCGCGGGACCACATATAGGTCGGAAGAACCCGCTTCGATGTAATGCGGGAAAAGGCTCGACCCGTCCACCCGTTCCCCGGCGTTGAGAATGCTCTCCAGGTGCTTCCGGCTTTTGATAATGAAATTGAGGGTCTTCAAACGGCCGTCGGCGCCGGCATACCGGAAATTCACTAGTTGGATCCCATGGCCCTCGATGAACCGGATCAGGTCATCCCGGGTAAAATCATCCGAAGGTTTGTCCAAAAACCGGATCAGCGGGTTCGGATTGAGCACAACGACTTCATTCATAGCAATCTGGTTTCTTTGTACGAGCAGGGATGCAAAAGTAAGAATTTTTATTATTTTTGACCTATCATCCCGATAACCTATTCCCATGACCATGTCGGTAAACGAGTTTGTTTTTTTCGCTTCATTCCTGCTGTTTATCGGCCTGATGCTGGCAATCGATCTGGGCCTGTTCAATAAGAAAAATGACAAACTCAGCCTGAAGGAAGCCCTCGTGCGGACCCTCGTTTGGGTAGGCATCTCGATCGGATTCTATTTTTTCATCCGCAGCCACGGAAACCTGATCCACGGATCCGATACACTGGAAGCGATCGGAGATCGGATCCAAACTTACAGTCACCCGATCAGCATCGAGGGACTGGGGATGGAAGAGGCTATCCGGGTTTACAACCTGAACCTGGCGCTGGAATACCTCACGGGATACCTCATCGAATATTCCCTCTCCGTTGACAACGTCTTCGTGATCATCATGATTTTTCTCTCCTTCAACATCCGGCAGGAGTATTACAAAAAGGTGCTTTTCTGGGGAATCCTGGGAGCGATTGTCATGCGGTTTCTCTTCATCTTTGCCGTGAGCGCCCTGATCCAGCAATTCGCCTGGTTCCTGCTGATCTTCGGTGGGATTCTCCTTGTGGTGGGAGGCAAAATGGGAATGGAATTTTTTACCCGGAAAGACGAAGACCGGATTGACACGGAACACCATCCCGTGGTGAGATTTGCCTCGAAATGGTTTTCGGTCACCCGGGAAGACCATGGGGAGAAATTCTGGATCAAAAAAAATGGAAAACGGTTTTTAACGCCCTTGTTTATCATCCTTCTGATCATCGAATTCACGGATGTGATTTTTGCTGTCGACTCGGTCCCTGCTGTTTTTTCAGTAACCCAGGACCCTTACATTGTGTTTTTCTCCAACATCTTCGCCATCCTCGGCCTGCGTTCCCTCTTCTTCCTGGTGATGAATGTCATGAACCGGTTCCATTACCTGAAGCTGGGCCTTGCCGTCCTGCTGACGTTTGTCGGAGTAAAGATGATTTTGCATCATTTCCACTGGCTGCACCTCAGCACGCAACAATCGCTGATGATCATTGCAGGGATCCTGCTGGTGAGCGTGATCGCCTCGCTGATTCAGAATGCCCTGAAGCAAAACGGGCGCGAAACCCCTTAAACAAATTGTACGAGTGAAAAAGCAACAGGAAGAGAACCTGGAGAGCCAGGACATTGAGATCCGATTAGTGGTCGAGGCCATCTACCAGAAATACGGGTACGATTTCCGGAATTATTCCCAGGCTCATGTCAAGCGCCGCATCCTGAACCGGTTTCAGCTGTCGGGACTGAATACCATTTCCGAGATGATCTACAAAACCCTTTACGATACCCGGTTTGTGAATGAGATCCTGATGGATCTCTCGATCAACGTCACCGAAATGTTCCGCGACCCCTCTTTTTACAAGGTGCTTAGACAGAGTGTTTTGCCGGTCTTACGGACGTACCCTTTTGTCAAGATCTGGCATGCCGGATGTTCCAGTGGGGAGGAGGTCTTTTCCATGGCCATCATGCTCAAGGAAGAGGGACTGCTACACAAAACCCAGATTTACGCCACCGATTTCAATCCTCGTATCATCAAACATGCCAGGGAGGCATCCTACCCGGTCAGCCGGATCAAGGAGTATACGGTCAGTTACCAGAAAGCAGGAGGGAGGAGATCCTTCTCCGACTATTATACCGCCAATGAGGAGGTGGCAAAGCTGCATGAATCGCTCCGGAAAAACATCGTCTTTGCGACCCATAACCTGGTGACCGACAGCGTTTTTGCCGAGGTCAACCTGGTGGTTTGCCGGAATGTGCTGATCTATTTCGACCGCCAGCTCCAGGACAAAGTGATCCGCCTGTTCATCGACAGCCTGACAGGTGGCGGTTTCCTCTGCCTCGG
The DNA here is from genome assembly GCA_043806735.1 of bacterium. Lineage (GTDB taxonomy): Bacteria > Bacteroidota > Bacteroidia > Bacteroidales > FEN-979 > QYOJ01. Next base: position 11,275 of record JAZDGR010000052.1, on the reverse strand, counting down.
CTCCAAGGAAAACCTGCAGTTCTCGGCGCACTATGGCGAGTTTGAACCGGTTGTTGAAAAAGAAAGAATATACATTAAGAAATTTTCGTCGTAACTTTACACCCCGTGGTTTCAAAAAAGAAGTATCAGGCGGTCGTGATCGGTTCTTCGGCGGGAGGGTTGCACGCGTTGAAAACCATCTTTACTCTACTTGACGAAAAATTCCCGTTGCCGATGATCCTCGTTCAGCATATGAGCCCCGACTCGGACAACTACCTCCCATCGTTCCTGGATGACCTTCATAAGCTCCGGGTGAAGGAAGCCGACGAGAAAGAGGTTCCGCAGGGAGGAACGGCCTATGTGGCGCCCCCGAACTATCACCTGCTGCTTGAGACCGACAGGTCGTTTACCCTAACCGTGGATGAGCGGGTCAATTATGCCCGCCCCTCCATCGACGTGTTGTTTGAGACGGCCGCCGAGGCATACCACGCAAAACTGATCGGCATCGTGCTTACCGGCGCCAATAACGACGGAAGCCGGGGGCTGAAAAAAATCAAAGAACTGGGAGGCCATGTCATCGTACAGAACCCCGGGGAAGCCGAATCCGATACCATGCCCCGATCGGCGATTGAATCGGTGAAAGTGGACCAGATATTGACACTGAAAGAGATTGCGAACTTTTTGAATTCTTTAGTATGATTACAAAACCCAAAATTCTGATCGTTGACGACCGGATCAAAAACATCATCGTCCTGGAAGAGATGCTCGCCGACCTGGATGCCAGTTTTGTAAGGGCTCTGTCGGGAGAAGAGGCGATTACAAAGGCACAGGAAACCGATTTTGCCCTGATCCTGATGGATGTCCATATGCCCGGGATGGATGGCTTTGAAGCCGTGGAACGTATCCGGCAAAATCCTGAAAATGAACTTCTCCCCATCATCTACATCACCGCTTTTTACCACGAAGACTATTACCGGGTCAAAGGCATCAAGACCGGGGCGGTGGACTTTATCACGAAGCCCATCATCCCCGATATCCTGATCGGGAAGGTCACCGTGTTCATCAACCTTTACAAACAGCGGAAAAACCTGCAGGACGAGATCCTGTGGAGGGAAAAGATCGAAAAAGACCTCAAGACGGCCAAAGAGATCGCAGAGGATGCCACCCACGCCAAGCAGAAGTTCCTCTCCACCATGAGCCACGAGATCCGCACGCCGCTGAATGCCATCATCAATACGATAAACTTGCTGAAAGATGAGAATCCCCGCAGCGAACAGATCGAAAGCATCGAGATCCTGAAATTTTCGTCCGACCACCTGCTGCGCATCATCAACGATATCCTCGATTATTCAAAGATCGATGCCGGAAAGCTTGAATTTGAGAAGGTGGAATTTGAGATCCGGAAGTTGCTGCAGGGGGTGAAACAAAGTTTTGAATACGATGTCAGCCGGAAAAAATTGCAATTGGATATCCTGTTGGAGGATCAGATTCCGCCGGTTGTTTTTGGCGACTCGATCAGGCTGACCCAGATCCTGATCAACCTGGTGGGCAATGCCGTGAAATTTACCGACAAGGGAAATATCACGATCCGGACAAAGTTGAAAAAGAAATTCGACTCGCAGGTCGATCTGGAGTTTCAGGTGATTGACACGGGCATCGGGATCCCGGAAGATAAAATTGAACTGATCTTCGAAAGCTTTACCCAGGCTAGCTCCTCCACCACGCGGAAGTACGGTGGTACAGGACTTGGCCTTGCCATCACGAAAAAACTGGTGGAACTTCAGGGAGGCACCATCGTTGTGACAAGCAAACCGGGCGTCGGAAGCACCTTTTGCGTGATACTTCCATTTGTGGTCAGCGAAAAGAAGGTAGTCGAAGACGATGCTGCAAGAAAAGCTACCTTCCACAGCCTCAAGGGATTAAAAGTGCTGGTTGTGGAAGACAACCTGGTCAACCAGAAAATTGTGGCGAAATACCTTATGAAATGGGAAGCAAGTCACGACATCGCCGAAAACGGGCTGATTGCGGTGGAAAAGGTAAAAAAGGGTCACTACGATGTGGTTCTGATGGACTTGCATATGCCGGAGATGAGTGGGTATGAAGCTACCCTGAAGATCAGGGCTTTGGACGGGAAATATTTCCAGGACATCCCCATCATTGCGCTGACCGCTTCGGTATTCCTCGAAGACAGGGAAAAGATATTCAAATTCGGCATGAGCGGCTTCATTACCAAACCGTTCAATCCTACCGAGTTGTTCTGGACCATCTCGCCCTTCCTGAAAAAATGATGAAGACCGTCAGATCGCGGATTTTATTCCTTACCATCGTAGTTGGTTTGCTGGCTTCCGGATTGGTCGTTTTTCAATACCGTACCCAAAATCGAATGATCGACCGGTATGTGCGGAACGTCATGGAACAGCGGACAGAAGTAGCCAGCTCCCTGCTTTCGATCAACAACGATTTCTACCGATCGATCACCCACGACTACACTTACTGGGATGAGATGATCGGATTTATCGCCAAACCCGATTATGCCTGGGCGACCGATAATATCCGGAGCATCCTCGAGTCCTATCATGCCAACGCAATCTGGATATTCAACCTCGACGGAACCCGGGTCTATTCAGTGGCCGAACCGGAGCAGGGCGATATTATCCATTGTAACATACTCACCCCGGAAATCAAGGTAAGGTTAATGCAGGAGAAACTAATCCAGTTATACTTCCGGACTTCTGCAGGGGTGATGGATGTCAATGCAGCAACGGTGCACCCCACCGCCGACCCTGAGCGGAAAACACCCCCGCAGGGCTTCATGTTCGTGGGCAAACTGCTGGATACGGCATTGGTGGCACAACTTCAGAAAAATACCCACTGCGGAATTTCTATTCTCTACAATGAACCCCGGGAGATCTCCACCGAAACTACCCTAGTGTCGGTCATCCCTTTGAGAAATATGGGGATTCCCGAACCGGTTGCCTACATGAAACTGGTTACGAATAAATCTGATATCGTGAATTTCGGCGATTTTTACGACCGGTTCTTTTACCTCTATATCTCTGGCATCATCGTCACAGCGGCTCTGGTGATGATCATCCTGCTTTTCTGGGTCGGACTTCCGCTGAAGAAAATTGCCGGTCTGCTTTCCCGGGAAGGGATCGCCCTGGATCCGAAAGCAAAAGGGGAGAATGAATTCCGCCGGATTGCCGGCATGATCCGGGAGTTCATCCGGCAAAAGGAACTGATCCGCCAGAGTGAAGAGAAATTCCGGAAGCTGGCCGAAGCCACTCCCGTTGCCATCTTCATTCACGACGACAAGCAGATCCTGTTTGCTAACGCGGCGGTGGAAAAGATGCTGGGGTATTCACAGCCAGAGTTGAAAGAGACCAGTTTTCTGAAGATCATCCATCCCGATTTCCTGGAGAAATACAGGCAGGCCGCGAATGAGTCAGCTGAAGAAGCAGGCAGGATCTGGAATTCGGAATCAAGGCTCGTCTCCCGTTACGGGGAGAAGATTTACGTGGATGTCAGCACCGTGGTGATCGACCTGCAGCCCTCCCCGGTGTTTCTGGTCACAGCCCACGACATCACCGACCGGATCCGGATGGAGAAGGAGTTGATTGTATCCAAGGAGCGGGCAGAGCAGTCGGATAAGCTGAAGTCGGTCTTCCTGACCAACCTGACCCACGAAATACGCACCCCGATGAATTCCATCCTGGGATATTCGAACCTGATGCGCAAGGAGAACGTATCCAGGAAAGAGCTCGCCGAGTATGCCGAGATCATCGTGTTCAGCACCAACCGGCTGTTGAAGATGGTAGAGGACATCCTGCAGATATCCAAAATAGAGACCGACCAGGTGGTGCTGAACGAAACCTCCTTTTCCCTCGACCTGCTGTTGGATGAACTGAAGGATAATCTGGTGGCGGAAAAGGACAAAGCCCGGAAGAAGCAGATCGAAATCCGGGTAATCCGTCCTGACGACACCCGCTCCTGTACCTTGGTTGCCGACATGGACCGGCTGCGCGACGTGTTGCGGAACCTCCTTGACAATGCGTTGAAATTCACGGAAAAAGGGTCCATCTCGTTCGGATATAAATTGTTTGGAAAAACCATCAAGTTCTCGGTGGAAGATACCGGCATCGGAATCCAGCCTGGCAGCAAAAAAGAGATATTTGACCGGTTTTATCAGGTCGACAGCAACAACAACCGCAAATTCCAGGGAAGCGGACTGGGGCTCACCATCGCCCGGGCGTTTATAGAAATCATGGGAGGGAAGATCTGGGTGGAGTCGGAGGAGGGAAAGGGAACCGCATTTCATTTTACTCTTCCGTTAAAGACCGAAGCCGCTCAGCCGGTTGTCCTTGAACCGAAGCCCCTGGCATTCGATTTTACCGGAAACACCATCCTGGTGGTGGAGGATGAGCCGGTCAACTCCCGCCTTCTCGGTTCGATGATCCAGGCGGTCAATGCCAGGGTATTGTATGCCTACAACGGTCCAATGGCGGTCGAAATGGTCAAGAACATTACGGAGATCAGTCTGGTGCTGATGGATATCCAGATGCCCGCGATGGATGGGTTGGAAACAACGAAAATCATCCGGTTCTGGCGTCCCGATCTCCCGGTGATCGCGCAGTCGGCTTCCGCCCACGCCGACGACTTGAAGAAGTACTACGAAGCCGGTTGCGTGGGCCATGTCTCCAAGCCCATCGATACCTTCAAGCTCTATCAGCAGTTGGGGAAGTTTTTGACCCGCCCCCAAACCCCCTAAAGGGGGCTTACACCTCCTTTCAGGAGGACAATCCCGCTTTGCGGGAAACAAGTCCCCTTTAGGGGATTTAGGGGTAAAACAGTTTGCTAACCGCCTGGTAAGGGTTCAGGGTGCCGGATGCTACCTGTTCTTCCAGTTTGCGGATCTTTTTTTGGATTCCCGGGTCGCGGGTAAACTTTTCGCGCAGGGCTTCTGCCACGGCTTCGTGGAGGACCCGGCTGTTCTGTTCCATGCGGTTTCGCTGGAAGTGGCCATGCTGGGTCATGGTGTGGCGGAAGGTCTGGATGATTTTCCACACCTCCGGGATTCCCTGTTTGGTTTTGGCCGAGCAGAGGTCCACGACCGGCATCCAGCCGTTAAAGGCCGGGGGGAAGAGGTGGAGGGCGGAGGTGAAGTCAAAGGCGGCGATTTTGGCTTTCCGGAGGTTGTCACCGTCGGCTTTGTTGATGATGATGGCGTCGGCCATTTCGATGATGCCCCGTTTGATCCCCTGCAATTCGTCGCCCGAGCCGGGCAGCATCAGGAGCAGGAAAAAGTCAACCATCGACTTAACCGCGGTCTCCGATTGACCTACGCCAACGGTCTCCACAAAGATCACATCGTACCCGGCCGCTTCGCAAAGGAAGATCGTTTCGCGCGTTTTACGCGCTACCCCGCCGAGGGAGCCGGCCGAGGGGGAGGGGCGGATGAAGGCGTTCGGATCGACGGATAGCTCTTCCATACGGGTCTTGTCTCCCAGGATGCTTCCTTTGGAGAGGGTGCTGCTGGGATCGATCGCCAGCACAGCGAGCTTATGTCCGAACGAGGTAATGTGCTTCCCCAGCGCTTCGATGAACGTGCTCTTGCCCACGCCGGGGATGCCGGTGATGCCGACGCGGATACCCGTTGCTCGTTGCTGGTTGCTCGATACTCCCTCATGCCTTGTGCCTTGTGCCTCATGCCTCAAACATTCAGCGATGATCTCTTGTGCCAGCTTCTTGTGTTGGGGCAGCGAGCTCTCTACGAGGGTAATAGCCTGGCTAAGGATGGTGCGGTTGCCGGCAAGAATGCCTGCTACGTATTCCTCCAGGGTGAGCGAGGCGCTTTTTTTGGATTTCAGTTTCCGAATCGCTTCTTCGTTGACCTTCGATGGCGGGTCAATGCCTTTTTTGACATGCAGGGCAGATTTTTTTTGTTGGTTCATTTTATCCAGCTAAGAAGGCATAAGGCATAAGGCACGAGGCACAAGGGAGGATTAGCCTCTTGTCCTCCATGTCTCTTGTCTTCCTTGCAAATATACCTCAAAATTGTTTTCCCTCTTTAGCAAATATCCGTACCTTTGCGCGCCGATTCTCTCCGTAGCTCAGTTGGTAGAGCAATTGACTCTTAATCAATGGGTCCCAGGTTCGAATCCTGGCGGGGAGACCACTTAAATAGCGAAATGGTGAAATGGCGAAATGGTGAAAACTGTTTCGCTGTTTTTTTTGTGCAACTGCACCGTGTATAAGAATTTCTTTTCAGCGGATTTCCCCACCCCAGATAAAATCCTTGAAGCCTTGTACTTTATATCGTCCTATTAATCTTCGCTGACCGACGCCCGACTTTTGAGAGAGGCTGTCGAGTTGACGCAGATCGTGGGCGGAGGGTGATTCCTTGGCTTCGAATGCAATTTTTTCATTCAGGATAAAATCAATTTCCTTTCCTGTTTTCAGTGCGTAGTAATTGATTTTGCCCAGATGCCGAAGCTGGTTAAAAACCGCATTTTCAAAAAGGACACCGCTGCCGGGATCAGCCAGAATCCGCAACAATCCATTGTCGGTGAAAAATAGTTTCTGTGCTTTCACGATCTCGGTTTCAGGGCGTGAGCTAAGTACAGGAATGCAGTCAATCAGATAGCTTTTTTCAAATAGTTCCATATAATGCGTTACCGTATGCCGCGAGAGTCCTGTTAAATTGGAAATCTTCGTATAATCAATCCGGGTAGCGACACGGCTTCCCAGCATACGGATCAGATTAAAAAGGTGTTTCTCGTCGCTGAAATCTGACAGAAGTTTGATATCTTTATGAATGTAAGAACCTAGAATGTCGAATAACAGGTCGTGTTTATCCTCTGCATCTTGTTGAAGGACCACCTCCGGAAAACCGCCCCAGTTGATAAACTCATCATACCAATGTTTAATGCGGTTGTATTCATTCTCGGAGAAGGACAGGGATTCTGGCGCCTGTGAGGCATAAGGGACCTCTTTGAATGAGAGAAACTCCCCGAAATCAAGAGGGGCAAGCTCAAATATTTTTTTTCTGCCTGCCAGGGATTCCGTGAATTGGTTCTTCAGGTAGAAGGCGCTTGAACCCGTCACCAGGAATTTAACGTTGAAGTGATCGTAAAGGTACTTCATCACACTGGTAATTTCCGGAACCAGTTGAATCTCATCCAGAGCCAGAAGGGCATCTTCCTTCATTCGGATTCCCCTGTTTTCCAGCGCATGAATAATGTGATCATAATTTTCTTCCCGGAAAAGCAAGCGGTTATCGAGTCGTTCAAGATCGATATAGATCTTGTTCATTCGCTGGGAATCTTCAAGCAACTGTTTGACAATACTGGTTTTTCCGGTACGTCTCATGCCTGTTATTACCGTGATTTGCCGTTTTTTCAGATGTCTGGAGAGGGCTGGAACTATCTTTCTTTGGTAAAACATGATGTAATAATACAAAAAGTATTACTAAATGTCAAGTGCCTATTGACAAATAGTTTTTTTTGTACTGCTGCAACAGAACTGGAACGCTTGAGCATTGGTTCCGGCGCCTTTAAGGAATGGCGCACACCGTTTAATCCAGGAATTTGAAAACCTCAAAATCCTCAAAGAAGAAACAGGGTTTAAGAGAAACCGCATCTTCATTTTTGAACAGTATTTGAATTTATTTGAAAGATAACCACGCTTCCTTACGATGACCTGTTCAGGGCAACGCACTTTTCACTGTTCACTGTTCACTATTCATTGTTCACTGATTTTGAATAAAGAATAACGATCAACGAAGGTAAACCGGATCACCCGGATGCAAGTTTTTTTGTGAACACCGGGTTTTAAAGTACCGTTTTTTCATCACAGATATGTTTGTAGAATAGAGGACCGGGATGAATGTTTCAGCTTTCTGATGGCCTTTTCTTTGATCTGGCGGACTCGTTCGCGGGTCAGGTCGAACTGTTCGGCAATTTCTTCAGAGGTCCGCGAAGGGGTTCCGTTCAAACCGTAAGAGGAACGGATTACTTCGGCTTCCCGGAGGGTGAGAGAGGAAACCGCCCGCTCGATCTCAATTCTCAGCGATTCAATCAGCAATCCGCGATCGGGTCTGGTGTTTTCATCACCTTGGATTGTATCGTACAGAGTGATATTTTCATCCTGAATCAACGGAGCATCCATGGAGATATGGCGTCCGGAATTTTTCATGCATTCCCGCACTTCATTCTCAGAGATATCCAGCATTCCGGCCATTTCCGACACCTCGGGATTCCGCTCATACTGTTGTTCAAAGCGAACGTTTGCGTGATGGATCTTGCTGATCGATCCGATTTTGTTCAATGGAAGTCTGACAATGCGCGATTGGTCGGCCAGAGCTTGCAGGATGGACTGCCGGATCCACCACACCGCATAGGAGATGAATTTAAACCCGCGTGTTTCATCGAACCGTTTAGCTGCCTTCATCAGACCGAGGTTCCCTTCATTGATCAGGTCAGGAAGGTTCAATCCCCGGTTTTGGTATTGTTTGGAGACGGAAACAACAAACCGCAGGTTGGCTTTGGTAAGCTTCTGCAATGCGGCCTGATCACCCTGTCGGATTTGCTGGGCAAGTAACACCTCTTCTTCCACAGAGATGATGGCGACTTTGCCGATCTCCTGCAAATATTTGTCCATGGAAGCAGTTTCCCGGTTGGTAACTTGCTTGGTGATGACTAACTGCCTCATCAAAACTCCTTTTTTTCAGGGCATTTCCATGCCCGGTTTAATTCCGCACCAGCATGGGGACTGCAAGTCGGTCAACGCCTGTCTGAAGGAGAAAGGGATTGAATCATTCCCAGGGGGTGTCAGAATTCTTCCAAAGATACGAAAATTAACGACATCCTAGTCCTTCCTTCCGAAGTCTAGTCCCTGTTGATCTTCCTCTTCATGATATCCCCCATCAACTTCCACTACCAATCTGGCTTCATGACAATAAAAGTCAGCAATAAAGCGGTTAATCGGATGCTGCCGCCGGAACTTTACTCCTAAAGCTTTCCCACGAATTCGATACCAAAGCCTCCTCTCTGCCGGCGTCATATTTTTCCTCTGCTCCCTGGCTCTCCGCAGTAGGTCAGCATCTACGTTATAATAGATCAGAAATCCCAATCGGTGACTTTTTTGATAGACCATAGAAATTTTTCCCATTAATCCGGGGAAGGGGGCTGAGGGGATGGGTTTAAATAATGTTAAAAATCCTGCTTGACAAGATTCGTTTCGTATGTATTTAGCTTAATCCTCTCACAAAACAGAAGGTTACCTCGATAATCCAAATACTTTTCTAAAATGATAGCCATATATAGAAAATGTTATTGCATCAACTACCAAAGCTGGGCGCCTGAAAAGGGTCCATATCAATAATTTCCAATAATCGCTTCTGCCCTTATTAAGTACCCCGATTATAAAAATTGATTTTAAGAAAGCTCTCAAAACAACGAAATTGATTTTTGCCGGTTTATTATAGCAGGGCTTATAGTTCAATAGTAATCGTCGAATTCGTTTGTAATAGGGTTTTGTAGTATAGATATCGTGAATAATTTTTTTATAACCATTAACAAGTTCATGATAATTCATCTTGGGGACAAAATTCATGGATAAATCGGTGTTATTTCCGGTGGCTTCGGTTGTTAACCTGTTTTCTGCCTCAAGTCGTTTGTATAGCTTAGTGTTTTTGGGTGCATTTAATAGACCAACCATTGCAGAAACTATTCCGCTTTGCTGGATAAAATCAATTTGCTGTTGAAAAATTGTGGGAGAATCGCTATCGAAACCCACAATAAATCCGCCCGAAACCTGCAATCCAGCCTTTTGAATTTTTTTAACACTTTGGAGCAGATCCCTATTTTCGTTCTGAATCTTATTACATTCTTGCAGCGATTCTTCCGCAGGGGTTTCGATACCAATAAAAGCGGAGTCAAATCCTGTTTCAATCATCAATGACATTAGTTCTTGGTCATCAGCAAGATTAATTGAGGATTGGATATTAAATGTAAATGGATATTTATGTATTTGCATCCATTTTCTCATCGCTGGAAGCAAGTTGTTTTTAATTTCTTTTTTGTTTCCAATAAAATTATCGTCAACAATAGATACGGGCCCACGCCAATTAAGATTATAAAGTATTTCAAGCTCTTTTATAATCTGATTGGTATCTTTCATCCGAACCTTGTGACCTAAAAGTGAAGTAATTTCACAAAAATCGCATGCAAAGGGGCATCCACGAGAAACCTGGATATTCATGAAAGCATAGGCCTTCTTTGACAACAAATGGTAATCGGGTACAGGGGTTAATGTAACATCAGCAAATTCATCGGTTCTATATATTTTTTTTGGAAGCTGCCCGGAATTTAAATCTTTCAGAAACAAGGGTAATGTAATCTCTGCTTCATTCAATATTAAATGATCAATTTGGGGATAGTTGCTGAATTCCTGGGTAAAGAGAGGGCCGCCTGCAACAATTTTAACTTTATGCTTCATGCACTCTTCAATTATCTTGCTTACCGATTCCTTTTGTATGTACATGGCACTAATAAAAACATAGTCAGCCCATAGAATATCACTTGTCCGAAGTGTTGAGACATTCATGTCCACCAGTTTTTTCTGCCATGCTTTTGGGAGCATTGCCGATACGGTTATTAAACCAAGAGGTGGTACAGCAGCTTTCTTGGAAATAAAGCGTAAAGCATACTTGAAACCCCAGAAGGAGTCAGGGTAATGCGGATATATTAATAGTACATTCATAGTTTATTTGTAATTAATCAGTTTGTAACTATTCACCCCCCTGCAAATATAGGGCATTTATCTGAAAAAGTGAATGAAGGGGATTAACGTCGTTTCTGCAAACTTACCGCAATGGGATACTTTTTTCGATAGGTTCCAGAAGTAATGACGAAAGGCGATCTTCGAATTCCGTTCTTTGACTTAATGTGCTGTTGTAATCTTCAGATCACAGGAAGAACAACTTCCTGACGACATTCAACCAATTCGTACCGGGAAAGACGTTCTTCAAGGGAAGCTATTTTGGTCAAAAGAGTTTTTATAATCTCTTTGAGTTGTTGGTTCTCCTTACGAAGTTCTTCGTTCTCCTTTTTAAGCTGGGCTATCTCAAGATATGGATCCACAACAATCCAAAAGTTTCCTGCAAAGAAATACTATGAAACCCGTAAATTTATACCCGGAACGAAATTTATATCAACAAAGAAAAGTTTATAACCCTATCTTCTCCGAGAGGGGGTGAATAGTTACTAAATTGTGAATAAATCTTCACGAAACAAAG
>JAZDGR010000051.1:0-37737 GCA_043806735.1 bacterium | reverse complement strand
ACAGAAGTAGCGAAGGACTGAACGTTATGTCGTTCCTGATTCAATAAGGAGGTTTAAACTTCGAGTTTACCAGCCTTATTTTAAAGGGCGCAAGGTTCAACTGGTGTAAAGAGCGGTTGTTCCCATACTTAACGAACCGCCCGGTACGTGACCCGTACGCCGGTGTGGTGTGAGAGGTGTACTCCGCCAGCTTTGGCTGGCGGAGCCGCCTACTCGATTAGGGCACGTTAATATTAATCACAATAAGATTTTAATAATATAATACTTTTCTCAGCAATTAAGGGGACCTTTTTTAATTCCTCAATTGTTTTCTCCGTATCCACTTTTATGTCATTTAACTTAGTTCGTGCTTTTTTAGTAAGAATACTCAATTCATTGGAAAAATCTTCATGTGATAATTTAGTTACCATCAATTCATTTAAGGGATCAAGAAATTCACAATCAATGCGTGTTAGATTTGCTTTATCTCGCAATAATGTCATGTAAAGTACAATGTATTTATTAATTTCTGAATAAGAAAAATCATCAAATCTATTTTCCTTTAATAGCTTTGCTTTTTCAGTATTTATCATTGCAAGTCTATCCGCAATATGCTCAACCAAGAATTTAACCTCTTTAAGAATATTAACACATTCATTAATATTTACTTCATAGATTCTTAATAGCTCTTTTAAAGCCATTTCAATAAAATCTAATGCGGAGTTTAATTTTTTATAATCTGTCACCCATTCTTCATTTTTTGGTTTATAAAACTGTCTATAAGACTCAAATAGTCCAATAATATCTAAGGACTTAATTCTGTTCAAATCATTGTTTACTGTGAGATAAAAGACCTCTGGCTCATAAATATATTGCTGTTGCTTTTTTAAATAATCATTGAGTTCTGAAAATCTTTTCTCAGCATGTTCAATAACTCCTTTTAGAAGTAATTTGAAGTATTTAAGTTTATCATCGTTTTCTTCCAATTTTCGTTTTAGCTCAATTTCACTTGTTTTAGTAAATTGAATTTTTAAAATATAATAAGCAGATATAAATCCAAGCAGTCCGCCAACAAGTGCCCCAGACATGTTAACAAAAAGTTGAATCCAAATACTATCCGCATTTGCAATAAATTTTAAACAACAATAAACGCAGCAAATCATAATAGCGGTTTTTATTAATGTGCCCTAACTCGTTTATAGGCGCTGCTTGGTATCGCTCTGTATACCTGAGGGAGGTTGATAGGCGATAGGGAGTAGCGCGGTATTTTTTTTCTTATAAATCATCGAACGGACACCGGATCTGCTGCAAACTCTTCCGACTGACATGAGTATAGATCTCAGTCGTCTTACTGCTTTTGTGACCAAGTAATATCTGAATAAACCGTATATCCACACCCGATTCGTGTAAATGTGTCGCATAACTATGCCGTAGCCAATGTAAAGTTACTGGTTTTTTTATTTTCGCCAAAAGAAGTGAGTTTTTTAATACTTGCTCAAAACTTCTTTCATCATATTGATTTCCAGGACAAATTCCTTCAAATAACCATGTCTTGGGTCTGTATTGTTGATAATATTCCCGTAATAATCCGATGATTTTTCCAGAAATTGGAACGATTCTGTCCTTATTCCCCTTCCCATTCATGATCTTCAATAAACCCCTTTCACTATCAATATCCAAGGGCTTTAACCGTAATACTTCCCCCCGCCGCAACCCACAAGCATAGGTCAAACTCAATATTGCCCGGTGCTTGAGATTTTTTGTCGCATGTAATATGAGTTTCACCTCCTGTTTGTTCAATACATTTGGGAGCTTTAATCCCTGACGCGGTCGCCTGATCTGTTCTATGATTACCGTCCGATGCAGAACTTCCCCATAAAAAAGTTTGAATGCACTGATAAACTGGTTCTGATAGGAAGGACTCAGCTCTCTTTTTAAAATGTAATCCGTGATAAAGCGATCGGCTTCTCCCTCCATAGTATCAGTAAACTTCTTGGGCCTTATGAATCGGATGAATGTCAATAGTGCCTCTGAATAGGTCTTTATCGTTGAACGACAATAACGCTGGCGACTCATGAAATCACGGAAATTAGTTAACCACTTCTGATTCTCAGAATCCAACGGGCTCCGGGTATCGCCTTAATCAATCCGATGATTTCCAGATCATACCGGAAGAATACCAGGAACCGCTCCTTGCCTTCAACCTCCCCTGTAAAAACCTCTATCGTTTTCATCTGTTAATAATTTCGATTTCAATGGTCAGATGAAATGCCCATTATTATCATGCCGGTTTGTATAAACCAAGTTCATATGGCCATTTACCTCCTGCCTTCCTTTCCCCCATTAATCCGACTTTCCCCCAAAAGGTTATACATGAGGCTGAAAAAAAACTAAAAAGTGAGAAAAAACTTGTCTGCACCCCCACTGTGAACCCCGAAACCCAAAACCCAAAACCCGAAACCCAAAACCCGAACCCCAAACTATATAGTAACCAAACCTAAACTAAGAACAATACCGCGCAGCGGCACAAGTCCCCTTCAGGGGATTTAGGGGCAAAAGGGGATTTAGGGGCAAAAGGGGATTTAGGGGCTAAAGAGTAAGCGACTTATGAATCACCGTTTGCTTGTAGTCCACGGAACCACTGGCGTTCCTGACTTCAAAAACAAACAAGCCGTCGTGCAGGTCATCGATCTCCCAGCAGTTGACAATGTAAGTGGCGTCTTTGTTAAAGCTGCGCCTGAAAACCACCCGCCCCACCATGTCCTTGATGGTGAGTTCAAGCAACCCGGTGTAAGGATGCCGCATCTTCAGGGCAAACCGGTAAAAAAACGGATTCGGGGATATGACAACAGGATTCAGGAACAGATCCTCCCTGGGAATATGCTGAACCATCCCGGAAGGAAAACACTCCCACAACTCAAATAAATCGCCGTTTACAGAAATGCCGGCTGAAATGTACCCCTTTCCCCCGATGGTAAACCCGACCCCGTATCCGCGGGCCAGACCGGGAAAGAGGTTAAGCTGGGTCCAGGTGTTCTGGTTGGGATCAAACTCCCATACATCATGCAACGGCCGGAAATCTAAGCCAACCCCGCCCACAATGTACCCCTTCCCGCTTGCCGCAAACCCCATCGCTCCCGTGCGGGCCGCACCGGCCAGATCCGACATCCGCTTCCAGGTATCGGTGTACGGGGTATACTCCCACCAGTCCTGCAGGTAAGCCGAACCGTTATTCCCCAAGCCAATGTAAATTTTGTTGTTGATCGCAAAACCGGTGGCATAACACCGTCCGCTTCCGGGGATCGACGCCTTCTTCGTCCAGCTGTTGCTGAGCGGATCATACTCCCACAGGTCGTTCAGAGCCCGCTCGGCCAGGTCGAACCCGGTGGCAAGATATCCGCGGTTGCCGAAACTGATCCCTACCGCTGCCATGCGCCCCTGCCCCGGAGGAAACGGAGCGCGGGTACTCCATAAGTCGGAAGCCTGATCCCATACAAATAACTGGGTGTTGAGGTCGTATGCATTGGCGCCGGTGGTGATGTAGGCTTTCGTCCCCACGGTAAAAGCGGCGCTTCCGCGAAGTGGAGAAGGGAGGCTTACCCGGAACTTCCAGGTGTCGGTACCGGGATCGTACTCCTGAAGATCCCTGAGAATGTTGGTCCCCATCCCGTTCGTGCCGGTCGCCACATAGCCTTTCTCACCGATAGCAAATCCGACCGCCTGCAAGCGGGCCGGATCGCCAAAGCCGGCCCGCTGGACCCATATCTGCTGAGCAGATACAGCCATTCCAGCCACCGCAATAACAACACATAGCGAAAATATTCTCAACATCGCTTCAATCAAGATAAATGCTCGGAAGACAAATATAATGATCAGAATAAGGTCGCTACCGCGGAATTCCAGGACTTATGAACCGGGGGTTGTTAATTCAGAGCAGGATCGGCGGGGAAATTGGCCCAGATAGCATAATCATTCCCCATGCTTTTCAGGTAATTTGACCAGAGCACCTCCGGATGGTTGTTAATAACCTCCCTTACTGTGGCATGAGACAAAACCCACGACTTTTCGCCAATCTCACGGTCAAGCTGCCGCGGATGCCATCCCGAATACCCTACGTAGAACCGGATGCTTGCCTCATCCACCTTGCCTGCCTCCATCATCCCGCGGATCATATCTAGGTTCCCTCCCCAGTACAACCCCTTCATGATCCGCAAACTGCCCTCCACATCCGCATGGGTGTGAATGAAAAAAATGCTGTCGGTATTCACCGGCCCCCCCAGGTAAACCGGGTAATCAAAACCGGGAAACCCCTTCACCACCTCGTGCAGCCGGGCTTCGATGGGTTTGTTGACAATCACCCCAAAGGTCCCCTCGTCGTTGTGCTCGGCCAGCAAAACAACCGATTGGCGGAAATAAAAATCTTTCAGCGAAGGCTCGGAGATCAGGATGATCCCCTGTTTCGGTTTTATGATCTGTTGTGTAGTCATGTCAACGAAAATTGCTAAATTTGCGTGAGCCTCCCGACAAAAATAATACCAAAAGATGGATAAGTCAAACCGGTATGAAAAATTCATGCAACTTCGCAAAGAACTCCCCGTTTTTACTTATGAAGGCTACGATTTCTCCTGCGGCGAACACGGACTGGATATCCGGTTCCATTTCAACCTCGCCGGGAAATACCACTTTTACCCCAAGACCTTTATCCCGCAGAAGAGTTTTTTCCTCCCGACGGATGAACTGATGGACCTTCTGCCCTCCCTGGTCTTTCACCTGGGACTGATCGAGCTGATCAGCTACTGGAAAGCCGCATGCCCCCCGCAGGTGATCGTCAAACCCCATCACCTATCCCCGGAACAGGTCGCCTGGTGGAAAAAGATCTGGTTTCACGGACTGGGTGAATTCTTCTACCTCAATACCATCTCTACGGATATAGACAACTTCATGAAGGTTGACGTTGCATCGGAGGAAGTGTTGCCGCTCATCTCCCGCAATTTCCAGCCCGAAGTGATCATCCCCGTCGGCGGCGGAAAAGACTCCATCGTCACCCTCGAACTCACCCGAAAACGGCCCGGCACCACCCCGCTGATCCTGAACCCCCGCGGAGCCAGCATCCACAGCATCTTCATGGCCGGGTACGCCCACTCCGGGATGTTCGGGATCCACCGGGTCATCGATCCCCTGCTCCTCCAGCTCAACGACCAAGGATTCCTCAACGGCCATACTCCCTTCTCGGCCTTGCTGGCATTCCTCTCCGTACTGGCTTCCGTGGTCACCGGGAAAAAATACATCGCCCTCTCCAACGAATCCAGCGCCAACGAACCTACCATCCCCGGTAAGGAGATTAACCACCAGTACTCCAAAACAATCGGGTTCGAAACCAACTTCCGCGAATACATTACCCGTTTCATCTCCCCGGAAATCGATTACTTCAGCTTCCTGCGGCCCCTCAACGAGATCCAGATCGCCGGACTCTTTTCCCGCTACCCTAAGTATTTCCCGGTGTTCAAAAGCTGCAACGTGGGAAGTAAAACCGACTCGTGGTGCGGGAAATGCCCCAAATGCCTCTTTACCTACATCATGCTTGCCCCCTTCCTGAAACCCGAAGAACTGAGTTCCATCTTCCGGAAAAACCTGCTGCAGGATGCCCTCCTGAAGCCGGTCTTCGATCAGCTCATCGGCCTGGCGCCGGAAAAACCATTCGATTGCATAGGCACCGTAGCAGAAGTTAATGCCGCCCTGGCCGAAACCCTCTCCCGTTACGGAGATACTCCGCTTCCTTGGCTGCTGGAATATTATGCCGGGCTGACCGGCCTTCCGCCCACGCCGCCGGGCGCTTTCGGTACCTTCCTCATCGCCTGGGATCCACATCACTTCCTGCCTCCCGACTTCGAAGCGCTGCTGAAAGGAGCCATCTATGGTTGACCTCCTCAACGAGCGGTGCGAAGGGAAAAAGGTCCTGTTGCTGGGATTCGGCAAAGAAGGGCAATCCTCGTACCGGGTCCTTCGGAAACTCCTTCCCGAACAACCCCTCACCATCGCCGACCGCGACCCGGAAGTAGCAAATCACCCTTGCGCTGCCGGAGATCCCAAGGTTCTGTTCCGTTGCGGAGATCACTACCTCGACGGATTAAACACATTCGAGGTGATCCTGAAAAGTCCGGGCATCAGTTTCAAAGATCTTTCCGACCCGCCGGATAAACAAAAAATTACCTCCCAAACCGACCTGTTCCTGCAGGCCTATAGCCCCCGTATTACAGGCATCACCGGCACCAAGGGCAAAAGCACCACCAGCAGCCTGATCGCGCACATCCTGCAAACCGCAGGAACCGATGCGATCCTCCTGGGAAATATCGGCACACCCGCTTTTCACTTCCTCGACCGGATCGGCCCCGAAACCCGGATTGTTGACGAACTCTCCTCTCACCAGCTCGAATACATTCATCGCGGACCTCATATCGCCCTCCTGCTGAACCTCTACCAGGAACACCTCGATGCCTACCCTTCGTTCCTCGCGTACCGGCTGGCTAAACTGAATATTGCCAGGTTCCAGGAAGCCGGAGATGTGCTGGTGTACAATGCCGACGACCCCCTCCTCCGGGAGCATCTGGCAGAGATGAACCTGCCGCAGATGCTCGTTCCTTTCTCGCTCGCCGGCTCCTTTGAGACCGGCGGCTTCCGTGAAGAAAATGAACTGGTTATCCGGATGCCGGGAAAAGAAGAACTCCGCTTCCGCGGCATCCACAACCGCTACCTGAGAGGGGAGCACAACCTGCGGAACATCCTCGCGGCCGTTTGTGCCACCGCGCTCCTGGGGGTGGATCAGGAAGCGATTTACGAGGGATTGTCCTCTTTCAAAGGATTGGCTCACCGGATGGAGTACCTCGGAGTGTTTCACGGGATTGCTTTCTACAACGATTCTATCGCCACCATCCCCGAAGCGTGCATGGCCGCTGTCAATGCCCTCCCGGATGTCAGTACCCTCATCCTCGGAGGATTCGACCGCGGGATCGACTACGCTCCCCTGGCCGCTTTCCTCGCCAGGTCGGCCGTACAAAACATCATCCTGGTGGGCGCGGCCGGAAGAAGGATCGGGACCGGGATCGAAAAGACAATAAAAAGCGGGAAACAGTTGTTCTATATCAACCGGTTCGACGACTTCCTGCCGCTCGTGCTCAAACATGCCACCCCGGGCACCACCTGCCTCCTTTCTCCGGCCGCTGCCAGCTACGACGAATTCCGCAGCTTCGAAGAACGAGGGTTCAGGTACAGGGAGCTGGTAACGGGATTATGAAGTCAGGAAGTCAGAAAGTCAGAAAGTCAGAAAGGCATGAAGAAAATTTCACTATTTCACCATCTCATCATTTCACTATTTTTCTCTTTCACCTCCCTCCAGGCGCAGAACTCCTCCTACGACGTGCAGGTGCAGGCTTACATCGACAAATACAAGGACATCGTCATCCGCGACATGAAAATCTACGGCATCCCGGCAAGCATCAAACTGGCGCAGGCGATTGTCGAATCGCGGGCGGGACAGAGTACGCTGGCCACGGAAGCCAACAACCATTTCGGCATCAAGTGCCAACCCGAGTGGACGGGGAAAACCTACACCATGGATGATGAAAAGCCCGGCGAATGTTTCCGGAAATACGACAACGCAGAGCAATCTTTTCACGACCATTCCGAATTTCTCTCCACCCGCGACCGTTACAAATTCCTCTTCTCCATTGATGTCCGGAACTACGAGGCCTGGGCTTTCGGACTAAAGAGCGCCGGATATGCCACCAATCCCGATTATCCGGGCTTGCTCATCCGTACCATTGAACGGTTTTCCCTTTACCAATACGACCTACCCGAAGAAGCGATTCAGGCAGTTGCCATCACCCAGGCCGACAACAATCTGCTTGATGCTTACCGTTCCATGTTCACCTATTTCGCTCCGGGCCCAAACGGCCGGAAAGTATACCTGAACAATCACCTCCAGTGTACCTTTGCCCTGGCCGGCGACGGCCTGCTGAAAATTGCCGGCGATTTCCGCATCCCCGCTACCCATCTGCTTGAATACAACGATCTCAGCAGAGCGGGAGGAATCAAAGAGGGGCAGGTGGTCTACCTTGAGCCCAAAAAACGGAAAGCGCTCCAGGATATCCATGTAGTTGGTCTGAACCAAACCCTGTGGGAGATCTCCCAGGTCTTCGGCATCCGCCTGAAGTCCCTCCTCAACAAAAACGACCTCCCCGAAGGCTTCCAACCTCCGGCAGGGAAGATGCTGCGGTTAAGGTAGTTTGCTTGCACCTAAACCTTTGCTTTCCCCCAAACCACCGGCTTGCCCCCAAACCCCCTGAAGGGGGCTTATTTCTCCCTACGGGAGAATGATCCCGCGTAGCGGAGAAAGTCCCCTTCAGGGGATTTAGGGGCAAAAAGGACATCAAAACTCCGTCAACCGGAAACACTTCACCTGCTTCCCGGCGCCGATCAGCAAGTTCAGGCGGTTCTCCTCTTCCAGGGTGCCGATGTCAAACGGAGTGGTTCCCTGCACCCCCGATTCGATCTCCATATACCCCTGCCGGTCAAACAGAAAGACTTCATTCGTGGCAGGGGAGATGAAACCGATGAAGGTCTTCCCGTTCAGGGTCTTCACCAGTTGCGGCGGAGATACATCGTGGCGGAAGGTATAGAAATAGATGAGCTTGAAAAACCGGTTGTAATAGTAGAGGGTGTTCTTGTCGAAAAAGATAAATTCGGGAGTGCCGTCCCCGACAATGTCTTCATAAAAGAAATAATGACCGGTAGTGAACCGGTTGAAGGAGACCCGGCTGGTCTTCCCGTTCTCCTGCAGGTATACAACGTTCCCCGCCTGGTCGCTGGTAAGGAAAGGAGCTTTGGCATTGGTCCGGTTCAGGTAAAACGTTGAATGCGGAGAGTTGGAAAACTCCCGCGAAGGGGTAATTCGCTTTTGCCCCGTCCGGTCGGTAATCAGGATTGTCCCCTCCTTTCCTGTGATAAAGAAATAATCACGGATGGTGGCCCGGGGGAGGGGTATGTACACTACCGGCACCACCACCTCTTCTTCTATCTCCGGCACCTTCCAGCCGGGAACCAGCTCGCCGTTCAGGTTGAAATTGTAAACCTTGTTGTTCCGGAAAGCGACGATGATCCGGTAATCCCGGTTGTTGTTGTAGTCGGCGAGGAGCAATCCGTTGGAAGCACGAACCGGGAACTTGAGGGGAAACCGGTCGGCGAGCTGACCGTCACTGCGGATCAGGTAAAGGTGATTCTCTGTGTTGAAGAGGTAGAAGAGGGAATCACTCCCGTTGATCCGGATGTTGTGAAAGGTACCCAGCACACGGCCGTAAAGCTTTTGCCTCCAAAGGATCCGGCCCGACCGGTCAATCTTGTATAGGGTATGGCTGGTATCGGTGACCAGCACCGCAAACCCGCTGCCGGTGTTTTCGCGGATGATCCGGGGTGTTCCTGTAACCAGCGTATCGAGTGCTGTTTGCCAGGCAAGTGGCCCCTCTGAATTGGTCTTCGGATTGAACTTGACAACCAGACTGGTATAATACATCCCCTCCTCCGAGGAGAGCTGGATCACCAGCGAACGGAATTTTTTCAGGGAATCAGCCAGCGGGAGGATCCGCGCACTGTATTCCGCGGTGAGGACTCCGGAAAGGCGGTCAAGGAGCACCGGGGAATTACAGTAAAAAGAGATATTGGCTTCCGGAGATATATTCCCGCTGATCTCTTCGTAAGCCGGAAGCTCCACGAGAAGCTCCCGTTTCGTATAGCTCTCGAGCAGGTTTCTCAGCACGGCAGGGTCGCGGGCAAAACAGATGTAATCGTTCAGGATCGTAAAACAGGCGAGATCAGCCGGCCTGAACATGGGGCTGAGCCAGGTATTCAGGATGTCAGAAAGGTTCGTACGATAAATCGCCTGCCCGTTGTAGAGGTTCGAATCGGCTTTCTGACCGGTGAGCCAGGCCAGCCTCAGCAGGCTTTTCCGGGCCGAATCGGGCAGAGGAGTGTGAAGGATGGTGACCGGAAATACCGCGCTGTCCCTGGGCGATGGCTGGAGCCAGCAACGCCCCGCCTGCTGGCCGATCCAGGGATCGAGGAAAAGACGCACGTTGGTGTCGTACCTGTCGTTCAACGCCCCGAAAAGTGAAATGCCTGTCATCGAAAACTCTGCCCGCTGGCGGCGGATCTCCCACTGCCGGAAAAAAAGCGGGTAATCGTGAAATCCATAAAGGAAGTAAGCCTGGAGATTGGCGGGGAGGATGCTCACCACGCCAAGTTTAACCGGGATCTGTGAGCCCAGCAAACCAAGGGCCTGCATGGCGCTGTCGGTAGCCGTGGTGTAACCGTTCAGAAGGAGTTCATCTTTCTTGATCAGGAGGTCCAGCCCGCACCAGTCGGCAAACTGGGCGAATTTCACCAGGCTGCTTTTATAGGGCTCGTTGACAGTTTTCCAGATCGCCAGCGAGAAATAGGGGAAATTGATGAAGATGTTGGCGTCCACCTTCTTCCCGGTGGTGGACGCCACCGTAGTAAATCCGCGCATCACCGTTACCGGGGTATTCAGTGATAACTGGTCGATCGCCTTCTTCACCAGGTCATCCTGGAAACTGAAGATCAACACCCCCTTGAAGGTTGCCAAGGAAAGAGGTTCCTGGCGCTGTTCAAAATAGGCACGTAAAATTTCCGTAGAGGCGTACGGACTTGAAAGGATGGTGACCTTCCCGGGGTAGTTTTCTTCCAGGAACCCCGACAGCTGCTTCGCATCGACTCGGGTCGGGACCGAGGCCAGGAAAAGCAGATCGAACGAAGTTCGTCCATGAAACGAGAGGGTGATGTAGAAGGGATAATCGTTCAGGGCTTCACGGATGTCGCGCGACTGCCGCGTCATCGAATCGATCAGCAGGACCTGCTCCTGCACCTCCCGGGTCCCCGGGTATTTCAACAGTTCTTTCCAGATCAGGTTATTCTGGCGAAGTTCTCCGAGCAGTTCCACCGGGTGGTTCACCTTGATGATCATGGCGGTGCGGTCGGGGATGGCTTTGACGGGCTCCAGAACCGGCCGGTCCAGTTTCAGGTAGAGCAGGTAGCCGGTGTACGAAATTCCTGCCACCAGAATCAAACCCGCAAGGAACGGAACTATTCGCCTGAAAAACCTCATCCCGGTACCCGTGAAAAAAGGGTGACACAAAGGTATTAAAATAACAGTTTCATCTGCTTTTCCAGGCGGAAGCTCCTGCGGTGGTACCTTGTAATGCCGTGAAGGGAGATGGCTTCCCAGTGTTTCGGGGTCGGATACCCTTTGTTCCGGATCCAGTCGTAGGAGGGAAATTCCCGGTGCAGCCGTTCCATGTATTCATCGCGGTAGGTCTTGGCGAGCACCGAAGCGGCGGCGATAGAGAGAAATTTTCCATCCCCTTTTACGATGCACCGGAAAGGGATCTCCAGGGGGGTATGAAACCGGTTTCCGTCAATCAGCAACAACTGCGGTTTCAGCGGGAGCTTTTCAACCGCCAGCCCGATCGCGAGAAAGGAGGCATTCAGGATGTTGATCTCGTCAATCTTCTCCTCGTCCACGTACGCTACCGCCCATGCCAGGGCGTCGCGCCGGATCTCCTCCCTGAGCTGGACCCGCTGCGCTTTTGTGAGCTGTTTGGAATCGTTCAGAACCGGATGCCGGTACCCTTTCGGAAAGATGACGGCGGCAGCAAATACCGGCCCGGCCAGACAACCCCGTCCGGCCTCATCACAACCGGCTTCCACGAGTTCATCGGTGAAATGGCTTTGCAACATTTACGAGATATAAAACAGGGCGGTATTCGCGAAAACAGCCAGGATCATCAGCCAGAGGAGAAACTGAAACCAGAAGGGCTTCCGCAGGTTCAGGTAAAAATTGGAAACAAACGGAGCCAGGCAAACCGAAATCATCCCGAGGTGATAGAAATGAAGGGTGTTTGCGTAAATGATGGCAACGAACAGCCAACCCAGCAGCCACAGCAGTACGAGGTTTTTTTTCCGCAGTTCGACGGTTTTTTCTCCTATCCGGGAAAGCGTACTCCACAACCCGAGGAGCGCCGCCACCCCGAGCAAACCGATCAGGAGCCAGTCCATCCGGGTGACGGATGGAAACGAAAAGCCGGGGTTTTCCATGTAGCTGAGATAGAGCAGACTCAGTCCGGGGAGTTTGTCGATCAGGAAATAGATCACTCCCAGGAAGAGAAAAGGGGTAGCAAGCCCGATCAGGGAGCTGATCCACTCCCTCCAGTGAAACTCCCGGTAAATCAGGAAACAAACCAACAGGAATCCGTAAAGAAGGAGGGATGGAAAATAGAACAGGGATGCCATCCCCACAAAGAATCCTGCGGTGTAGACCATCCCGATCGGCTCTGTCTGGTTGTATGCTTTCAGTAAGGCCCGCACGATAAACAGGAGAAATACGACGGATAGGTTGACCGGGGTGAGTGAAAGCCAGGGAGGCAGATAACTGATGAACAAAAGGAAAAGGAACGCAGCCAGCGTGGAGTTTTTATGTACCAGGTCATGACGGGAGAAGATGTAGTTCAGGAAAAACGATTCAAACAGCACCAGCAGCAAGCCGCCAAGGGTGGTCAGGTAGGGGAGATCGGCCAGCCAGCGGTAAAGGAAAGAGTAGAGCGGAACCGGACCATCGGAAACCGGCATCCGGGGCGGATCTGCGAAAGCAATGCCCCAAAGGACGACTCCCACAATGCCGATGGTGATAAACTGAACGGGGAAACTCGATTTGAAATACCGGATCAACATATTTTATAAATCAAAGCCTATATCTTTCCGGTAGTACTTCCCTTCAAACCGGATCTTTCCTGCAGTTTCATAGGATCTCCGCAAAGCCTCCTCGAGGGTCTCCCCGAATGAGGTTACGGCCAACACGCGGCCTCCGCTAGTAACTAGCTGCCCGCCATCCTTCCGGGTCGCGGCGTGAAATACGAGGCTGTTGGTTTCCTCTTCCAGCCCTTCAATCACCTTTCCCTTCGGATACGATCCCGGGTAACCTTCCGACACCAGCATGACGCTGGCCGAAAAACGGGGATCTGTTTGCAGTTCAATCTGATTGAGGGTTCCGTTTGCCACGGCCAGGCAGAGCTCCACCAGGTCGGTACGGATGCGGGGCAGGATCGATTCGGTTTCGGGGTCTCCCAACCGGCAGTTGTACTCGATAACATAGGGGTCGCCTGCCACGTTCATCAGTCCGAAGAAAAGGAAGCCTTTGTACCCGATCCCTTCCGATTTTAATCCTTCCATGGTTGGCCGGATCACCTGCTCTTCCACCTTCCGGAGAAATTCACCCCGGGCAAACGGGACGGGAGAGATGGAACCCATGCCCCCGGTGTTGGGGCCGGTATCCCCTTCGCCGATCTTCTTGTAATCTTTGGCTTCGGGCAGGATTTTATAGTTCCTTCCGTCGGCGATGACAAAAGCCGAAAGCTCGATCCCTTTCAGGAACTGCTCGATCACCACCTTGCGGGAGGCCTCTCCGAATTTGGCATGACTGAGCATCTCCGTCAACTCGGCAGCAGCCTCCTCCCTCGTCCGGCAGATCACCACCCCCTTCCCGGCTGCCAGTCCGTCGGCTTTCAGTACATAGGGAGGAGGGAAGGTATCCAGAAACGCAATCCCTTCGCGAAGGGTCCCGGTCGTAAAGGTCCGGTACGCGGCCGTCGGAATGCCGTACTTGTGCAGGAATGCTTTGGCGAAATCCTTGCTTCCTTCCAGCCGGGCTGCGGAGCGGTCGGGTCCGATGACCGGGATGGAGGAGAGTTCGGGATCGTGCAGGAAAAAATCATGAATTCCGAGTACCAGCGGATCTTCCGGACCCACGACCACCAGCCCGATAGAATGGGTCAGACAGGCCTCTTTGATTGCCGGAAAGTCGGTGACCTGCACGGGTAGGTTTTTCCCCAGGGAGGCGGTTCCGGCATTTCCTGGAGCGATGAAAAGCCCGGTTAACAACGGGCTTTGCGCAAATTTCCAGGCCAGGGCGTGCTCCCGGCCCCCGGAACCCAGGAGGAGGATGTTCATACTCAGGATGTTTTGATTGCTTTTTCGATGGACTCCCACAGCCGGTCGGCGGTCTTTTGCCATGTAAAGAGCCCTTCGCGGGCATGTCCGCGCCCGATCAGCTCCTGCCGCATGGTCTCGTACTGGTATATCTTGTACATCGCCATGGCGATCGTTTCGGGGTCGAACGGGTCGATGAGGAGCGCTGCATCGCCGGCTACTTCCGGCATGGAAGTCACGTCGGCCGTGATCACGGGAGTGCCGCACCGGAACGCTTCCACAATGGGGATCCCAAATCCTTCAAAGTAAGAGACATAGGTGAGCCCCAGTGAGGCTGCCAACAAGTAGCGCAGGTGCTCGGTGTTGAGGCGGCCGGTGAAGATCACATCATTCGAAAAGATCATCTCCTGGAAGGTGGAGTCGATGTCGTGCGTCCACCATTTTTTGGCGCCTACAATCACCAGCTGGACATCCGAGGGATTGGTCTTTTTGAACAGGTCAAATGCCCGGAACAGGTTGGCCAGGTTTTTTCGCGGGTGGAGGGAGCCGATGAAGACGAAATAGGGCTTCCCGTCGGTGTAAAACTGCCGCGTCATCACTTTCTCCTCGGAAGTCAGAGGGCGGTACTCTTCGTTGGCCCCGTCGTACACAATATCGATCTTCTCAGGGTTAACGTTGTACTGCTTTACAATATCCTGGCGGGAGTATTCCGAAACGGTGGCGATTCTCACCGCTTTCCGGGCATATAACGGAAAATAATGGCGGTAAAACCAGCGGGTCAGCACCGGGAGATCTTCGGGATAATGCTCAAAGTTGAGGTCGTGAATGACGTTCATCGATTTTCCTTTGTACCGGAGGGAAAGAAATCCGTCGGGCGACAGGAAGAGATCGGGCTTAATCTTATCCAGGAGGGAAGGGAGCGATCGCTCAAACCAGGCCCAGTAAAGCACCGGATGCCGGGCCTGAGGGAACTGGACCATCGGGGTAATGTTATCGGCAAAAAGGAACTCGTCCGAAAAATCCCGGTCAAAGAGGAAAAAAAAGTGATGTTCGGGGTGTTGGGTCGTGATTCTTTTCAGGGATTCAAATGTAAACCACCCGATCCCTTCCAGTTTGTCTTTCAGCAGCAGACGCGTGTTAACCGCAATATTCATCGGGTTTTATCGTTAGGAGTGAATATTATTTATCTTTGTAGCAAAGATCATATTTTTTTTTTGAAGTTTAAAAGTTTTCTGGCCTTACCCTGCTTTTTTCCACGGATTCATGCAACGTAAATTTCTGACAAACCTCGGACTGCTTCTCTTTTTGAACCTGCTTGTCAAGCCGTTTTGGATATTCGGCATTGACCGTACCGTGCAGAATACCGTCGGCGTCGAGGAGTATGGGTTTTATTTCGTCGTGTTCAATTTTTCCTTTCTCTTCAACATCCTTCTCGACCTGGGCATCACCAACTTCAACAACCGCAACATCGCACAGCATAACCACCTGCTTAACAAGCACTTCTCCGGCATCCTGGTCCTGAAGTTTTTACTTGCCCTGGTTTACATCCTGATCACCTTTACAGTCGCACTGTTGTTGGGCTATACAGGGGAACAATTCGCCCTGCTGGCGTTCCTGGCATTTAATCAGTTCCTTATTTCGTTCATCCTTTACTTACGCTCCAACATCTCCGGACTGCTCTATTTCAAAACCGACAGCATCCTCTCGGTCCTCGACCGTGTGCTGATGATCCTGTTCTGTGGCGTCCTGATGTGGGGCCATGTGACGCAAGAGGCCTTCCGGATTGAGTGGTTCGTCTACAGCCAGACTGCCGCCTACCTCATCACGGTGTTGGTCGCGCTTTACATCGTGATCCGGAAATCCAGATTCCGGAAACTGAACTGGCACTGGCCCTTCTTCCTGATGATCATGAAGAAGAGCATGCCCTTTGCCCTGATGGTGCTGCTGATGACCTTATACAACCGGCTCGACCCCGTAATGCTGGAAGGCATCCTCGACGGAAGCCTGGGGAACGAACAGGCCGGCATTTACGCGCATGGCTTCCGGTTGCTGGATGCCGCCTCCATGATCTCCTTCCTCTTCTCGATCCTCCTGATCCCGATCTTCTCCCGGATGCTCAAACACAACGAGTCGGTGGAACAGATGCTGAAACTTTCTTTCACCCTGATCATCACCCTGGCTGTGATCATAGCAGCCGGCTCGTTCTTCTACAGCAGGGAACTGATGGACCTGCTGTATGATTCCGACACGGCTTCGTCAGCGCCGGTCTTCCGGCTTCTCATGGTCGGATTTGTCGCCATCTCCACCACCTACATCTTTGGCACCCTGCTTACGGCTAACGGGAACCTGAAAGAACTCAACATCATCGCGGCCATCAGCCTGGCCATCAACCTGCTGATCAACCTGCTGCTGATCCCCCGGCTGATGGCCTTCGGATCGGCAATCTCCAGCATGATCACCCAGCTCTTTGCCGCCATCGCGCAGGTCATCCTGGTGCAGCGAATCTTCCGCTTCCAGGTCAATTACCGCTACCTGCTCACTCTGGGATCCTTCTTCGCCGGGGTGATCCTGCTGATCGGATTCTCGCGCCTGGTTACCATCTCCATCCCGGGCGTGCCGCTGCATCTCGCCTGGCTATCAAACCTGACCCTGGCAGTACTCCTCTCGCTATTCCTTGCCATCCTATTACGATTGCTTGATTTCCGCTCCCTCATGCGGATCCTCCGCCACGATGCCTGACCGGAACCATCTTTCCCGGAACCGGTTTGTATATTTCCCAAATTTTTATACCTTTGACGAAATTTTTACCGAATTGGTATGATCCACGAAATGAAAAGAAACGAGGATTTCGATTCTTCCAGCATGGTGATTTTTTTATACAAATGGAAGAAACCCTTGTTCATTGTAATCTTGGTAGCCCTCTTCGGCTCCTGGTTCTTCTCCCTCCCCTGGTTTATCACACCGAAGTACAAATCGACTGTCGTCATGTTCCCGGCAAGCACCAACGCCGTGTCAAAGGCCCTGCTTTCCGACCAGCATACCCTCGGCCAGGACCTGATGTCGTTCGGGGAGGACGAACAGGCCGAACAACTGATGCAGATCCTCCACTCCAACAAGATCCGCGACCGGGTGATCCTGAAATTCAACCTGATGGAACACTACGGGATCGATTCCACTTCCCGTTACAAATACTCAGATCTCTTTAACAAATACGAACGCAATATTTCTTTCAGGCGGACGCCCTTCATGGCGGTACAGATTACCGTCTTTGACACCGACCCCCAGCTGGCAGCCGATATGGCAAATACCATTGCCGAGCTGCTCGACTCCACCAAAAACCAGATGCAACACCAGCGGGCCGTGCAGGGTTTGCAGATTGTCGAAAGTGAATACAGCTCCCTGCAGCAGGAAATCAACAAGATCGTCGATTCCATCGTCTCCCTCGGGAAACTTGGGGTGAATGATGTGGATTACCAGTCGCAGGTACTGAACCAGCAAATGGCCATCTCCATTATGAATGGAAATATTCCGGCCCAGAAGGCATTGCAGAAGAGGCTGGACGTTCTTGGAAAGTACGGGGGCATCTACCTGTCGCTGAAAAACGCGCTGG
Source organism: bacterium (assembly GCA_043806735.1). Taxonomy (GTDB): domain Bacteria; phylum Bacteroidota; class Bacteroidia; order Bacteroidales; family FEN-979; genus QYOJ01. The sequence continues at coordinate 20,099 of JAZDGR010000051.1, read as the reverse complement.
AGTTCAAAACGGAACAACTGACACTGCTTCAATCGCGGCTCAAAGAAGCAAAAGTGGATGCCAACGAAAACCTTCCACAGAAATTCATCGTCAGCGATGCCTATAAAGCAGAGAAAAAATCCTATCCCATCCGCTGGCTCATCACCCTGGTGTCAACCCTATCGGCCTTCTTGCTGGCCATCATCGTCATCATGGTCATGGAAAAAATTGCAGTAGCCAATGCACAGAAGAAGTTTCAGCTAGGACAATCATAATATTTCAAAACCACTCAGCATATGGAAACCTTTTTTAACAGCAGGAATATCGTCGATATCCTGATCCGGTGGAAGATCCATCTAGCCGTGATTGTGGTCATCACGGTAATCCTCTCCGTGATCTTATCCAGTCCGATGGTCATCACCCCGCTCTATAAATCCTACGCGGTCGTCTACCCATCAAACATAGCTCCCTACTCCGATGAGAATGAGACGGAACAGATGATCGAGATGCTACAGTCGGGAGATATCTGCGACAGCGTGATCCGGAAATTCGACCTGTCCCGGCACTGGAAGATCGATTCCAATTACCAATATTTCATCAGCACTATCCTCTGGATCTACACCCAGCGCGTGAAGATCACCAAAACCCCATACGAAGCGGTGAACATCGAGGTATGGGATCCCGATCCGCGCATGGCATGCGACATGGTGAATGCCATCCTGGATTATTACAATAAGAAGGTAAGGCGCTTGCACAAAGAGAAGTTTTATGAGGTGGTGGTCAACTACGAGGTGGCCGTCAGGGAAAAGAAACAGAAGCTCGACTCGCTGAAGGAACGGGCCCAGGAATTGGGGACCAAATTCGGACTGATGGAATACCAGGCGCAGACCCGGGAAGTGATGCGGGCCTTGCTGGGTACCGGCAGCCAGTCGGGACGGCACAGCGAAGCCCTGAAATACAAGAAAAACCTCGAAGAAAAAGGAGGGGAGATGCTCCTGATCCAGGAAATGATGCGCGCCGAGACGGAAGAATTTGCCTTCTTTAAACTCGATTACGACCGTGCCCTGCTGAATTACAACCGGGAATATACCCATCTGAACGTGCTCACCAAACCCTTTGTATCCGATAAAAAAAGTTATCCAATCCGCTGGCTGATCGTTGTTGGCTCGGTGCTGGCTGTACTTTTCTTTACCCTTGTGGTGATTGGGGTCATCGAAAGAAACAGGTACACGAAACATGTTCCGGCATAACATTTTCGGGAATCTGACCGTAACAGGAGTCATTTCCTGGCTGGAGAATTACAAGATCCTCTGGATCTATCTCAGCAGCCTGGCCTATGTGTTGCTGAATGCCTACCTGATCTACAAAAACCTCTATTATTCGCTCTTCCTTCCTCTCTTGGTGATCCTGATTTACATCTATTTCACCCGGCTTGACTGGATCCTCCTGCTGATTGCTTTCACTGCCCCCATCGCGGTCAACATTGTGCAATACGACCTGGGGGCAGGCATGTCCATTCCCACCGAACCGCTTTTGTTCGGGGTGCTGGTCCTCTTTATCCTGAAGATCATCTACAAAAATGATCTTGACCGGCGGATATGGACGCATCCACTTAGCATGATGGTCATCATTTCCCTTGCTTGGATGCTCATCACCAGCCTGACCAGCCAGATCCCGCTGGTTTCCTTCAAATACCTGCTGGCCCGGCTCTGGTTTGTGATCCCCTTCTATTTCCTGGGGATCCACCTGTTCCACAAAACCCAAAACATCCGCCTCTTCATCTGGTTCTATACCATTCCCCTGCTGGGAGTCATTGCTTTTACGATCTATACGCATTCCACACGGGGCTTCGACGAAGAAGCGGGACATTGGGTAATGTCGCCCTTTTACAACGACCATACCGCTTATGGCGCGGTTCTCTCCCTCTTCCTCCCGGTCTTTGTGGGTTTTTCCTTCAGCAAGGTCTACAGCAAGATCACCCGGTTCTTTTCCTTCATCGTGCTCCTGATCCTGGTCCTTGCCTTGTTCCTCTCCTTCTGCCGGGCTGCCTGGATCAGTGTCGTCTTTTCCCTGCTCGTTTTTCTGATGGTCCTCTTCCGGATAAAATTCAAATGGATCGCCTTGGGTTTAGGATCGTTTCTGGCCTTCTTTTTCATGTTCCAGGAGCAGATCTGGGATGTGCTGGAACGGAATAAACAGGGAACTTCCGGGAACTTTATCCAACATATCCAGTCAATCTCCAACATTTCGACCGATAACTCCAACCTCGAACGCATCAACCGGTGGCAGTCAGCCCTCCGAATGTTTGATGAACGTCCGGTATTCGGCTTTGGCCCCGGTACCTACCAGTTTATATATGCCCCATACCAGCTTTCGCAGGAAAAAACCTTCATCAGCACTAATGCGGGCGACCGGGGAAATGCGCACAGCGAGTATATTGGTCCGCTTGCCGAACAGGGACTTGCCGGGATGCTCGTGATGATCACCCTCGTGATCTTTGTGATGGTATATGGGATGCGTGTTTACCGAAATGCCCGAACCCCCGAGATCCGGCTGCTGAGCATGACCGTATTGCTCGGACTAATCACCTATTTCCTGCATGGCACCATGAACAACTTCCTCGACACCGACAAAGCCTCAATCCCCGTATGGGCCTTCATTGCCATGCTCGTTTCGATGGATATGTACCAGAATAAGGAGAACTATCACTGACACTTAGCTGCGAGCTGGTCAGACGGATTTAGGGTCAATCCTTCAGCAATTTCCTAAGTTTCGCCATCTCCTTCCACTTCTTCCGCGCCTCCTCAGCGGGAACCCCCCAGTAAACCTTGCCGCCTTCAAGGGATTTGTCGATGCCCGACATGGCGTAAACTACGGCTTTCCTGCCAATCACGAGGTCTTTGTTCACGGAGACACGGGCCCAGAGGATCACCTCGTCCTCTATCCGGGTCACGCCGGCAATGGCGCAATGGGCGCCGATCAAACAGTGACGCCCTATGAAGGTGTCGTGGCCGATCTGAACATGGTTGTCGATTTTCGTGCCCAGGGAAATGATCGTATCGCCCGAAACGCCTTTGTCAATGGAAGTCAGAGCCCCGATCTCTACATCGTCTTCAAGGACTACCCGTCCGCACGACTCAAGCTTCTTCCATCCGTCGGGGCGGCGCTGGAAATAGAAAGCATCGGCTCCGATGACGCAGCCCGAGTGCAGGATCACGCGGTCGCCGATTACGGAATGATCGTAGATGCTGACGTTGGCATGGATGAGACAGTGTTTTCCGATGGTCACATGGTTTCCTACAAACGCGCCCGGCTGGATCACCGTCCCTTCTCCGATCTGAGCCAACGGACTGACCATGGCCGTAACGGATTCGAACGGCCGAAACCGCTTCGCCAGGGAAACATAATCATCAAACGGATGATCGGAAATGAGCAGGGCTTTGCCTTCCGGACAAGGAACGTCTTTGTTGATGAGAATCGTAGTGGCTTTTGAGTGGAGCGCCTTGTGGTAATATTTGGGATGATCCACGAACGTGAGGTCGCCCGCCTCCACCATGTGGATCTCGTTGATACCCGTAACCAGATGATCCGGATCCCCTTCAAACCGGGCGTTTAGCAATTCTGCGAGCTCTTTAACGGTGATAGGGACAGGCAATCTCATGCTAACAGGTCATTGGTCATTCGTCTCACGTCTCACGTCTCACGTCCCACGTCTTGACGCGCTCTCCATATTCCCCGGTGCGCGTGTCGACGCGGATCACCTCTCCGTTACCGATAAAGAGAGGAACCTTGACTATGGCGCCGGTCTCCAGGGTTGCTTCTTTCAGGGTATTGGTTGCGGTGTTGCCGCGCAATCCGGGCTCGGTGTAGGTAATGGCAAGCTCTACGAAAGGTGGCAGGTCGCAGTTCAGCGGGGTCTCTGTGTCGGCATGGAAAACGATCTCCACCTCCTGACCCTCTTTCAGGAACTGGGGGGCATTGATCAGCTCTTCCTGAAGGGAAATCTGCTCAAAGGTCTCCATGTGCATAAAATGATAACCTGTATCGTCTTTGTACAAATACTGATGTTTCCGGCGTTCTACCCGGGCAATGTTAATCTTTTCACCCGAATCGAACGTATTTGCGATCACCCGTCCGGTACGCAGGCTCTTCAGCTTCGTTCTGATAAATGCCGCACCCTTTCCGGGTTTTACATGCTGAAACTCCACGACCATGTGCAGGTCGTTGTTGAAATCGATAACCAGTCCGTTCCGGATATCTGCCGTTGTTGCCATAAAATATTTATCGTAGTTATATGTTATTTGGGGTTGCAAAGATAGGGAAAAAAGTTGAACTGACAATTTACCTCACCCCTGGCCCCTCTCCTTCCGGAGAGGGGAGCAAGTCCCCTTTAGGGGATTTAGGGGTTTCTTTATAATCTTCAATTTGTATCCTCCTCCCGCAAAATCCGCTCTCGGCCTCCTGGAGATTTGAACATACGATCAGGGTGCGGTCTTTGTGGTGGCGGTGGATCAGTTCGAGGTACCAGTCGATGCCGGCCTTGTCGAGGTTGGTGGTGGGCTCGTCAAGAAAGAGTAGCGAGGTATCGCTCAGGATCGCGCAAGCCAACTTGACGCGCTGCTTCATCCCCGAGGAATACTTGCGGATAGGCTTGCTCTTCCACTGGGAGAAAGCCAGCAGGTCGATGATCCCGGGAATCGAGTATTCCTTCAGCAGGGATTTGAACGAGAAATGAAAACGGAGCATCTCGTCCAGTGTGAACTCCTCGATGAGCTCTTCGTATGGAGCGACGAGGGAAAGGTGCCGGAAAATATCGGTATCGCTGACGGTAGTTCCGTTGAGGGAGTATGTTATCCGGCCGGCCGTGGGATGGATGTTGCCGGCAACAACCTGCAGGAAGGTCGATTTGCCCGAACCGTTCCGGCCCAGGATGGCGACAGCTTCCCCCGACTCAAACGTTGTGGTGATCCCCCGGAAGATCCATTCGGTATTGAACTTCTTTCCGATCCCGGTAAGGGTTATCGTCATGCGGTTGGGTTTATTTTTCGCGGTTTTTTCCGAACCCCTTCATGATGCCCCGGCTGGAGTTGCTGATGAAAGAGAGGATCTCATCCCGCTCGGCGGTGGCCGGGAATTCAGCTTCAATGATCTCCACCGCACGGGAAACATTGAATCCCCGCAGGTAAATAGTGCGGTAAATATCCTGGATGTAATTGATCCGCTCAGCGGAAAAACCCCGTCTCCGTAACCCGATGGAATTCACTCCCACATAGGAGATGGGTTCCCTCGCAGCCTTGGTGTAGGGAGGTACATCCTTCCGGACGAGCGAACCGCCCGAGATCATGGTGTGCGTGCCGATGTGCGAGAACTGGTGTACGGCTGCCATCCCGCCGATGATGGCCCAGTCGTCGATTACGATGTGGCCGGCCAGGTTGGTAGCGTTACCGAGAATCACATTGTTCCCGATCACGCAGTCGTGTGCGATGTGAACATAGGCCATCAGCAGAACGTTGTCGCCGATCACGGTTTCGTAACTGGCTTTGGTGCCGCGGTTGACGGTCACAAATTCACGGATGGTTACGTTGTCGCCGATCTTGACGATGGTATCCTCGCCGGCAAATTTGAGATCCTGTGGAATGGCGGAGATGACGGCGCCGGGAAAGATCCGGCAGTTCTTCCCGATCCGGGCTCCCTCCATGATCGTGACATTGGATCCGATCCAGGTTCCCTCTGCAATGACTACATTTTTATCGATCGTGACAAATGGCTCGATCACGGCGTTCGGGGCCACTTTGGCGTGCGGGTGGACGTAAGCTAACGGTTGGTTCATCGGGATGTTATTTGCGTTGGATCTGGGCCATCATCTCTGCTTCCATCACCACCTTCTGGCCCACGTAGGCCAGGCCGCGCATGGAGATCAACCCTCTGCGGATCGGCGTATTCAGCTGGTTGTAGAAAATGACGGTATCGCCCGGCACCACTTTGTGTCTGAATTTGACGGCCTCTATCTTAACGAAATAGGTGGTATAATGTTGCGGATCATCCACCGTGCTCAATGCCAGGATGCCACCGGTCTGGGCCATCGCCTCCACCAGGATGACACCCGGCATCACCGGCTCTTCGGGAAAATGACCGACAAAGAAGGTTTCGTTTATCGTCACATTCTTCAGTCCAACCACATAATCCTCGCCCATTTCCAGGATCTTGTCAATGAACAGGAACGGAGGCCGGTGCGGGAGAATGTTCTGGATTTGGTTGATGTTGTACAACGGGGTTTTGTTGAGGTCGAAGGTATGGACGGCTTCTGTTTTCCGCTCTTTCCGGATCAGCTTCTTCAGGATCCGCGCAAACTGGACGTTGGAAAGATGGCCGGGCCGCGAGGCGATGACATGGGCTTTGATCGGCATCCCCACCAGGGCCAGATCCCCGATGACATCGAGGAGCTTGTGGCGGGCGGGTTCGTTCGGGAACTGCAGTTCGAGGTTATTCAGGATCCCTTCGCGCAACACCTCCACACGTGGCTTGTTGAACAGCTTCGCCAGGTGATCGAGCTCCTCGCGGGAGATCAACCGGTCGACAAAGACTATGGCATTGCTCAGGTCGCCCCCCTTGATCAGGTTGTTGTTGAGCAGGTACTCCAGCTCATGCAGAAATACGAAGGTACGGCAGGGGGCAATCTCGGTCCGGAACTCCCGGATATGATTCAGTGTGGCATTCTGGGTCGGCAGGATCTTCGATTCGTAATCGATCATCACCGAAACACGGAACTCTTTCGAAGGGATCGCGATCAGTTCAACCTTTTTCTCCGGATCGGTATAGGAAATGTTGGAAGAGACCTCAAAGTATTTCTTGAGGGCTTTCTGCTCCACGATGCCCGCTTTCAGAAGTTTTTCCACATAGATCCGGCAACTGCCGTCCAGGATTGGGGGCTCCGACTGGTTCATTTCCACCAGCACGTTGTCGATCTCCAGTCCGGAAAGCGCCGCCAGCACATGCTCCACGGTGTCGATACGAACCCCGTCGTGCTCCAGGCTAGTTCCGCGGGAGGTGTCGATCACGTTATCCACATCGGCATCCACCAGCGCTTCCGAATTGATATCTACCCGGCGGAACTTGTAACCGTAATTCTCCGGAGCGGGCTTGAAGGTCAACCTGACCTTTTTCCCGGTATGCAGCCCAATCCCGTCAATGCTGACCGGGGCGCTGATCGTTTTCTGTTTTTCACTCATCGGGAGTCAGTTTTTTCAGTTGTTTCTCCAGGGTATTCACTTTTCTTACAATGCCGTCAAAATTTCTCCAGTGAACGTAATTGCGACGTGCTTTGGATGCGTCAATGGCTGGGGCACCGAACATCACAGCTCCTTCCTGGGTAATGCTGCCCTCTACACCCGACCGTGCTCCGATTTTTACATCATCAGCAATAGTAATGTGCCCGACCAACCCGACCTGGCCACCAAACATGCAGTTCTTTCCGATCCTGACCGATCCGGAAATGCCGGTCTGGGCCGCAATCACCGTGTTCGCCCCGATCTCCACGTTATGTGCCACCTGGATCAGGTTGTCGAGTTTCACGCCACGGCGCAGGATTGTGGATCCCAGCGTAGCGCGGTCGACCGTCGTGTTTGCCCCTATCTCCACATGGTCTTCCAGAATCACGTTGCCAACCTGGGGGACTTTCCGGTAGTGCTGGTCATCCTGGGGCGCAAAACCAAACCCGTCGCTTCCGATCACCGCCCCGCCATGAATGGTGCAGTGACTGCCGATCTCGCAGTTGTGGTAGATCCTTGCACCTGGGTAAAGAATAGTGTCATTCCCGATGTTGACATTTTCACCGATGTACACCTGGGGGTAAATCTGCACGTTGTCACCGACCGAAACCTCTTCGCCGATGTAGGCAAACTCCCCGATGTAAAGGTCTTTTCCCAGTTTTGCCGAGGGAGAAATGTAGCATTGTGGGGAGATCCCGCTTTTTCGCCTGGTGAGGCTTGCATGAATCTCCAGAAGCCGGGCAAACGCATCGTAGGCGTTCTTTACGCGGAGCAGGGTTAGTTCGCTGGGAAGCGGCTTGTCGGGAGCAAAATTCTCATTCACGATTGCGAGGGAAGCCCCCGTGGAATAAATATAGTGCGTGTAAGCCGGATTGGCCAGGAAAGTCAGGGTGCCTGGAGTTCCCTCCTCGATCTTGGAAAGACCGGTAACCCGTACCTCCGGATTCCCTTCCACCTTTCCTCCCAGGAGCTCGGCTATTTGTCGGGCGGTGAATTCCATTTAACTTGATTTAGAGGTTTTTACTTATCTGCAAACGCGACGCAAGTTACCAATAATTTCGATACCGGCAGGATTTTTACGGGAAAGGGATTGTCTTTTTAGTCAGTCCCGATATCTTTCGGATAACAGAGCAGGTATTTTTTTGTGGGTGTCGAGAGGATCGAGATGTTGAGTTGCTCCGACGCTTCCGACACATCTACCAACTCCCCTTCGCGGGTGCGGATCTTGATCCTGTCGAACCGGGGATTGTACGCGTTGTTGATGATCGTTTCCTCTGCCATGAAATAACCTGCCTCTTCCGGCTTCAATCCGAAAAGTCCGGCAGTCGCATGGCGGATATTTTTCACATACCCGGTTTCGAACGGCTTGTTGCGGATCTCCGCCCGGAACAGCCGCCGGTTAACGAACCTGCGGCACAATTCCGACAATATTTGATCCTGGTGTTCCATCCAGACCTTCACGGCAGAAAAAATATCGAGATCGTCCAGTCGGGAGAAATCGTTCAGGCAATCGTCGGAACAGAACACCTCCTTCCCTTTCACCGGTTCTTTTAGGAACCGTTTCAAGGCGGGAGTAGCAAAAAGATCCACGCCGTTTTCCCCGAGGAATTTGGCCCGGCTCAGGATGTTGGTCAGCATGAAATCGGCAGCCAGCACCGCCTTGTGCAGGTAGACCTGCCAGTACATCAGCCGCCGGGCCAGGATGAACTTTTCAATCGAATAGATGCCTTTCTCTTCCACCACCAGCTCATCGTCCACTACGGTGAGCATATTGATGATGCGGTCGGTGTTGATCACGCCTTCGACTACCCCGGTGAAAAAACTGTCGCGCGACAGGTAATCGAGCCGGTCCATGTCAAGCTGGCTCGATACCAGCTGATGCAGGAACTTCTTGGGATAGGAACCGGTGAAAATGCGGATAGCTGTTTCAAACAATCCGTCGAAGATGAGGTTCAGCCGTTCCAGGAAAAGTAGGGAGATCTCTTCGTGCGTAATGCCGGTCACGATCGATTTTTCCAGCGTATGGGAATAGGGGCCATGGCCGATGTCGTGTAGCAGGATCGCCAGCCAGGCTCCGTGCTCCTCGTCGCGCGTGACTTCGATCCCTTTGCTGCGCAGCACATCAATCGCCTGCTTCATCAGGTAAAGGCATCCGAGGGCGTGCTGAAAACGGGTATGAGTAGCTGAGGGATAGACATAATCGGTCACCCCCAGTTGTTTGATACGGCGCAGGCGCTGAAACCACGGATGCTCCATCACGTCGAACAAAAACTCATCGGGGATCCGGATGAATCCGTAGATCGGGTCGTTGATGTTTTTCTTTTTGTTGATGATTTCGGTACCTTTGTTAAGGAAACGTAAAAATAGGCTATCCGGACAATAAAAGCCCGATTCTTACATTAAACTTAGGACAAAAGTAAGGAGAACCATGGAGAAGATCACAATTTTGTGGGTGGATGATGAGGTTGACCTGTTAAAACCGCATATTTTTTTCCTAAGGGAAAAGGGCTACGAAGTGCATACGGCTAACAACGGACAGGATGCGCTGGAACTGCTGCCCGACCATAATTTCGATATCATTTTTTTGGATGAGCAAATGCCCGGGATGTCGGGAATTGAAACCCTGATGAAGATCAAAGACCGGTCGCCGAACCTGCCGGTGGTGATGATCACCAAAAGCGAAGAGGAGTCGATCATGGAAGATGCCATCGGCAGCAACATCGCCGACTACCTGATCAAACCGGTCAACCCAAACCAGATCCTGCTCTCCCTCAAGAAAAACCTGGAGAACCGGAAACTCATCAGCGAGAAGACCACCTTCCAGTACCAGCAGGAATTCCGGAACATAGGCATGGAGATCAGCAACCGGCTCGATTACCGGGAGTGGATCGATGTCTATAAAAAAATCACAGGATGGGAGCTGAAACTGGAACAGTCGCAGGACGAAGGGATGAACCAGGTGCTACAGATGCAGAAAACCGAAGCCAACCAGCTCTTCTGCAAATTTGTGGAACGCAACTACCTCGACTGGATCCATGCGAAGACGGATCACCGGCCGGTGCAATCGCACAATCTCATCAAGGAGAAGATCTTCCCGCTGCTCCAGGACCGCCGGCCTCTTTTTGTCATTCTGATCGACAACCTCCGATACGACCAGTGGAAGGTACTTCAGCCGATCGTCGAAGAAGGCTTCCGGGTGGAAAACGAAGACATCTACTACGGTATTCTCCCGTCGGTGACCCAATATGCCCGCAACGCACTGTTTGCCGGACTGCTTCCCACCGAGATCGAAAAGAAATACCCGAAGTACTGGGTCGGCGAAGACGAAGAGGGGACCAAGAACAACTACGAGAGCGAATTGCTCGGGGAACTCCTGAAACGTTACGGCCATGATATCAGGTACTCCTACTACAAAGTGCTCAACATGTCGTACGGGAAAAAGCTCGTGGAGCTGTTGCCCAACCTGCTGGGGAACCGGCTGAACTTCATCGTCTACAACTTTGTCGACATGCTCTCCCACGCCCGTACCGAGATGGAGATCATCCGTGAGCTGGCCAGCGATGAAAAAGCATACCGTTCCCTCACGCTTTCGTGGTTCCGCCACTCCCCGCTGCTGGAGATCATCCGCTTTCTGGCCGGCAAAGAGATCAACCTGGTACTCACCACCGATCATGGCTCCATCAGGGTGAGCAACCCCGTGAAGATTCTGGGCGACCGCAACACCAATACCAACCTGCGATACAAGACCGGGAAAACGCTGAAGTACGAACGCAACGAAGTGTTTGATATCCGGAATCCGGCCGATGCTTTTCTGCCCCGGATCAACGTGAGCTCTTCGTTTGCCATCTGCCGGAATTACGACTTTTTTGCCTACCCGAACAACTATAACTACTACGTAAACTATTACAAAGACACCTTCCAGCACGGCGGAATTTCGATGGAGGAGATGCTGATACCGTTTGTGGTGCTGAGGAACAGATGATATTGCCATGAATTGCCATAGATTGCCATAGATTGCTATGGATCTTGTAATTTTGCGTTCTTTGCGTCTTTGTGTCTTAGCGGTAAAATCTTTTCACAAAACCTGCGGTGAAAAATAATCCCAAAGCATACCAGATCAATTCCGAAGCCGAACTGCCCGGACTGGCACGGGAACTCCTCGCTGCTTACCCCGGGCACAGGATTTTTGCCTTTTATGGCGCAATGGGCGCAGGAAAGACCACCTTCATAAAGGCCATCTGCCGGGCGCTGGGGGTGGAAGACGAAGCGCTGAGTCCCACGTTTGCTATCATCAACGAGTACCACACTACTGACGATACACCCGTCTACCATTTTGATTTCTACCGGGTGAAAAATGTCGGGGAGATCTATGATATCGGTTACGAAGAGTACCTGTCCAGCGGCCGGTACTGCTTGATCGAATGGCCTGAACAGATGCAGGAGCTTCTGCCCCCGGAAGCCGTGAAGGTCTCGATCAGCGGGGACGGCGAACGAACGATTTGTTTCTAAGGCCCTCTTCTGAAAAAATCCGTGAACATCCGCGTCGATCCGCGGCATCCGCGTTCCATAATTAGAAGTGAGGTAGCGAGGTAGCGAAATAGCGAAATTAATCACGCTAACACTTTATGCTGTTCTCCGTCGGATTCTGTGAGCAGCAGGGGAGATGGAACGACTCCATCGATTGCGCAAATTTCAACTCCACGCAATCTTCCGGGATACAGCATAGGTAACAGACCCGCTGGAAGGATTGAACCGAGATGAGTTCCACATCGGGAGAGAGAAATTCCGGTTTCACCGGCTCTTCCTTCATCAGGTCGGTGCTGAGGTATTTTTTGTTGCAATCGGAAAATACTGTGGCCACTACGGCATCGGCACCTATGGCATTTTGAAGCATCAGGGCTCCGATAAAATTTGCGCCCGATGAAATCCCTACTCCGATGCCCGCCACTGCCAGTTTCTGAGCCATGATGATGGCATCGCCGTCGTCGACCGCCACCACTGAATCCAGCTTGTCAAGTTCGCAGATGGAGGGAATGAACTCATCGGAAATGCCTTGGATGCGGTGCTTCCCCACTTTCCACCCCGTGGAGAGAGTAGGGGAATTAGTAGGTTCCAGGGGGTGGATCTTCACCGAAGGATGTTGCTCTCTCAGGTACCTGCCCACTCCCATCACGGTTCCTCCGGTTCCTACTCCGGCCACAAACGCATCGGGTTTCAACCCACGGAACTGAAGCTGCCACCAGATCTCCGGACCGGTGGTCAGGTAATGCGCCTCCACATTGTCGCGGTTGTCGAACTGGTGCGGTAGAAAGGCGTCGCCCAGTTTATCGGCCAGCTTGTTCGCCAGTTCGATGCTCCCCAGGAATCCTCCCTGCTCTTTGCTCACCAGGTTGATGGTGGCACCCATACTCCGGATCAGGTTGATCCGCTCGCTGCTGAGCCAGTCGGGCATGAAGATGACCACCGGATGGCCAAGCGCCCGGCCGATCGCCGCAATGGCAATCCCCGTGTTCCCGCTGGTAGCTTCGATGATCGTATAGCCCTGCTGCAGTTCTCCGCGCCGGATCGCCTCGCGAAGGATGTGAAAAGCCATCCGGTCCTTGATGCTGCCGGTCATGTTCAGGTGCTCCGATTTGGCATAAAGCCTTCGCTTTTCCCCTTTGTAAGTAAAGTCGATCGAGAGCATCGGGGTATTCCCGATCAGGGTGGACAACCCCTGGATCCGTTGAAAATATGAGTCAATCATCGCGTGGGTTATTTTTCCGGTGGTATGAGAGCGAACAAAAATATGAAATCCCCGTGAAAAATTGCGTACTGCCAACTGCCAACTGTGGACTTTAATTAGTATCTTCGTTTAAAATTTTCCTGCCATGCAAGATCCCATGTCGGAAATGACACGCCGCTCCCCGGCCGAACACCTGAGGCCGCAGGAAGAGATGCTCGAATTGGCACGTCCCAAAAAGCAACTTACCATTGGTGTCCCGAAGGAGAAGACCGTGGAAGAAAACCGCGTTTCCCTCGTGCCGGTCGGCGTGAAATTACTCACCCTTCAGGGAAACCAGGTCCTGGTAGAAGCCGGAGCCGGCCTGGCCGCCCACTTTCTCGACCATGAATACAGTGAAGCCGGAGCCCACATCGTTTACTCCCCGGAGGAGGTCTTTACCGCCGACCTGATCCTGAAAGTAGCCCCACCTGATTCCGGGGAGACAGAGTTGCTGAAACCGAAGCAAACCCTGATATCAGCACTCCAACTCGCCATCCGGAATGAAGATTATTTTCGCAAGCTGATGAGCCGGAAGATCACCGCATTCGGGTATGAGCTGATCCGCGACAAGACGCACTCCTTCCCCGTCGTCCGGGCTATGAGCGAAATAGCCGGTTGTACCTCCATTTTCGTCGCCGCCGAATATCTGTCAAGCCCCGATTTCGGCAGAGGAAAAATGTTCGGGGGATTTACCGGGATCCCTCCTTCTGAAGTACTGATCATCGGCGCCGGCACGGTCGGGGAATATGCCGCCCGCTCTGCCATCGGTCTGGGCGCTGTGGTCAAGGTGTTCGACAACTCGGTGTACCGTCTCCGGCGGTTGCAGAATAGCCTGGGGATCCGGGTGTTCACCTCGATCATTCACCCGAAAGCATTGCTCGAATCCATGAAAACGGCCGACGTCGTCATCGGAGCTGTACACTCCCCGGCCGGAAAATCGCCTTGCCTGATCACCGGGGAGATGATCCGGGAGATGAAAGAAGGATCCATCATCATCGATGTCAGCATCGACCAGGGAGGCTGTTTTGAAACCTCACACCCCACCACGCATGGTAACCCGGTTTACAAGGTCGATGGCGTTACCCATTACTGCGTTCCCAATATCCCCTCGCGCGTTCCCCATACCGCGTCCCAGGCTCTGAACAATATCTTCGTCCCGATCATCCTCGATATCTGTGCGGAAGGAGGGATCGAAGCACTGATTAAGAATGATTATGGGGTCAGGCAGGGAGTCTATCTCTATAATGGGACAGTAACCAATCTCCCGATCAGCAAATTGTTCAACCTGCCATTTCAGGATATCGAACTCCTGATGGCCGCTTTCCGTTAACCATGAAATTGTCGGCCCGGATCGTAAAAACCGAACGCTACCCTGTCTGCCTGGGTGAGGAGGCGTTCGTTCACCTGGAAAAAGAGCTTGCCCGCTACCGGAAGTCGAAATCGCCGGTTTTTATTCTCACCGATTCAAATACCCTCCGGTTTTGCCTGCCTGTATTGACTGACCGGTGTCCTGAACTGCGCCAGGCGCAGGTACTGACGGTCGAAGCAGGAGAAGATCGCAAGACCCTCTCCTCGGCCGAATTTCTCTGGAACGAGCTGGCCCGGCTTCAGGTCAACCGGCAGGCCCTGCTGATCAGCCTGGGCGGAGGGATGGTTACCGACCTTGGCGGATTTGTGGCGTCGGGCTTCCACCGCGGGATCGATTGTATCCATGTACCGACCACGCTGATCGGCCAGATCGATGCCGCGATCGGAGGGAAAACCGGAGTAAACCTGGATTCCCTGAAAAACCAGGTAGGAACCTATTATTCTCCCCGCGGTGTTTATTGCTGGCCCGGATTCTTCGCCACTCTCGGAAAGGACCAGCTTCGCTCGGGACTGGCCGAAGTGACCAAAACAGCCCTGATCCGGGATGAGCGCTTCTGGCGGTGGCTCTCCCGGAAACCGGTCGAAGAGATCCTCTCGATTCCCTTTACCGAAAACGGTTGGAAAGAAATCCTC
Source organism: bacterium (assembly GCA_043806735.1). GTDB lineage: Bacteria > Bacteroidota > Bacteroidia > Bacteroidales > FEN-979 > QYOJ01. The sequence goes on along the minus strand of JAZDGR010000051.1, from coordinate 5,087 downwards.
CTGCAAACCGTACGGATCAAGCTGGAGATCGTCCGCCAGGATCCCTTTGAACGGAACCGCAGAAAACTGCTGAACTTCGGCCATACCGTCGGCCATGCAATGGAATCCCTGGCATTGAGACGGGGAACTCCCGTGCTGCACGGAGAAGCGGTGGCCGCCGGCATACTCTGCGAATGCTTTCTCTCCGAACAGCTGGCCGGACTGGATCCCGGGCAGAGTACAACCATCGTCAACTGGTTGTTGAAAGGATTTGGAAAAATCGGCATTAGCTCCGGGGATGTGCCCGAACTGCTTGCCCTGATGGGCCACGACAAGAAAAACCGGAACCAGGAACTCCGGTTTACCTTGCTGTCCCGTCCCGGACAGGGAAAGATCAACCAATCTTGCGACCCGGCACGAATCGTCGGGGCTCTCACCCGGTACCTGGAACTACCTTCGGACATTCGCCCATGAAAATCATCACGGTTACGAAAGAAGATCGGATCCTGAATGGAAAGATCACTCTGCCTGCTTCCAAGAGCATCAGCAACAGGCTGTTGATGATCCGTGCGCTGAGAGGGAAGAAATTCCGCATCACCAATCTCTCAAAGGCCGATGATACCATCCTGTTACAGCATCTTTTGAAAGAGGTTGAAGGAAACGGAAAGCGGAGGGCCGTTTTCGAACTCGACACCCGGAATGCCGGAACCGTCATGCGGTTTCTTGCCGCGTATCTCACCATGAAACCAGGGAAATGGATCCTCACCGGCAGCGAACGGATGCGCCAGCGCCCCATCGGCATCCAGGTGGAAGCCTTGAGAAAACTGGGAGCCGACATAGAGTACCTCTCCAAACTGGGATATCCTCCCCTGATGATCAAGGGACGGTCGCTCAAAGGAGGCGAAGTGGATGTGGATGCCTCGGTCAGCAGCCAGTTTATTTCAGCAATTTTGATGATCGCCCCTTACCTTCCCGGGGGATTGACCTTACGGATGAGCGGGCTGCCGGTCTCCTTTCCCTACATTGAAATGACTCTCGGCCTGATGAAGGAATATGGTATTATGCTGCGGAGGGAGAAAAACCGTATCCGCGTCGAGCCGGGGACCTATTCGGGGAAAGATTACCGGGTGGAAGCCGACTGGTCGGCGGCGGCATTCTGGTACGAAGCAGCCGCACTGTCGGAACAGGCTTGCCTGGAGCTGCCTGCACTGGAGCAAAACAGCCTGCAGGGCGATGCCATCCTCGCCCTCGTCTATCAGAATTTTGGCGTACAAACGGAATACACTCCTAACGGGGTTATCCTTACGCAGGTTCCCCGAAAAAGCAAAGGGTTTTATTTTGATTTCACCGGCTACCCCGATATCGCTCCGGCGGTGATCTCCACCTGTGCGGGGTTGGGAATCCGTGGACGTTTCGAGGGATTGCAAAGTCTCCGGATCAAGGAGACCGACCGGCTGGAAGCGTTGCAGAGAGAGTATGAAAAGCTGGGGGTCAACGTCGAAGCCGCCGATGTGACCGAACTGCTCAAGGCATTTGAATTTGCCCCCTCCCACCTCCAACCAGGTCCGGGCCTGGTTATGGAGACCTATGGCGATCACCGGATGGCAATGACTTTCGCCCCCCTGGCCCTCAAACTCGGCTCCATCCGCATTAAAAATCCCGATGTCGTCGCCAAATCCTACCCGGGCTTCTGGGAGGACCTGCGGAAAACGGGATTTGTTTTAAGTGAACAGTGAAAAGTGCCAGAATTTCTATATTTTTGCCCCCAATCTATAGTTCCTCAACTATTCACTATTCACTATTCACTTTTCACTATTTTCTAGCATGCTTGTTGACCTTTTTATCCCCTGCTTCATCGACCAGGTTTATCCCGAAACGGGGCTGAACATGGTGCGTGTGCTGGAAAAGGTTGGGGTAGCGGTACATTACAACGGGAACCAGACCTGTTGCGGGCAGATGGCGTTCAACAGCGGTTTCTGGGATGAAGCCAAAGCGATGGGAGAGAAGTTCATCCGCGACTTTCCAAACGACCGGCCCATCGTCGGTCCATCGGCTTCCTGCATCGGCTTCGTGAAGAACTATTTCCCCTGGCTATTCCACAACACCGCCTTGCATTATGAATACAAGCAACTCCGGAAAAATATTTACGAATTCACCGATTTCCTGGTGAATGTGTTGAAAATTGAAGATGTTGGCGCCACCTTTGAGCACGTGGTTACCTACCATAGCTCCTGTGCATCCCTCCGCGAATATGGCCTTACGGATGAACCTTACCGGTTGTTGTCCCACGTGAAAGGGTTGGAATACCGGGAACTAAAAGACAAGGAGGTTTGCTGTGGCTTCGGAGGGACCTTCTCCGTGAAATTTGAACCTATCTCCACGGCCATGGCTGAACAAAAAATTAAACATGCACTGGAGACCGGCGCCGAATACATCGTTTCAACCGACTCGTCCTGCCTGATGCATCTGCAGGGGTATATCGAAAAACATAACCTGCCGATCAAAACTATCCATATCATTGATGTATTGGCTTCAGGGAACTAAATGTATATTTACAATCGCTGGGGCGGGCTGGTATTTACCGCCGCCGACATCAACCAGGGATGGGACGGAATGTACAAGAATAAGCCTGCCGAAGCCGATACCTATGTCTGGATCGTCAACATGACATTCCTTGGGGAAGATATCATCACCAACGGAGATGTCGTACTGAAAGGAACGGTTACCATAGTCAAATGAGCGTCGAAAAATTTGCCGCCCTCATTGCTGCCGGGCTCAACGTGGCGGAAGGATTTGTCAGAAACACCATCCACCTGCTGGAGGGTGGAGCCACGATCCCGTTTATCGCACGGTACCGGAAAGAACTAACCGGAAGTATGGATGAGACCGTCATTTCCCGGATTCGCGACCGCTTGCAGCAGCTGAAAGGCCTCGATGCCCGCCGGGAGACGATCCTCAAATCCCTCAAAGACCAGGAAAAGCTGACCGATATCCTCGAGCAGGCAGTCAGAAACGCCGCTACTTTAGCAGAGCTGGAGGATCTGTACCTGCCCTACCGGCCTAAACGGAAAACCCGTGCCAGCATGGCGAAAGAGAAAGGGCTGGAACCCCTGGCAAAAATCGTCATGAGCCAGCGGTACGACGACATTACATCCCGCGCCGAAGCATATATCAATCCTGAAAAAGGGGTAAACGACGCAGCCGAAGCCCTTCAGGGAGCTTCGGATATCATCGCCGAATGGGTCAACGAACATGCCTATGCCCGCAAACGGATCCGGACCCTTTTCCAGAAGGAATCGCTCGTCACCTCGAAGGTCATCAAGGGGAAAGAAGAGAAGGGGGCCAACTACAAGACCTACTTCGACTCGCATGAACTTCTCTGGAAAACACCTTCCCACCGCATCCTGGCAATGTTCCGGGGGGAAAAGGAGGGGTTCCTGAACGTGAGCGTCGATGTAGACCCGCAGAAAGGACACGAGATCCTGGAAAAGATCTTCGTGAAAAGCGATAACGCTTCGTCGGAACTGGTCAGAAAAGCGATTGCTGACAGTACCAAACGGCTCCTCTATCCTTCCATGGAGACCGAGATGCGGCAATGGATCAAGGAGAAAGCGGATGCCGAGGCGATCCGGGTCTTTGCCGAGAACCTTCGACAACTGCTGATGGCGTCACCATTGGGACAAAAAACCGTGCTGGCGATCGACCCGGGATTCCGCACCGGTTGTAAGCTTGTCTGCCTCGACCCCCAAGGGAAACTGCTACACAACGAGACCATCTACCCGCACCCTCCACAGAATGAAGTAAAAACATCCATCCATAAGATCAAAAGTCTGGTCAACGCCTATAAGATCGAAGCCATTGCCATCGGCAACGGCACCGCCGGCCGCGAAACTGAACGGTTGGTCCGATCCGTCAAATTTGACCGAGATCTGATCGCCCTGGTGGTCAACGAAAGCGGGGCTTCGGTCTACTCGGCCAGCGCCCTCGCACGGCAGGAGTTCCCCGACTACGATGTGACCGTTCGCGGAGCGGTGAGCATCGGCCGCCGCCTGATGGATCCCCTGGCCGAACTGGTGAAGATCGATCCCAAATCCATCGGAGTTGGACAATACCAGCACGATGTGGATCAGCCCTCTCTTCAGAAAAGCCTGGCCGACACGGTCGAAAGCTGTGTCAACCTGGTAGGGGTGGAGGTCAACACCGCTAGCGAGCAACTGCTCACCTTCGTATCCGGAGTGGGACCTAACCTGGCGAAGAACATCATCAAATACAGAAACGAATACGGCCCTTTCTCATCGCGTCAGGAATTCAGGAAAGTTACCCGCTTTGGAGAGAAAGCCTTTGAACAGGCAGCCGGTTTCCTCCGCATCAGGGATGCCGGAAATCCGCTCGACCGCAGCGCCGTTCACCCCGAAAGTTACCACGTGGCAGACCGGATGGCGAAAAACATGCGCTGCTCCATCTCCGACCTGATCGCCCAGGGGGAGCTCCGGAGCCGGATCAACCTGCAGGACTATGTGACCGATACCATTGGACTTCCCACACTTGAGGACATCCTGAGCGAACTGGCCAAACCCGGACGTGATCCGCGGAAACAATTCGAGCTGTTTGAATTTGCCAAAGAAGTTCACACCATCCAGGACCTCAGGCCGGGTATGAAACTGCCCGGCATCGTGACCAATATCACGGCGTTTGGCGCCTTTGTGGACATTGGCGTTCACCAGGACGGACTGGTCCACATCAGTCAACTGGCCGACCGATTCGTCAGGGACCCGAACGACGTGGTGAAGATCAACCAGAAGGTACAGGTGGAGGTACTCGATATCGACGTTCCCCGGAAACGGATCCAGCTTTCGATGAAGAATTCATTCACTCCTTCGAGGGAGCCTTTGAAGACTATGTCTCCACCGTTGCTTGGCGTTATATTGGTTTTCACCGACGTCGCTGGCACCGGCTTGGTCAGAGCTTTAATGATTTGGGGATATGTGACTTTCTCGATATTGTTTCTTATCTCTTGCTCGGTGTTGTTCAGAATCGCCCCAGGGTACTCGGCTATCCTCTGGGATATTCCTTCTGCTTGGCCCAGGCACCGGGCTAGAGGCATGAAA
>JAZDGR010000050.1:0-67204 GCA_043806735.1 bacterium | reverse complement strand
GGCTGTATTGAATTCTGTAAAAGCATGTTCAGATAGTTCATTTATTGTAACAGGTTCAACAGATTCACTTTACAGTGGTCCTTATGCCGTAACGATAAAGGTTGATTATTATGGGGAAGTAGTCTGGAGAAAATCAATGTTTGGAGAAACGGGCAATTCCCGGGCATATTCTTGTATTTTGACTGAACCAGAGGAGAATTGTATTATAACAGGTACTGCACATTTAATCGGCTTTCCGGATTATGCTGCCTTCATAAGGAAATATTCTGAAGCTGGAGATGTAATCTGGACAAAATATTATCACGACACAAATCCCGGCAATCCTCACCTATGTGGAAAATCAATTAAACCTACAAATGATAATGGATTAATAATTGCCGGGGAACGTCTTGTACAGGACACACAGTTCTTGTGGGTATTAAAAACAGATGCGAACGGTGATTCACTCTGGTCCCGTTCCTATCCTCTTAATCATTCTTTTTCCGAGGTTACAGATATTGCAGTCACTTCAAGTAACGAATATTTTGTTTGTGGTCAGGACTATCCACCAGATGGATTTTTTATTTATAAACTGGATTCGAACGGAGATACAATTTGGACCAAGACTTATTTACCAGATCCGCCTGGCAAATTTGTTTACTCAATGATTCAATCTTCCGATAGCAATTTGATATTAGCCGGTGGGATATATCCTGAGGCGGCGATTTTTAAAATTGATTATAATGGTACGATGCTTTGGTCAAAACAATATAAAAAGTATGACCATCTGAGCCTATTCAACTCAATTTCGGAATTAACGGATTCAGGCTTTATTGCTGCAGGTTTCACCCAAGATTGGAATGCAAATCCATCTGCTTTCATTGTCCGGACTGATAACAATGGCGACACATTATGGACAAAAATTAATGACTTACCGGGCCAAAGAATATTCTATGGGATTGATATGGCGCCTGATGATGGATTTATTGCTTGTGGAACATATGTGTACAGTGGTTTATCCCGAATGTATCTGGTCAAATTTGATGAGTATGGTAACGGATTCGTGGATGTGACCGAACCTGTACAGCAAAATCCCAATCCTATCCGGTTAATTCAATCGGATAACCAGTTAATAATTAAAATTCTAAGTAGCGATTTGTACAGTACAGAAGTCATTTTGTCAATATTTGACATTACCGGCCATGAGATGGAAGTAAAACAAATATTGATTAATGAACATCCGGTTATAATAGATATATTCAATTATAAAAATGGACTTTACCTTCTTCATATACAATCCGATCATATACAGCAATCTTGCAAGTTTTTAAAGTTGTAGGTTAAAGAATTGATAACGCGATTTTGTGTCCAGTTTCTGTGCATTGGACCCGTTTTCCAAATTTCCAAATTTCCAAATTCCTGACTTCCTGACCTTCTGACGTTTCACTCAATCTTTCCCTTAAACTTCGCCCGGTATTCCTCCCACGGCTGATCAACGTAAGCGTTGTCGATAAAATAATGGAGGATCGGTTCAAAATCTTTAGCCTGCTGGTACCCGGGAACAACGGTGAGCAACTGGCTTTTTTCGTTTAGAAACACATAAGAGGGGTAGGACATTTGTCCGCGAAGAAGCTCTACCGCCAGCTGATGAGAGGAGCGATTGCCGGTGGGATTTGGATTGGTAAAGGTCACGCTATCAATCACTACTGTATCCTTTCGTTCAGCATTCATTTTTACGCAGTAGAAGTTTTTATTCATGAAATCGACAATCTCCGGGTGAATAAACGTGGTGGCATCCATGCGTTTGCACCATCCACACCAGTCGGTGTAGACGTCAATGAAGACCTTTTTTGGTTTCTTCTTATTCAGCGCGTAAGCTTCTTCGAATGACATCCACTTGATATGTGCGGTGGCTGTTTCTGGATTAGCGGGCTGGGAGGCGGTTTGAGCTTTCACTAAAGGAGAGAGAAAAGCAATTGAGATGGATATGGTTAGGATGGACAAAGATCTCATGGATATTTTTTTGCAAATATAAAGATAATAGAACGCGGATGACGCGGAAAGAACGCGGATTTGCGCAGATTATTTTGTTGGAAGGCAAAACTTTAATCTCCGGAATGCCGGTCAATTTCGCGCTGGATATCTTTCTTCTTGAGCGTTTCACGCTTGTCGTAAGAATGTTTTCCGCGCGCCAGGGCAATGGTTAGTTTGGCCAGCCCTTTTTCATTGATAAAAAGTTCCACCGGAATGATGGTAAATCCCCGTTCGTTGACTTTGGTCAGGAGTTTTTTTAACTCCTTCCGGTTCAACAACAACTTCCGGTCACGCTTTGGTTCGTGGTTATAGTGGGTCCCGTAAGCATATTCTGCGATGTGCATATTCCGGACGAACAGCTCATTCCCGGTGAAAGAGCAAAAAGCATCCACGATGGAAGCCTTACCGGCACGGATCGATTTAATTTCCGTGCCGGTAAGCTGAATTCCTGCGGTATACTCCTGCAGAAGGAAATACTCAAACTGGGCTTTCTTGTTCCGGATCGTGATCGCTGTGGTCATACATTATTTTTTCTCTGGCATCAGTACGACCCTGACGTAATGATCGGGCTTGAAAAACGCATTTGCTGCCGTTTTCAGATCCTCCACGGTAACTGCATTGACCCGTTCCTTGTAATTGAGAACAAATGCCGGATCCCCTCCATTGAAGTAAAGGGATTCAATCTTACTGAGCCAGAACTCATTCTTTTCCAGGTCGGTTTCCCGGTTGCGGAGGAGTAGTTCTTTGGCTTTGTTCAGATCCACTTCCGTTGGCCCGTGTTTCCTGAATTTATGTAGTTCCCCGAATACGGCTTTGGAAAGTTTTTCCGTGGTTTTCGGGGAACATCCGAAGAGAATGGCCATCATGAATTCCGACCGGGGGTACTGATCGAAATTCAGCATGATCTGCGGAGAGTAAACCCCGCTCAGCTTTTCCCGGATCACCTCGACGAGCTTAATGCTCAGGATCTCTTTCAGCATTATGAGGTAGAGAACATTGTTCTCATTCCAACTAAAAGGTTCCGACATGGTAATCCCAACCATGCTCTGCGGATCGGCTCCTTTGTAAAAAAAGGTGTTTGTGGACCCGGAAGCAAACCGGGGCGCCTTATCCCGCCAGGTTTCAACGCGCTTTAGCGAAGGCAGGTTCCCGAGATATTTCGTTACCAGCGGGGTAATCGAATCGACGGTGAAATTGCCGACCAGCAGGAAAGTAAAGTCCGATGCATCGGCAAAACGGTTGCAATAAATCCGGAAAACGGTATCAAGTACAATCGATTCAAGTTGCTGTTGGGTCGGGAAAATGATGAGGCGTTTGTTCCCGGGGAAGGCCGTTTTGAAGAGGGTATCATAGAATGCCATGATGGGGTTGCTTTTCATGAACTTCATCTGGTTCTCCATCTGTGAGATGAATGCCTGAAACGCAGAAGTATCCTTGCGGGGCCCCTCAAAATACAGATAAACCAGTTCCATCAGTGTTTGGAGATCTTTGGGGGTACTATTCCCCCTGAAGCCCTCTTTTACATCGTCGATATAGGGAGAGATCGACAGGTTTTCCCCCTTCAGCTTTTTCTGCAATTCCACGTTGTCAAATTCCCCCGCTCCGCTCTGGTCGATGATGGAAGAGGCGAAGCTGGCAGAAAGAAACTGGTCGTCTTCCACCAGGGAGCTTCCGCCCGGACTATAAGCCGAAACAAGGATCTCGTCATTTTTAAAGGTGGTGGGTTTCAGGATGACGCGGAGGCCATTGGAAAGGGTTAGTTCGGTATAACCGAGCTCGCTAAGTGTTTTCATTTCTGCGACAGCTCCTCCAGAAAGGTCTGCCGTGACCAGCGGTTCTTCCCTGAAATTATCTATATAGGCCTGGAGTTCCTGGGTTTTGGAACTCCGGATGATCTCCAGAACCTCGGATTCAGTGAGGATATTCAGTCCCTCTTTTTCCGGGCCCATGATTACCATTGCCAGATTGTCGTCAGTCACCCACTTTTGAGCCAGCTGGTTAACTTCTTCCAGGGTGATTTCAGGCAGGAGTTTGGTCAGGTACTTGAACTCTTTTTGTGCGCCCGGGATCGGAGAATGATTCAGGTAATTATCTACATAAGCCCTGGCAAAATTCTCCGACTCAGTCTTGTCAAATTCCTTCGCGGCCTGCTCATATCGGCTCAGCATTTCTTCCTTCTGCCGGGTAAATTCAGTAGAAGTAAATCCGTAGCGTCGCACCCGCTCATTTTCAGCAAGCACAACGGCCAGGGTCTGACCGGTTTGATTCTCTTTAGGCATGGTGGTCATCAGGTAGGAGTCGCGGGTGCGGGCAAGAAAATCGCCATACCCGGCATTGGCAAATACAAACGGACAATCGGGCTGCTGCGACAACTCGGTGAACCGCTGATTCAACATACCGGTAAAAAGTTCTCCAGCAATGTGTTCTTTAAAATCACCCAGGTTCTGCACCTGTTTTTTCGGATGCTTCCAGAACATCAGGATAACGTTCTGCATCGCTTCCTTGTCGGTGGTAATAGCAATCAGAGGTTCCCGGTTTCCGGGGAGATCAAACACTACGCGCTCCCGCTCGGTCGTGGGATTAGTGAGCCCCGAAAAATGCGTTTTGATCTGTTGTTCCGCCGAGTCCGGGTTAATGTCACCAACTACAACAACCGCCTGCAGATCTGGCCTGTACCAGGTATAATAAAAAGCCCGGAGGGTATCATGTTTAAAACTCTCCAGAATCTCGACTTTCCCAATAGGGATCCGTTCCGCGTATTGCGACCCTTTCAGGATCACCGGAAGAAACTTTTTCATCATCCGGTCCTGCGCCCCCAGTCCCAAACGCCACTCCTCAACGATCACCCCCCGTTCCTTGTCTATCTCTTTTCCGTCGAAGGTAACTTCATGGGCCCACTCCTCGAGGACCTGGAACCCTTTTTCAACTAGCCCTTCCTCGTCGGTCGGAAGTTTCAGCATGTAAACGGTCTCATCAAAGCCGGTATAAGCATTGATGTCGGCGCCAAACTGAACACCCGTCTTCTGCAGGAAATTGATCAGCTCGTTCTTTGGAAAACTCCTGGTCCCGTTAAAACACATGTGTTCGGTAAAATGAGCCAGCCCGAGCTGACTGTTGTTTTCCAGGATGGATCCGGCATTTACAACCAGGCGCAGCTCCACCCGTTTTTCCGGTTTCTTGTTTTGCCGGATGTAGTAAACAAGGCCGTTATCGAGCGTCCCGATCCGCACATTCGGATCCATCGCAAGGAGCGTGGTGTAGTCAATGACCGTCGTCTGCCCAAAAAGCAACTCTGCCGGAATGACGAGGGTAAGTGACAGCAGGAGAATAAGCGTAAGTCGTTTCATGTTTCTTGATTTTATTCAGTAAGCAGGGTTGTGCAAGATACGATTTTTCATCGTTTTCGTAGGCGGTTTGCCCTTCTTTTCAGAGTTTCAGGGTGATGCCGACCATATAATTGATCAGGGTCTGGGGGAAGTAGCCGTTCAACTCAAAGGGTTGATCAGCATAGAAATAGCGGTAAACCCAGGCGTTGGATTCGTACTGCTGGCTGAAAAGGTTATTCACCATGAGATTGAGGCCAATTCCGGAAAAGGGCTTCAGCTTGAAATTATAGGCCAGTACCAGATTATTGACAAAGTAAGGGTGCAACGAACGACTGTCGCTGGAGGTATTGTCAATGAATTGCTTTCCGATAAATTTCGATTGCAGGGAAGCCGATAGTCCCTTCACGGGTTTATAGGTCAGAATACTTCCGAGAAGGAGTTCCGGTGAAAAGGAGAGGTCGGTGGTTCCCAGATATTTGGAAACCTGTCCGGTAAAATTCCAGGCTGAATCATACCCGTCAACGTACTCGGTGAAATTTTTGATTTTGTTAAGGCTCAGCGTACCCTGGATGTCCCATTGGATCTTATTCCAGAGATTTACACCTGCGGAGAGCTCAATTCCGGCCCGGTAACTCTTCGGAACATTGACCATAATGGCTTCTCCAACATTGTTGATCTCCCCGGTCAGGACCAGCTGATCTTTGTAATCCATGAAATAGAGGTTGACACCGGCCGTCCACTTGGTACGGTTGTAGGTCACCCCCAACTCATAGTCGTAGAGCCTTTCCGGCATGGGCATGTGATTGGAATCGGCATCCAGATAATTGTTACGACTGGGTTCCCTGTTTCCTACACTGAAAGAAAAATAGGCGTTCAGGTGTTCCGAGAAGGTACAAAAGAGGCCGGCTTTCGGATTAAAGAAATTGAACAGATGAACCTGGTCAATTTGCTGCAGGTCGTCCAGGGTTCCGTTCAGCCGGTATCCGACATGACGGTACTGAAGGTCGGCAAATAAGGTCAGTTTTTTCAGGGCCTGCCAGGTGGCTTTTGCATAGATGTTGAAATCATTCTTCAGGCCGGTATTGTAATACCAATTGCGTTCGTTGTCTCCGTTGGAGGCAAATTGTGCCCAGATCACCTTCCCGAAATGCTCCCCGTAATATTGATTCAGCGCGCCGCCCAGAATCACATTGAACCTGTCAGGTTGGATGTAATTGGCTGAAAAGGTCATCCCATAGAAGCTGTTGTCCATCATTTTCCGGTTCACCAGATTTGTGTTCGTAATTGTATCCCCGCCGATAATTACATCCTGAAGTCCGTATTCGGCAAAGTATTCATCTTGCTTGTAACTTTCGTAGTACCCGTTCCCGGTCGTTAGGTGGATGGCTGCATTGATATTCCAGGCATTGCCGATCCGCTGGGAGAAGATGAGCTGGTAGTTGTTTTGGGTATAGTTGTCGGTCTGGTTGTCGTAGTACTGGATCTGTCCGGAGGAATCGGTGTACTGACCGGCCGGATTGTACCTCCGGTTGGTTCCCAGCGAATCCAGCGGAACCCCTTCCCACGCCTGATAGGTTTTTTCGTGTCCCGAAAAATTGATCAGCTTCAGGGTGGTATTCTTTCCATAGTAACCTCCGCTGATATAATAGGACCTTAGCCTGGAGAAGGCCCGGTCGATGTATCCTTGGGAGGAGATGTAAGAGAGACGGCCATCGACGGCAAATCCCGATTTCAGAATACCCGATCCGAATTTCAGGGTGGTTTTGTATGAGTTGAAGGTTCCGTAACTGGCTGACAGTTCCCCGTAAGGATCCGGGTCGGTTTCGGTCGTCAGGATGTTGATGGTGGCTCCAAATGCCCCGGCCCCGTTGGTTGAAGTGCCCACGCCGCGCTGGATCTGGATATTTTCGGTGGAGGAGGCCAGATCGGGCAGGTCCACAAACCATACGCCCTGCGATTCCGCGTCGTTTACCGGGATCCCGTTTATCGTAACGTTGATCCGCGTAAGATCAGTCCCCCGGATATAGATGCCGGTATACCCGATTCCGTTTCCGGCATCGGAAGTGACTGTTACAGAGGGGGTAGTCTGGATGATGTAGGGCATATCCTTTCCGAGGTTTGCCTCCTCAATCTCCATCGGTGTGATGGTGGAATAAGCCGTTGGATACTTCTCTCCGGCCCGTGTCGCTACAATGTTCACTTCATCTCCAAGAATAGCCATCTCTTCCATAGAGAAATTTACCACGGTGTCAGATTTCATCCGGAGCTGAATGGCGATGGGTTTATAACCTACATAGGTCGTTTTGAGAGAATAATTCCCTGGCCGCAATCCGCTAAAAAGAAACTTTCCGTCCGGATCTGTGGCGGTTGCATAGAATGTATTCTCAATACAAACATGAGCTCCCGTCAGCGGTTTACCGGTTTTCTGATCGGAAACAGTTCCCCGGAGGGTGGTCTGTCCGTGCAATGCCAGTGGAATTTGTATCATTCCCAGAAGCAGCAGGACCAGACTTGTGGTCAAATTTGTTTTTGGTTTCATAATTGATCAAGTTTAATGATAATAGATAGTTGAATAAACTGATCAATAGAGGAGTTAATCAAAGCTTGAATTTTAATCCCTACGCCGGCATTACCCGGATCAGGTTCAAAGAGTATGATCTCAGCCTGTGTTTTAAGGCACCCCTAGTTGATAGTGGTACAAAGGTAATCATTTATTGTCATGAATTGCCATGAATTGCCATTTATTGCCATGATTGCATAGGATATTTCACCATTTCACTATTTCACCATTTCACCATTTTTATTATAACTTTGGCGCTTAGTTTAGCCGGCATGAAGCTGATCATCATTAACGGACCAAATTTGAACCTGCTGGGTAAAAGGGAGCCCGAAATATACGGAACCGAGAGTTTTGAGGTCTACCTGAAAAAGCTACGAAAAAAATTCCCGGAGATTACCATACAATATTATCAGTCGAACGTCGAAGGCGAGATCATTGATGCATTGCAGAAAGTTGGTTTTATTTACGACGGGATCATCCTGAATGCCGGGGGATATACCCATACCTCCGTTTCGATAGCAGATGCCGTGAAGTCGATCAGCACACCGGTGGTGGAGGTTCACATTTCAAATATTTTTGCCCGCGAATCGTTTCGTCATATCTCTCTGTTATCCCCACATGTACAAGGTAGCATCATCGGATTTGGGCTCGATTCCTACCGGTTGGCTGTGGAAAGTTTTCTGAAGAAGCCCTGATTCAGGCAGAAAAGAATTTATCCTTATTGAGCTGGGAGAAACGTTTTTTTCCGCGGAGGTAATAGTCGAAGACGACGGACCGCTTGTACATCATTTTCATGCTGGCATGTTTCAGGGCTTTTCGTTTTTTTCGCAACGAGGGCAACGCTTTGTAGAAGCTGATATGGGCTCTGGCGACAGCCCAAAAATCTTTAAACCCGGCCTGAAACAAAAATTTGTAAGCTGCCACCCCGTCGAGGAGTAAACGAACGGCAAACACCTTGATCAGAAACCTGGCGGGAAGGTTTTTGTAAAGCACCATGAAATTATTCCGGAAGTTGAGGTAGGTTTTCCGCCAGGAGGCTTTTGGGAGGGTTCCTCCACCAATATGGTAGACCACAGAAGTGGGACAATACAGTACTTTATAGCCATGATTATGTAACCTCCAGCAGAAATCGATCTCCTCCATATGCGCGAAAAAGTCATCGTCCAGCCCTCCCAACCGGTGATACAAGTCACTCCTGACAAACATACAGGCGCCGGTTGCCCAGGAGATCTCTGCCACATCATCGTACTGACCGTGATCTTCTTCAATAGTCAGAAACAACCTCCCCCGGCAAAAGGGATACCCGTATTCGTCAATGAAACCTCCGGCTGCGCCTGCGTATTCAAAGGCAGAACGGTTATTCCAGGAACGGATCTTGGGCTGGCAGGCTCCCACACTGGGATCCTGTTCCATCAACCGGATGACAGGGTTCAGCCAGCCGGCAGTAACTTCGATATCAGAGTTTAGCAAGACATAATATTTGGCGTCAATCTGACGTAACGCCAGGTTATAGCCCCGCGCAAATCCCCAGTTTTCAGAATTCCGGATGATTCGTACGGAAGGGAAATGCTGTTGCAGGAAAGGAACAGAATCATCTGATGAAGCATTGTCAGCTACAATGATTTCAGCGTCAGATCCCGTATGTTGAATCAAGGAAGGGAGGAATTGCTCAAGATATTTTTTCCCGTTCCAGTTCAGGATGACGACTGCAACACTATACACAGGTGTGAAAATAAGGCCCAAATGTACAAAATTCTCACCCTTAATTCGTACTTCGAACTTCGTAATTCGTAATTATTAATAGGGCAGGGTCCAGTAATCTTCCTGCATGTCGCCCCAGGCATTGATTACCTGGGTATCGGAAATGTCGAGGGTTTGGTACATCCGGCTCCGGAGGTCGACCTGCCAGCGGGGATTGTAGATCTCACCGATGGCGTCGGAGTGCAGGAGGAAGAAATCACTGGTAACCATGTCGGGAGAGTAAAAAACGAATTTCCGGTTGGTCTGGTTGCCGAGGGAATAATATTGCCAGATCTCATAAGGGTAGTTGCTGGGTTCGTTGGCCCGTTCCACGCGGACGTTCGGTGCCCCGTACTGAAGAAAAACCCTCCCCCGGTCGGTTTGATAGCCTTTTTTTACCGGGGTTCCGAAATTGTGCTGGGCTACCTCCACCTGGTATTTGTAATTTTCCCAGGCTTTTTGAGGATTGGCAGGATCGCGCCGCTGCCAGAACCCGAGAAAATATTGCTGCAGCACCCCAAGGCTGGCGGTTTTCAGATTCCCTTTCAGGAAGTTCTTCTCCAGCGCAGAAGAGATCGGATAGGTCGAACTTACATATTCTCTCAGACTGTCAGCATAGGTATATTTTTCGACAAAAGAGCTTACAGTATTTGCCATCGTCAAATCTTCCATGATCATCTCTGCATTGGGATTACTTCGCTGAAAAAACAGTTTCCGGGAAGCCAGAACATTGTTTTTCTGATCCCGGACTTCAACCGCCAGGTTAAAATTGCCAGTCGGAAGGTTGTTGATATTGAAATCAGCGAGGATGGGAGTTACCGGCTTTGCGATTTCCTTCTTGCTCTTTGCCAGATCTCTAACCAGCTGACTGTTCTCGAAAGTCTCAACAAAATAGGAGAGAAGATATTTTTCCCCTGCTCCCGCATATTGGTCCATATGGTAAACCTCAAAGTAAAAGATCATCCGGTTGTCGACGGAAGGATAGAAACTAAACACAAACGGGACCAGGTCGAACCCCGATTTGCTGATTGCACTCTGTGCCTCGTTTTTAGTATAGCTCTTGATCAGCTCAATACCTGAAACAGCCGGCTTTCCTGCAGGATAGTCGATGGTTACAGTCTGTGTATAGGGCATAGGTGCAAGCTGACCCTTTTTATTCTGATCCATCAGCTGAACTTCGAAATCATACATCCCATTAGGGAGAAGGAATCTCTGCTGATCAATGAACTGGAAGTTGCGGTTCATCGTATCTGCTACGGTCGGACTTTTCAGTTCATATTTTTTATAGGCTTTGATCTCGTCATTTTGTTTGAAAGTCATGATGATGTTTACAGCAGCCTGGTAGTTTCCGTCTTCCTGTCTTACAAATAAAACCGTGCTTGCGTCCACCGACAAATAGGTTTCAATATAGGGACCGTCCGGAGAGGAAAACGTCGCATAACTCAGGTATGCCCACAAGTTGCGTGCATCGGCTCCGGATGAGGAAAGAAATAGTGACAGACTGATTATGGCAAAAAATCGTTTCATATGATATCCTTTTCTATTAAAAACTAGTTCGGCACAAAGGTATTTGTATTCACCACCATATGCAACCTTAATGGACGAATAAACGGGATTTATGGATCAACGATTGCTTTTTTATCTCCTTAAACCTTCCTAATTTTGCCGATCAAAATGAACAATGAACAACGAACAATGAACAATTAATGCTTTTCACTGTTCACTTTTCACTGTTCACTGATTCCGGAGAGATGCCAGAGCGGTCGAATGGGGCGGTCTCGAAAACCGTTGACCCGGGTAACTGGGTCCCAGGGTTCGAATCCCTGTCTCTCCGCTGAATAATAAAGCAAGTTAACGTAAACAACTGAAATTCTGCGCTTTCAGTGGTTTTCTTTTTTGCCGAAAACGCTAAAAAACGCAGAAAAATGCACTAATGAGGTGGACTAATCGGTGGACTAAAATCGAAAACAGCCAAGTCCACCTATTTAGGTGATTTCTCACTGATTTGCAGTACTTTGCATTTCACTCTTTTGCTCTGAAAATCTAGTTTTGTAAACCTAAAATCAGAGCTATGACACGAGCAACATGTACCCTCTTGTTCTTCATCAAAAGAACAAAAGTGCTAAAAGATGGCACCATGCCAATCTATGAAAGAATTACCGTGAACCGCCAACGGATTGAATTCGGCTTACACTTCATCCGCTACTTCTCTTCAAATAAAGAGCTGGATATGGAGGGGGTGGTGGAGTATGTTAATGAAAAATTGCGATAGGACTAGAAACTATTTCCGATTATCCCACTTGCTACCTTGCCAGCCACTTATTTTTCCACCTTCGTTGCATGTTGTGCAATGCCACTCAATTACTTCATTTTCAGTATCCATCCCAATAACAATGGTGCCTGTACACTTTTTCTTCCTGCATCTTATCCCGGAGGATTTTACAGGTGAAGGATAGTTCTTCGTGGCCGTATCGACAAGAAGTGCAAAGAAACTTGCGAGTTCTCTGCCTTCTTTATGCATTTCTTTTGCAATGTTTCCGTTATCATCAATGAAGTGGCTCATGATGGAGATATACATATTGTAGTTTGATTTGTTTTTTTGTGTGCAAATGTAACCTTAATTACCAATCAAGAAGCACGAGGGATTATGTACGAATCTATTCTCTTATGTGTATCAAGCCTTGGAAATCTTGTTAATAATGTACATAAAAGCATCTGCAACCTTTCTTTCTTCAGGGATTTCAGCGAAGGCCAAAGCAAATAATTCCTTGTTGTAAGTACTTCTTAGTGCATCCCATAATTCAGGAAATATGAGAAACAAAGGTGATTCAGAAACTGATTTATCCTGCCATCCTTCCGGTTCATCAAAAGTAACCTGATCACGGGACCAGACATCATTGAATTGAGCAGAGAAATCTTCAGAATCTATGAGTGCTTTACAATCCTTATCAGATAAAAGATAAAACAAATCATAGAAATGTCGGATTTTACCAGAAATGCCAGCGACCGGGTCTTTCTCAAAAGAAGATCTGAATAAAGAAACCAGTTTTTCGAGCAGAGTCTGATTCGTATGAAGGACATTTATTGCGAATGGCATTAATTCATATTTCTTTATCAGGTCAGTTTGATTGTTTAATGCGAGAGACGTACTGATAAGGCTGTTGATTTCGCGCTTTTCGTAAGGATAAGGATTGGCAAAGGAATTTATTTCAATACTCAATTTGTCTGAAACCTCTTGATAAAAGCGAGAATCTCCTGTTTTAGGATAAGTGAAAATGGATTTTCTGAAACGTGAGCCCTTGCTCGCATACGGAGAATCTGTAATTTCTGCCAGGTCTGCAGAAATATATTTTTCCACATCACGAATAAGATTTTTCACTTTATTGCACGACATATCAGGAACATTGATTACAGCAATATCAATGTCATCAGAAAAGCGATTGATGAGTTTGTGTCCCTTAGAGAGAGATGTACCACCTTTGAAAACGACACTATCATTGAATTTGCTTTCTGAAAGTCTTTTTAATACCAATGTAATCCAGTAGTCTTTTTCAATAAATACCGGAAGTATTCCTAATCTGTCGGATGCAGCCTGTATAGCGGCTGTGAATGAACTTTTTTCGTTGTGCAGGTTCATAGGATATTCCATTGTTGTTTGTTAGGTAATATATTTGCTGATATTCCAAATTTGTATGATGACGATGGATTCAATGATTTATACAGTGGCTCGGCTGCCTTTGGGCTAAAACAAATTTCAAAAATTGCACCGGTCATGGCACGTGCAGCAGGGTTGTATTTTTTTGCAAGACGCAGGAATGTTTCCCTGTCTGATTTATTGATTTTTTTGATGAGTGTTAAAAGGGTTTTACAGGATTGCTCTATAGTAGTATCAGGGATTTCTTTGATGTTACGGATTGCATCGAGAATGCGCAGCAGGGGTATGTTTTCTCTGGTTATTTTATTTGGCTGCTTCATAAAGCGGATTTTATACATGCCCCGTGTGATGCTTTTTTTCATTTCGTTGGTGCCAATCTGAATGATACCGGAAACCTGAGTCGTAAGGCCGAGTTGGTTGTAAACAGAATATCCGGTAAGGTATCCGGAAATTTTACCATTTTGTTCCAGCAGGTCCTTCACCACCTGGTAAACTTCAGGTTGCAGTTCTCCAAATTCAGTAAGTCGGGGTTTATAGAACCTGCCTGGAGAGAGTTTACGAATCCTACCCTCCTGTACCAAACGGCTAAGGGCCTTGGTAAGGGCATCAATCTTGTCCACCGGCAGATTAAAATACTCATAGGTGAAAACATAGCCAACCGGAAGCCTGTTTATTTTATCACCAATAATATCTGTTGTTTTCATTGAAATTGATATTTGCTGCAAAGATAAAAAAAGTCAGGTAAATACCGGTAGTTACCTGACAAATTTTTAGGATTCTTATTCCTGCCTTCTAACTTTCCTCGTACTTCGTACATCTGACTTCGTACTTTGCACTCCCCCTTCCCTTCCTGGGGAAGGGGGCTGGGGGGATGGGGTAGATCCCCTCAATACCCCAGCTCCTTGTTCAGGGATCCGGCCAGTTCGTCGAACAAAGTCAGCTGTTCCTTATCAAAACTACACGCCCACCCGTTATCAAGACGGATCGTTTTGGTGCTTGCATACGTCCCGGGATTGCCCCCCAGCATGTGAAACGGACCCTCCATTGCTAACATTTTCCCCTGGTAGGGTATCTCTAAAAAATCACACAGCCGTTTTAATTCACCTTCAGGATTCCTGCAAAGGTCTTCGTACCTGACAAAGATTTTATCCCCGGCCTTGATGCCCTTAAGCGACTTTTGCTGGGTCTCCATATGGAACTGCCAGGATTTGACAGTATCAATGAACGATGTCTGGTCAGACTTGAGCCAGGAATTTACGGAGCCCCGCCCGTCCCTGATCAAAGCGATCACTTTCACCGGAAAGGGTTGTTTGATGTACAGGTGATTCAATGTAGTGACCGTTTTACTGGCATCCAGTATGATGGTATCCGGGTCAGGAAAATATTGGTACAGGTTCTCGAGCAGGATAGTTGAATTAGTTACTGCCTTTTTCATATGATAGGGATACCCTTTTCTATTTGCTGTCGCAATATCGATTAAGAACCGGCTATGATGAAGCAAGGCATAGTAATAAAGTTTTATCAGGCTTTTCTGAAGCCGTGATTTCATGAATTCAAAAGGATAAACCAGCGTAACAAAGTTACCCCCGTTTTCCTGTTTGCCTGTAAAACCTTGCTGAGTCAGCTTTTCAATGATAAACCCCCAGAAGTCGCATTCCCGGATGGGTTTCCCGCAGGTACAGGTTGAATTAGACTGAAGCGCCTGACCGAACAATACAAATTCTCCCGGGGAGAATATCTTTTCATGCGAACCCAGTAGCATGGAAAGCAACGTAGATCCGCTGCGCGGAAGAGAAGAGATGTATACGTATTTTGTCGTCACCCTAGTTACATAAAAAACCCAAAAATTGCATCTTGTAAGATAAGATACAATCCATGGGTTATTCAAAGCAATACCTGAAGAAAATGTTCTTAATCTATTTCAATGGCTGGTTTGGCTGGATTGAAATAGGTAGGTAACATTAACTGTACCAATAGCCACAAGAACCGGCGCTTTGCTTCGGGTTAGTTTGTTGATTGTTAAAGGGGCTGCCATCACAATTTAAGGCAGTTTTTTCAAAAATTTCCTTCACTTCAATCATGGGCTTTTGCCATTTCAAAAGAGTTTCGGTTTTGTTCTCCATAGGAATCCTTTTGTTAGTGAAACAATAGTTGAAAACAAAAAAATTTTGGTAAAAGTAAATAACTGCAAATCAAAATGCAAATTTTTTTTTAACAATTTTGAATGTCCTGTTCGATTTTTGCTAAAAGGCAGGCGTAAGAGAACGGGTTTGTCAGTTTGCCCGTTTCCACCAACGCAATACCCGGACATCTTGCACAAGAGGGCTTGAGACTACATTCCATACAATCCCTGGCATCGGTCACCCGGAGTCTCCTTAATTTTTTCATGACAGCGGCTTCCTTCCATATCTCCCGGAAGTTGGTTTCCCTGACATTTCCTGCCCTGACAGGGATATCGATACAAGGAAATACATCGCCGAACGGATTGAGTGCAAAAGTAGATATCCCGGCAAGGCACATATATCCCTTGAAGTTTTTAGTAGTGGATTTGCTCAGATTCTTTTTTCGCTGAGCCACAGGATCCTGGTCGGCATAGGCCTTATCATGAATGGTATAGAACGCTCTTGCCTGGGGTTCATTCAGCCGGAAATTCATATTGGAACGATCGCCGTCCAGCCTCATCGTCAGCCAGGGAGAATAGCGGAACTCGGCTCCCAGACTTTCAACCAGCAGTTTAATGTTGCCGAAATCGGAATAATTCCCGGCACAAACGGTCGTCTTGATGGTGAACGGAATCCCGTGTTTTTTTAATCCCTTCGCTGTTTCGATGATCCGGTGAAAGGTGCCGGGTTTGCCCATCAGTTTGTCATTGATTTCAGGATTGGATCCCCAAAGGCTCATTTCCATTCCGAGTAATGGATAATTCTTTAACCGGATCATCTTTTCTTCATTCAGTAAGGTGCCGTTGGTGAAAATCCGGAAACCAAAACCATGTTTCCTGACCAGATCCAGGATGTCGAAAAAATCCTTCCGCATAAAGGGTTCGCCGCCACTTAATGTAAAAATAAAGGTTCCTTCCTTCCTCAGGTCGGAAAACAACAGGTCATATTCCTGCAAGGTCAGCAGCGGTCGTTCGTTTCTGACATTATAGCAACAGCTGCAATCCAGGTTGCATTGATAGGTGAGCTCAAGCAAGGCCGTCAGGGGAATAAGGTGTTTAACGGCATGTTTTTTCAGGAACCGGTAGGATTCGGTGTTCTCGAAATTTGGCACGTCAATCCCCTTGAACCAGTAATTGTTCCGTTAAACATTCTTTGATAAATTCGAGGATTTCCTGCCGGATGGTTCCCTGATTATCTTCCGGGAATTTTTTCTGAGCGCCCGACACCAGCTCTTCAATGGTTTTTGGTGTGTCCAGCAGTTCCCATAGTAAGGTCCCGATTTCATTCAGGGTGAAAATGTTTGAATTCACCGCCAGCATGACGACCGCTTTGCCATCGGCAATTTGAAACGAACTGTTCGCGTTGCGCTTAATCTTCGTCTTTAAATCCATGATCAATGATCCTCCAGAATTTTTCGTTTTTTTCAAAATTCATTTCGTAAATAGCTACCCGGTCAGCCAGGTCGATAATGGTGGTGAATATCTTTTGCCTTAGTTCCCAGTCATCGCTGAAAAACAAGACGTTTCTCAGCAGGATCGGATAAATCTCTGACCGGCTCATTTTACGGAAGTGGGTTGTTTCGGATTTCTTTAACAAAAACATATTGGCCAGCGCTGCCGTCTTGTTTATGTAAAGAGGAATCTCTCCATGAAAAGGAGTCCCTGCAGTAATATATCTGCCTTGATCCTTTTTGATCATCGTGAGTTCGTCGGTCAGGCATTCATCCGACTCCGAAAGCTTCACCACCGTGGATTTTCCGCTGCCGGATAGGCCAAAAAAAGAATAACCTTTCTCTTTATGAATCAGGGAGGAGGCATGAAGCAAAAATCCGTGGTTCTCTACGGTCAGCAGGGAATAAAAAATCCGTATGATGGATTCATAGGTCATAAAGGCGGGGTTGAATAAGATGAATTTCCCGGTCCGGGCGGCAAGTTCAATGATTCCTATGAAGTCCCAGCGATAGATGTACAAATGGCGGTTCAAAGATGTTGTAAAGAGTTCTTTGTAAGTGTCGAACGTCTTCGTGATGGCTTCCGGCTGAGGAAGCGTTTGTACATAATAAAAATGAACGGCTTCCGGGAATTTTTCCGGTGTGAGGAACTCTTCGTACTTGGATACCGCTGCTTCAAACAGGGGATCTTTTACCGCATTCACCGAAAGGCCGATTCCGCCGATCCTGAGATTAAAGCGATCGTGTCCAAGATCACTTACTCCGTGAAAATAGTTCTCTAACAGAGGTTGGTCAATAGTGTTCATGCCGTCAAAAATAAGAAAAACAAATTACAGAAAAACGAAAAACCTGTAAACCCGGAGGATGACCGAACACATCCTGAACCTTTGAGAATCCATGGATAGTTGAACAATCCTATGGTTCTCATAAGCGTTTTTAACATTCCCGGCCAGCAAACAAAACCGGTATAATTGAAAAAAGAGGTGATGCATGATCCTCCTGGTTGTCACAGATATATCATTGATGTCGATCACGCTGCCCAGGACCTCTTCCGGTTTTAATAATTTATCAGAGATCAACAGGTTGTCTCCTTTTGTCAAAACCATTTCATCCGTCATGCTGACTTCAATGATCCGGTGAATAAAAAGGAGCCCGTTCCGGATGAATGCGACAATTTCACCCGGCTGTAAGTTAGCCGTCCTTACCCTGTGCAGGGTAAGTAGATCCCCATCATGGATAAAAGGGGTCATGCTGTGGCCGCTGGCCCTGACTTTCACGGTTTGACCTGAAAGTAATTGGTTCGCGACCAGTTCCAGCTTGACTTCGTAAAGGTCATTCATACAAAAAAGTCTGCTTTAACAGAATGATCTTCACAATGACTGTCGAACCCAGGAAGATCACGAAGAGACAGGTCAGGAAAACAGGCGATAACAGCAGGAATAGCATGCGTATCATTGGGAAATAGAGTTTCAGGGGGATCCTGAACCGCTGCGTATAGGCAAAGGTAATCCGGTCAAAATCAGGAAAAACCCGGTCGGTAATAAATTTCCATTTCTTTTTCGGTATGGAAATCAGGGAATATTTCATAAAGGTGATCGCCATTCTGTTTATGACTCCGGGAAATTCCAGGCAGATCCCGAACAGCCGGGGAGGGAAGGCATAAAACCTGAGCCAGGTTTTATCAAAAAGATAAAAACGGGGCTTAACAATCCCAAAAACGGCAGAATAATCCTTTTGAAATATCCAATACATGATCTCTGTGACGGCAAAGATGACGTGTGTAAGTCCCGCTTTTCTGACCTGTTCGATGATGTACCCCGTATCCAGCGTTTTCTTGTATTTTTCCAGGAAATACCGGAGATCAAAAAGCCATTTGATTTCGACATGAAAATTAAGATGAAAAGCAAGGTGAACGATGGAATACAATAGCTCGTCTTCTTCACTTAACCGGTAGGTTTCCGTGTCCTGAATTTTCACTAGTTTTTTCCGCTCCCAGATCTGCGAGGTATCCAGGTTGTAATAACGACTGAAATAGAACCCTCCGTTTAATGTTGTTAAAATGTCAATCTTCACCTTTGTTTCCGCATTGTACATGTCGAAATCATCCGTATTGTCAGAATCTTTCACTTCACATTTAAGGTTGAACCCTTCCTGTTCCATCACTTCAAGAAAACCTCTTACATCTTCCCGGTGAATGAGAAGATCCAGGTCGCCAAATGGCCGTAAACCTATGTCTTCATAAAGATGATTGATAAAAGAAAGGCCTTTCAACACGATGCAATCGATTTTTCTTTCTTTCAACCGGGAAAGTAGCCGGGCGGCATGATTAAGGTAATAGAGATTATTGAACAGGGTCTCCTTTTTGTGCTTGACCAGTTGCGCAACTACTTCAGGCTCGGTAGCAAGCTGTTTCTCCAGCAATGCCAGGTAATACTGGCTGATCTCCAGTCTGCGGATAAACGGTATATGCTCTCTGAGTTCCCCTTCCCGGTAATGGGTAAGCAACCCGAGTACCTTATTCAGACGCTGAAATTCAAGGGATTTGTAATCCCGGATCAACGTTCTTCGCATATTTTCTACCTATAATGATTTCCAGTTTCAATAGACGTTTCAGGATGGATCTTCTCAGTTTATGAAAAAATTTACGATAGAAAAATCCTGTATTTATGTAGGTTTCGCTACGTCCTACTGAATATCGTGTGATGAGGAGGTGAATCCGGTCGCAGAGCCGGTTATCAATATTCAGGAGATCCTGTGTTTTTTTTATAAGCACCACTTTTCCTGCAACGATCCCGATCGGTTGCATGAACGGGCCTTTTTCCGAATGATCTGCCTTGGTGTAAATGGTTTCCCCGCTGAGTTTGACAATTCGCTGAACGATGAATAGCTTTTGGTAATCCAGCGCTACAAGATCCCCCTTTTTCAATGCATACCCGCTTTTCTTCAGGCAGATCATATCCCCTTCGTTGATCAGGGGAGCCGAGTTATTTGCCTTGACGCGTGTCCATAAATATCCGTTGGCATTCAGGATGTCAAGCGCCAGGATCATCTCCGTGGTATAATCTATCGGCATGGATTTACCTATTCCCAGTTTGATTCCACCAGTTTACCATCCTGGATATTGTATACTTTATCCACTCCCTTGAGGGTGGTAAGCCGATGGGTAATTATGATGAGTGTTTTGTCGGCGGATAACCTGAAAACCTCCTTTTTAATATCCGATTCGGTTTCATAATCCAGCGAGGAGGTGGCTTCGTCAAAAATGATGATTGGCGCATTTCTCAGCAAAGCCCTGGCAATGGTTATCCGTTGTCTTTCCCCGCCCGATAACATATCCCCCCTGTCGCCCACGATCGTATCGTATCCATCCTGAATATTCGTTACAAAGGAGTGCAACTGTGCTTTTTTGCTGGCCTCAATGAGTTCATCCCCTGAACTCTCCAGTTTCCCCAGCTGAATGTTATACCTGATCGAATCATTGAACAGAATAGGTTCCTGCGAGATATAGGAAAACAGGCTGAATACGCTTTCCCGGTTCAACTCCTGATAGCTCCTGCCGTCGATGAGAATAGTTCCTTTCCCGGGTTGAATCAGGCCAAGCAGCAGACTGATCAGCGTAGACTTCCCGGCGCCCGTTCGCCCGATAATAGCCACTTTTGCCCCTTTATTGACCCTCAGGCTTACGTCATCGAGGATCCTTTTCTGATTGTCATAGGAGAACGTGACATGTTTGAGTTCCAGGCACTCCTTGAAAGATACTTTCTGGATTTCTTCATGCCTTGTTGTATCTTCATGAGATTCCAGCACGCTCTTCATCCTGAGGTATCCGGGGAACGCGGATTGGATGGAATTATAAAGATTAAAGAGGGTTTTGGCAGGCTGATAGAACTTCATCAATGCTACAAGAAATGCCACCAGACTGCCAACCGTGAGGGCTCCTGATTGTACCTGTACAATGCTGAAATAAAGAATCAGGGCCAGTCCCACAAAAGAGGCCAGGTCATTGATCGGTCCTACCAGTTTCGAGATCATGGTGGACCTGAGCAAATTGTTGGCCAGCTTCTCATTGTTCGTCTTGTATTTATCCTTGAAATGAGCAATCAGGTTATAGGTCTTGATGATAAGGTATCCATACAACGATTCGTAGAGTATACTGTTTGATTTGCCGTAGGCGTGCAGGTAATGCTGACTGAGATTCCGGAGCCAGTGACCGAGTTTTATCAATGGGAGGATAAACAGAGGATAGGCCAGGAACAGGATCAGGGCGAATTTCCAGTTCAGGTAGAAGAGTACTGCCATGATGGACACCAGGGTAAACAGCTGTTTGATCAGCTCTAAGGAAAGGATATTTATTAGCGTGATGAAATTGCTGGTGTCGATATAAAACCTCGAAAGGATCTCGCCGGCCTGTTGCCTGGTACGGATGGCCCTGTAATTGGATATAACGGCATTGTACAACCTGTCTTTGATATCGATCATTATGGTGTTGGTGGTTTTGTTGTGCAGGTAGGTCTGCAGAAGATCAATCAACGTCTGGGCAAAGAAAATCCCAAAAAGGATCAGGATGGTGTTCCCGATTTCCTGGGAATTGTTGACCAGAAATCCATCGTCCAGTAATCTCTTGATAAAGAGAAAGGATGCCCCACCCAGGGCAGAGTAAACGGGGGACAGGATATTCAGGAAAAGAAATCGTTCCTTGAACGGCCTGATATATTTCCATAAGTAGCCTAAGGCCCGGTAATCTTTGTTAAACAACTGCATCGGCAAGGTTTAATCTTTCATGCACAGGAACAATCCTTCTGTACAAAAGTAATGAAGTTCATCTTCGCAGCAAGAATTTTCTGTGATTACCTTTATCCCATCCGGTTAGTCGATGCAGACTAACTCCCTGGTGATCCTGGCGATTTCTGATGCCAGCCTGATGACTATCGTGACAGTTTGGTCATGACAGCATGGTTAAATGCCGTGATGAAAATGACATCGAAAGGCATTACCGGTTCACTGATACCCTCTGCGGATTAACGGATGATCCTGACGGATCATCGATCAATATCGCACCAGACGACTTATTCAAACGTAAAAAAGAAGGTCGTCCCCTTCCCGGGCTCGCTTTCAGCATGAATGCTGCCTCCATGTTTGACGATAATCCGTTTGACCGTTGCAAGCCCGATCCCGCTCCCTTTGAACTCCTCATCGCTGTGCAGCCGCTGGAAGGGGGTGAAGAGCTTTCCTGCCCGACTCATGTCAAAACCCACCCCATTGTCCCGGACGAAGATGACCCTTTTGTTCTCTTTCATTTCACTTCCGATGGTGACTTCCGGATGTTCTGCTTTGTAGCTGTATTTAAAAGCATTGTCGATCAGGTTCTGCAGGGCTATCTGCATCAGGTTGGAATCGGCCTCCGCACGCATTCCCTCTTCGATATTGCAGATCACTACTTTTTCCGGGTAGGTCAGTCTTACATCCTCGCAGATCTTTCCTGCCATTTCACTGATGTCGCAGGGCGCTTTGGTGACCGACTGACGCGTGATCCTGGAGAGTTTCAGCATATCCTCTATCAGTGTGTTCATCAGGACCGTCGATCCGGTGATGCGGGATAACAGATCCCTGCCTGCCTCATCCAGTTGTTTCTCGTAATCCTCCCCGAGCATGGTGCAGAGCCCTTCGATCCGCCGCACCGGGGCGCGCAGGTCGTGCGAGACAGAGTAGGAAAAAGCTTCCAGCTCCTGGTTGGCAGATTCAAGTTTCAGGTTCGAGGTTTCAAGTTTCAGGTTTGTAGTTTGAGTTCACCGAGGACCCGGGTAATTTCATCCTTTTGCTGGTTTACCAGGTTGTATGCCTTCTTCAGTTTTTTCCGGCTGCTGATGATAAAGAGCACAACGATGACCAGGATCACAGCAATTATTCCTGTTGCAATGATCAATGTGAACTGCTGTCTGTTGCGCAATTCCAGCACTTCAACCTGTTTGTCTTTTAATTCCTGTTCATATTTCCAATTGAGAAAAGTAGCTTTGTTCACAATTTTTAGTCCTAAGATGCTATCTTTATATTTATATGACTGCTGAAGATAATCAAGAGCCTTAGCACTATTCCCTTCTATTTTATATATATCTGATAGCACTACACTTGCATCGGATACCTCGATCATTCCGATCTCCTGTGCGGCTTGCAGTGCTTCCTCAGCATAAACTTTGGCTTCCCTGAGAACCTGGTTTTTATGTGAACCATCTGCAAGGTAAATCCTTACCAATATATGGCCTAAAATAGCACTATTCTCTGCAACCAGGTAGTTTGCCCCAATGGACTTGAAATAGTCCAAGCCGGTTTTGAGAAATATAAATGCTGAGTCCAGGTTGTTACGTTTCAAATATAGCCATCCAAATCTGTTTTTTGCCAGCATCATTTCATAATTCAGATGATAATCCTTACTCAGTTTTAATTGGAGAGACAGGTATTTTCCCGCAGAATCCAAATGATTTAGTGATCGGTAAATGTTGCCAATATTACCAGTGTTCCTGACTTTCCATACACTAACCGTGCTTTGAGGCATTATCTCTTTGGCTTTAAGAAGATACTTAAAGGAAATAGTAGAGTCAAGATCTCTGTATGATAATGCAAGCCCCAGATAAGTTGCACAGATAAGATTGTAATCCTTGAGTTTCTCGAAGATCACCTGTGCTTTCAGGAGTTGGTCTACGGATTCAGGAAACCTTGACATATAAGCATAATTGATTCCGAGGGAATAATGAGATAGCCCTTCCCCGTATAGATAATTGAGCTTCCCGGAGGAGTGCAGGGCGGTAAGACCCGGTTTCAACCCCTCTCTGGGATTTACAATGCGCATTTCGAAGTTTATCGCTGCCAGTAGTCTGACCATGCCGGTATCCTCCTTCATTCCGGGCAAAGCCGTATACAGGGAGTCGATCAGGGCTTTGCCTTCTTTCTGAGCCAAAGTTGTTTGTACTCCAACCAGAAAAAGCAAGGTGAACAAGAACGTTCGCATATTATTGGGAATTAGAGGTTAAAGGTAGGAGATAAATGGATCAAACCCACAAATGCTATACGGCTCATAAAAGTCTAAAAAAGAACGTCATCCATTTTAGAACATAGGGGGATGCTTTTTTTGAAACCCGGTTGCATCCTGGTATTTTTTGGCGATGGCGATCAGGTCTCCCTCACCGAAAAGCTGCCCGATGAACACAATGCTTACCGGGGTATTTGGATCAATGAACCCATTTGGCAGGACAACCGAAGGATGACCGGTCAGATTTGTGGCCAGCAGGTTGTCCCCGGCATGGGAGGGAGCCACCAGTACATCGAATTCACTGATCAACCTGTCCATTTGTTGTACTATTAGATACCGCAGACGGTTTGCCCGGATATATTCAGTGGCCGGGATGAAATGAGCGGCACGGAAAAGGTTTGGCCAGCGATCTCTCGCCTGCTGCACCATAAGGTCGTCCCGGTCCGACAGCGTCAGGTCGTCAAAGGCCGAAGCGGCTTCGCACATGAGCAGGATCGACATATCCATGTATGGGAATTCCGGGAGCTCGACGGGGATCAGTGTTGCACCCATGTTTTGCAGTTGCAGGAGAGCGGCATCATTGAAAGGCTTGTTTATGGAGGTGTCCTTATCAAAATCCTGCGAAAGCACTCCGATCCTTAGGTTCCTGAAATCCATTTGATGCGAATAGTTGAAAGGAATATCAAATACTGTCTGGTCTTTCCCGTCGGGGCCATAGATGGCATCCAGGACAACGGCGCAATCTTCGGCCGTCCTGCAGAGCGGGCCGATCTTGTCCATCGTCCAGCTCAGCGCCATCGCTCCGTACCGGCTTACACGGCCGTAGGTGGGACGCAGCCCGGTGAC
Source organism: bacterium (assembly GCA_043806735.1). Lineage (GTDB taxonomy): Bacteria > Bacteroidota > Bacteroidia > Bacteroidales > FEN-979 > QYOJ01. The sequence continues at coordinate 42,428 of JAZDGR010000050.1, read as the reverse complement.
ACCGCAGACGGTGGATGGTGAAACGATAGAGCCCCAGGTTTCCGAGCCGATGGCAAATGGCACCAGTCCGGCAGAAACAGCACTGGCAGGACCGGCCGAACTTCCGCTTGATCCTTTTGCTGTATCCCAGGGATTGCGGGTTTTCCCGCCAAACCATACGTCATCCATGGCCAGTTCTCCCAGCGACAACTTTGCAACAAGGACTGCTCCCGCTTCGCGCAGTTTTTCCACCACGGTGGCATCTTCATCCACCAGCTGGTTTTCAAAGGGAGGCGAACCAAAGGTGGTCCGGTAATTCCGAGTATAGAACATATCCTTGATCCCGTAAGGAATCCCGTGCAATAGTCCACGATCCTTTCCTGACGCGAGCTCCTGATCTGCCTGCTTTGCCTGCTCAATGGCAAGCGAATCGGTGAAGGTCACCACACAATGCAGCGCCGGGCTGTATTTTTTCAAACGGTCAACAAAAAAATACGTCAGCTTTTCCGAAGATATCTGTTTTGAATGGATCAGCCAGGATAGCTGTCCTATGGAATAAAAGGCAAGTTCATGCGGGTCTGCGGGAAGTTTTGTATCGCTGTAATCAGAAATCTCAAGCAGTATTTTACTGGTTTCAAACCGTTTTCCAACAGGGACAGGATTAAATTCAAAGGCCGGTGGAACATTGTTTGGAAGTTTCACCTTCCGCATGTTCTCATAATTTTTCAGCTGGTCATTCAGCAGATTCAGCATGCTGTCAGTTTCTGACCGGCTGAATTCCATACCGATCAGTTTTTCCGCGTGGTTCACATCAACGGCCTCTATCCTGTTAACCTCGTTACGGATACAAGTTCCAAACAGGAAACACAGCATGCACGACAAACCTATTAAGATTGCATTCCTCATTTTTTTCATAGATTCGGGATTTAACGGATTAAAATTAAAATCCACGTGATAGGAATTATAGGGTAAAGATAGTGAATATGATAAATCAGTCCAGTGTAAAAAAGATGGTCGTCCCTTTTCCGGGCTCGCTTTGCACGCCCGCAGTCATTTTGTAATCTTTTGAATTCATAGTACTTTTGCCGATCAAATTAGAGAAAAGTGAAAAGTGAAAAGTGAAAAGTAAAAATTAATTGTTCGTCATTCACTTTTCACTATTCACTGATCTTTGGAGAGATGGCAGAGCGGTTAAATGCGGCGGTCTTGAAAACCGTTGTCCTGGGGAACCGGGACCGGGGGTTCGAATCCCTCTCTCTCCGCGATAATAAAGTACGAAGCCAGAAATACGAAGTTAGAACTGGAAGTCAGAAGGTAGAACGACGAAGCACTTCCTTGCAATCCACCAGGTCATATACTGATCTAGAGTTTTCCCGGGATGATCGATTAAGTTTGCCCGTTCCGTTGTAAATACCGTTATTTCGCTGTAAAATCCGATGTATGAAAGCAAAGCTGCTCCTTCTATCCCTATTGCTTCTGGGAAATTCCTTCTGGCTATTTAGTCAGTCCTGCTTACAGTACAATCCCGGTCAGATGGGATCCGGCTCAAATCCTGTCATCAATGAAATACTTGCTACCATTGACAAAGACAGCCTGATCTCCGTAATGCAATCCATGGTAAACCTGGGAACCCGGTTTATGTATGCGGAAAACCGGCGGGAGGTGGCCGGTTGGATTGCCTCAAAATTTACATCCTACGGATATTCCGATGTGGTACTGGATTCCTTTAAGGTTGTCGGGGAAACGGTCCCCGAAGATTCTGTCTGGCAATACAATGTGGTGGCGACCTTCGAAGGGGCATCTGCGCCCGGCGAGATCTATATCGTGAGCGCCCACCACGATGACTACGTCAATCCCGACCCGCATCAACCGGCTCCGGGCGCCGATGATAACGCGAGCGGAACGGCGGTAGCGTTGGAAATAGCCAGGGTGCTGAAAGAAAAAGGCTTTTCCCCGGCATCCACCATCCGTTTCGTGACCTTCGCAGCCGAAGAACTGATGGGGTATGTCCATTACACCGGCAGCCTCAATTACGCAAATAAAATTGAGCAAAGCCAGGAGGATCTTCGCCTGATGGTTTGCAACGATATGGTCGCGTACGATGACGGGACACCTTTCGAGATCTGGAGCGTGGACACAGAAACAGGGAACAGCGCCTGGACGGCCGATCTGACCACCTGGTGCGTTACGGAATATACTGATCTCAGCCTGTTCTTAGGACCCTATCCGCCGTCAGACGGAACTTTCTTCATGGAGAAGGGGTACTGCGTGGCCGGATTTCAGGAAAGAAAGCTGAATCCCTTTTACCATACAAGTGGCGACAGCGTGACCAATTGCACAATGGACTATTGCCTGGAAGCTGCCATCGCCACGGCAGCGGTTCTCCTGCACGAACAATTCACCCCGGTCCCCCAGGAACCTTCCTGTATCCCCGGAAAATCGAATGTCACTGTTACCTGGAAGCCCACAGCAAACGCTCATGTCAAGGCGTATGCTATTTACCGAAGCGCTGATCCTGATTCAGGTTTTTCCGTGCTGGCGCAAACAGCAGGCGCCGATAGTTTCTATGTGGATTCAACGGCCGTGGCAGGGACCGATTATTATTACTACATCACCTCCATCGACCAGGATGATTAAGAAAGTGTTCCCTCCAATATAACACACGGCGCCGTGACTCCGAAAAGCAGGGACCTGCTGGTGGTCAAGGACTCCAGGGGAGGAGTGAACAATCCGGCCGATTCGGTCGTAACCGCGTTTTATCAGTACATTTTCAAGGATCTGGTGTATGATTATTCCGATGCTTCAGTGGAGGACTCCTTAACCCTGGCCATCCTGGGGAAGTACCAGAAAATAGTGTGGCTCTCAAACACATACTCTGACCAGCCGAATTCATCATTTGTGCGGAACCGGGAGGACATTATCAGCTATGCAAAGAACGGCGGACAATTTTTCCTGGCCAGCTTTCAACCCAGCTTCCTGATCGCTCAAAATGTGAAATTCAACCAGGTTTTTACTCCGGATGAAGAGATCTTTAACACCTTCAAAATTCAACAGGTGGAACGGAAGCCTGCGGCTGCATTGAACGGAGCGTACCCGGTTGCCTCTGATTACGATTCGCTGTGGATAGATCCGTTAAAATCAATGGCTCAATTCCCGGGTCATGTGTTGAATGTGGAATGTATTTTCCCGACACCCGATGCAACATTGATCTACCGGTTCAACAGCGCGTACGATACGGCCACCACCCAGGGGAAGATGAAAAACAAACCCATTGGTATCGAATACCTGGGGGATGATTTCAAGGTCATCGTACTCTCCGTTCCGGTATACTATCTCGATACACTGGATGCCAAAACCCTGTTGGAATTCGTGGTCAACGAGAAATTCAAATCCTCCACCGGCATCGGGGATACCCCACGCCGAAGATCCCTTGTCACCCGGTTAACCAGCCAGCCCAACCCATGCCGGGAAGAAACAACGGTCAACTACCGGTTGTCAGCAGAAACACCTGTTACGCTGGATTTGTATACCCAAACAGGAACCCGGGTCCTGCACTGGGAAGAAGGGAGGAAAGGTCCGGGATCTCATCGGGTTGTTTTGCCTCTTCCAGGGTTTTCGAAGGGATTTTATCTTCTCGTATTACAGGCAGGCAATGAGATCTATATGGCCAAGCTGATCGTACAATAATTTCATTAGCGGATGGAGAAACGTTTACCCTGGAAGATTACAGAGGCTAGTTTGTCCTGTTGGTTTTCTGGAGGTTGGGTTGTCCCGGCAAGTGGTAGATCACTCCAACGCCGGCTGGCCCCGCAGACACTTTCATTGAGCCCATTTTTCCCCTGAGCTCCTTTTTGGCAAGATCAATGCAAATAGCTGATGTGATCGAAGCCGCAAGACCTGCTCCGAGGCAAATCCACCCCGCGGTCTTTAACGCCGGATTTTTTATTGAAGTATGGTAATCAGGGTAGACGTATTCTGTACGGGAGGTAGAAGCAGCTATCATCATGATGCCTCCGGCAACGCATAAAACCGGCGCAGCTGCCGTCAGAACCTGAGCTACATCCATATAGGAAAAGAGTTTCTTGCAAGTCGGGGCAATCTCCGGAGATACCCGCCAGGGTTTTAATACTTTTCTGGCGTTGGCGATACTAATTATAGGGAAAAGCGATATGGATAACCTTCCGATACCCAGGATCATGTGAGATACGTTGACACCCGGATTCAGTCCTTCATCAACCTCCAGAGGAAATCCGCCAATGATCGCCATTTCAATATTGCTTGCCAGCCCCAGACCTATTGAAATATAGTTGACTGTATTTGCCCTTCTCAGGGAACGGAGTGCCTGGGAAGCCGGATCTTCATTTTTCTTCCATTTGGCGCTACCAGGGGCCATTGGATGGAACCGGTTTACCGGATCAAATTTCTCTGCATTTTTCGCTTTGACCGTGTCTCCAGTCACGGCATCTATGTAACTGTCGGTGGTGATCTGTCCAATGCGCGGGTTGACGAACATCAGGCTCGCGAAAAGGTAGCCCAGGTAATAGGTTATTGTCTTCATGGCGTTTGTGATTTTATGAATGAACTTATTTCGCAACAAAGAAACCATAGGAATTGACGGAAATGAAACGGAAATTCCAATACCAGCGCTTCACTCTGGCAGATTTTGCAAAACGAATCTGAAGTACAATCGGAAACTGGAGAAAATAAGTAAAAAACAATAAATCTTGGACGGGTTCTCAGGCAATTGGGAAAAAATGCAAAAAATACTTTTGCTTTTGGCAATATTTCAGAAAACTTTTACAGGATCTTCCCTTTCTCCAGGTATTCAAAAAAGGTTTTTTTGTACTTATTTCCGATCGGGATTTTATGGGTAGCAATCAGGATCATGTTTCGCTCGATGCGTTCAATTTTTTCCAGGGAGATGATGAACGATTTATGTACCCGCATGAACCGTTCCGGGGGAAGCACCTTCTCCATTTTTACAAAGCTCATCAGGGTCATGATCCGCTCGTTCGGCAGATGAAGGCGAAGATAATCTTTCATCCCTTCGATAAACAGAATATCACTGAGCCTTACCTTGTGCAGGTGGTAATCTGCTTTGACGAAAATGAAATCGGAAGAAAACTTTTCCGTGTTTTCCTGAGGGAGAACGGGCAGGACAGTTTTCCCGGAACAGATCTCCTCGCATACTTTATTGACCGCTTTAAGAAACCGTTCAAACGAAATCGGTTTCAAAAGGTAATCTGTCACGTCCAGTTCATATCCTTTCACGGCAAAGCTGTCGTAGGCAGTCGTAATGATGACTTTGGGCGGATTTCTAACGATCTCCAGCAACTGGATCCCGGTAAAGGTATCCATCTGAATATCCAGAAACACAAGATCTATCGATTGGTCACGAAGGAATTCCATGGCATCGATGACATTGTTGAATGACGCCTGCAATTTCAGATAGGGAATCCTGCTGATATAATCAGTGAGCTTTTCGATGGCCAGCGGCTCATCATCCACCACAATGCACCGGATATTCATAGGAGGGAGATCGTTAAGACAACTTTGTACTGATCAGCGACTTGTTCCGTGATCAGACTGTATTTTTCAGGGTAAATCAGGTCCAGCCTTCGCTGTACATTGGACAGTCCGATTCCTTGTCCCGGATCTTTGATCTGGGCGGGGCGAACTTCCAGGTAATTGACTACTTCAAACCGGATCTCTTCCGGCTGGATCCATAAATCAACCAGAATGGATGGGATTTGTCTCCCGGCAGTTCCATGTTTGCATGCGTTCTCTACGAACGGGATAAACAGCATAGGGGCAATCCGGATCCCGTTGGTCGATCCTGTTACCTGGAACCGGATGTACCCGGGGTCTTTGTAACGAATCCGCTGCAGTTCAATGAAACAATGGAGGTAGTCGATCTCTTTCTCAAGGGGAACCTTTTCGGTGGTTGCTTCGTAGATAAAATACCGCATCATTTCCGAAAGCTTCACAAGGGAATCGGAGGCCCTTTCCGGGTCTTTCCGGATTAATGCATCAATGTTATTCAGTGTATTAAACAGAAAATGTGGATTCACCTGGCTGCGAAGTAAAGCCAGTTCGCTTTTGCGGTTCTGGATCTCGAGTTCGGCTTTGTCCTGCTGCGATTGCATCCAGAACCTGGATAGTTTGATGGCAGAGGCAAGAAGAATCACAAAGCCGAGGGATACATAAAGCATCAGCGCAGAGCCCGAAAAATAGTGAATGGTGTCCTTCCATTTTTCATAATCGGAGTAGATGGAGGGATACAGGATGAAATAGTTGATGGTCCACTCGAGTATGACAACGGCTGTAAAGGAGCTGATGAACAGAAGCACAAACCAGGCGTATCTTCTCTTCAGCAGAAAAACCGGGATCAGCAGGTATATCAGGAAGTAGGTATACAGCATGTCGATGGGGAGAGTCCCCAAGAGTATCTGGAAGATTTCAAAATATTTTCCACTCCTTACGCCATAAATAAACGTGAAGAAACTTACGATAAAGACCCAGAAAAGCAGGTGTGACAGAAAACGGAGGATCTTTCTTTTTGTCATAAATTCAAGAAGTTCTTAACATGTTACCTGATCGCAATGTTACAAAAAACCCAGATCAGAGAGAAAAAGTTTGGATAAAACAGGTATTTCTGTAGATGAAACCTGTTCCGCGATCGAAGTGAAGTTTCGTCCTGATCTACCAGTTTGGAAAGCCCGGGAAACCGGGAGTAAAGGAGTTTCTGTAAAAGGGGGAAGGATCATACAAAGGGGATCCGTAGAACGGAACATATCCTTTTGTATACCCGAATCCCGCCTGGATGTGAACCCCGTTTGCAATCTTGTAATCCGCGTTCAGATAAAACCCCTCGGGATTGTTTGTTGTAAAAGGGAGGGCTACCGGGCTTCTGGAGTCCAGCGTAAATTCTTTAAATGCTCCTCCCGATAGCGTCAGTCTTTCTGAAACCAGGTAGGTCCCTTCAACAAAGAGAAGTGCTTTCGAAAAATTTGCATTGACGGGTTGAAAGGATTCTGACATATACCATGGCTGGTAGTTGAAAAGGGCAGTATTCGAAAGTGTCACGCCTGCCCGAAAAGACAGCCGTGCGTTAACCCGGTACGAAAAGGCCGGAGAAATATAAGTGGAAAGGCCCGATCCGTACCACGAAGAGGAAGAAAACTCAGTGCCCAGAGAGAGAGTAGTCTTGAACCGCGACGCCGGTTTCGCAGTTGCATAGGATATTCCTTCCGAAGCAGAAGGAATAACCGTATCATAGATGACATCCTGGCTCTGGCAGGCAAGGGATGGGATACAAAACAAAGGAATTATCAGATTCTTTCTCATAAATAATTGGAGTGGTACAAAGATAACATCTTTTTTATTCCTTTTCTGAACCGGATGAAAGCTTATAGAATACTTCGTTTTCAGTAAATTGAATTTCAAGAACCTTCAACGAGATCAGCCTGATCAGGGATTGTTCAGCCATGAAGCGGTTTAATCCGGTAATCCTCATGAACCGGTTTATCGTAATGGTGGGATTTTCCTCCAGATAAGCAAGCAATGCCTTTTCGTTCAAGGTATACTTGAGGAAGATTCCTTTGGATTGCTTCTCAAGTTGCCAGACTTTCAGCAAAATCCGGTTGACGGGAAAATTCTGGTCATGGACCCTGACATAGGCAGCCCATTTACCTTTAGGATCCTCGGCAAAATGAGGCCTTCTGTCGCTTTTTTTGATGATGGCTTCCAGTACTGTCTTCCCCGAAAGTGACCATTGCTTAACTTGAAATGGGACAGATGGACTGCAATAGATGTTTGCTGCAGCATCCAGCATATAGTATTCTTCTTCTGACCTGACCCCTGCAATTGATCCATTGTCCTTGACGCCAATCAACAGCCGGCCCCCGTCGGTATTGGCAAAGGCTGATAGGGCCCGCGCAATTTTATGCGCATCCGAGATTTCGAACTTGAAATCCAGCAGCTGATGCTCACCTTCTGAGATTAGTTTCAGGATATGGTGAGGTGGTGACATGATGTTGTGGTGCCTCGTTGCCTTGGTGCCTGGTTGCCTTGGTGAAAGTAGTGGAATTATTTTGAATTCCTAATTGAAAACAATATTGTCTTTCGCCGTGATCTTTTCGCAGTACCTGCAGCGAAGCCTCAACTCCTTTTTGTCAGTTACAGTAAATCGTGTCGGCATCTCTTCGTGATTGGTAATGCAGTTCGGATTGAAGCATTTGACAATCTTCTCGACCTGGTCGGGAACAGAAACCTGCTTTTTCTCCGTTACGTTGAAATCATGAATCACGATTAGGGTTGCCGAGGGAGCAACGAGCGCGATTTTATTGATCTCTTCTGGCTTGAAGTATTTGTTGCTGACCTTGATGATCCCCTTCTTTCCCATCTTCTGACTTTCGAGATTGGTCCCGATCAGGAGCTGGTCCCCGTATTCAGTAAGGTTGAGAATCCGGAGCACCTGGTATACATTCTGGGAAGGAATGTGATCGATCACGGTTCCGTTTTCAATTGCCGTGACTTTCAGCTCTTTGATAATCTCTTTTTTCGCCATAACAGGTTGTTTATTATTCAACTACTCCCAGAATGGAAGCAAGCAATGCCTCCCGCACAAATACGCCATTCAGAGCCTGGGTGAAATAGTAAGCTTTCGGATTCTGGTCCACATCAATGGCGATCTCATTGACTCTTGGAAGGGGGTGGAGGATCCTCATCGTAGGTTTGGCCGGTTCCAGCATCGACTCACGCAGGATGTAGGAATTCTTTACCTTCTCATAATCTATCGGATCGGAGAACCGTTCCTTCTGGATACGGGTCATGTAGATGATATCCACCTTGGGGATTACTTCCAGCATGTCGGTGTATTGATAGTAGGAAAGGCATTTCTCCTTGATGTGAATTTTTACCGAACTGGGAAGTTTCAGATCAGGAGGGGAAACCAGGTGAAAAGTAGTGTTGTAATTGCAACATGCCATCACCAGGGAATGAACGGTGCGGCCATACTTCAGGTCCCCCACAAATGCAATATGGAGGTTATCCAAAGTCCCTTGCGTTTTCCGGATGGAATAGAGATCCAGCAACGTTTGCGTGGGGTGCTGATTTGATCCATCTCCGGCATTGATGACAGGTACCGAAGATATTTCGCTGGCAAACCGGGCGCTTCCTTCCCTGGGGTGGCGCATGATGATGATATCGCTGTAATTGCTGATCGTACGGATGGTGTCCCGCAGCGATTCCCCTTTTTGGAGGCTGGTGCTGGCCGGTTCCGAGAAGCCGATTAACTGGGCTCCCAACCGCGAAGCAGCCGACTCAAAGCTGAGCCTGGTCCGGGTGGAAGGTTCAAAGAAAAGGGAGGCCACCACAAAATCTTCCAGGATCCGTTGCGTGGGTTGCCTTTCGAAGGCTTCCGCCAGGTCGAGGATCCGGATGTGTTCCTCCCGGGTGAAATCATTGATGGAGATCAGACTCTTGTTTTTCACTTTCGAAATCCTTACGTTTTACCTTTTACTTTGTATTTCTTCAGGAAGTCCCCGAGAATCGTATTCAGACTGGGTTCTCCGATCTCCTGAAGATCATAATAGACGCGTGTATTGGGCTTCCGGATCTTAATCAGACGGTTCAGGTCAATCGGAGTGGCAATTACCACCGAGTCGCACCGGGTCTTGTTAATGGTAGCTTCCAGGTCTTTTACCTGCTGCTCGCCATAGCCCATAGCGGGAAGGAGATGCCCTATATTGGGATAGATCTGGAACGTGTCGGCCAATCTGCCGACTACAAACGGACGGGGATCCACCAGTTCGGCCGCCCCGTATTTCTCCGCGGCAACCACACCGGCTCCGATCTTCATCTCTCCGTGGGTGAGGGTAGGGCCATCCTCAATCACCAGGACTTTTTTTCCGCGGATGACAGAGATGTTATCCACTCTGATGGGAGAAGCCGCATCTACAACTATCGCGTTTGGGTTTAATTTCCGGATGTTATCGCGGACGGTTTTGATATGTTCAGGGTATGCCGAATCGATTTTGTTAATCACCACAACATCCGCGATCCGAAGGTTCACCTCTCCGGCATAGTAGTTCACTTCTGCGCCCGGACGGTGAGGGTCGGCGATGGTCACCATCAGATCGGGCCGGTAGAAAGGAAAGTCGTTATTCCCTCCGTCCCACAGAATTACATCGCAACCTTTCGGGTCTATCTCAGCCGCCCGCAAAATGGCTTCATAGTCAACGCCGGCATAAATCACATTGCCGCGAACCACATGAGGTTCGTATTCCTCCATCTCTTCGATGGTGCATTTGTGTTTTTCCAGGTCTTTGATGGTGGCAAACCGCTGAACTTTTTGTGCAACCAGGTCGCCATAAGGCATCGGGTGGCGGACAGCGACCACATTTACCCCTTTTGACATCAGGATCTCAATGATTCGGCGGGAGGTCTGGCTCTTCCCGCAACCGGTGCGGGTAGCTCCGACCGCGATCACCGGTTTGGTGCTTTTGAGCATGGTATCTTTGGGACCCAGCAGGATAAAGTTAGCGCCCGCTGCATTGACAATGGCGCTCAGGTTCATGACGTGCTTGTATGTCACATCACTGTATGCAAAATTGCAGACGTCGACCCGATGTTTTTTTATGAGGGTCGGGAGTTCATCCTGGGAATAAATCGGAATGCCTTTTGGATAAAGTTTTCCTGCCAGGGCGGCCGGATATTTTCTCCCGTCGATGTCGGGAATTTGAGTGGCAGTGAAGGCGACAACATGGTACTCAGGATTGTTTCGGTAGTACGTATTGAAATTGTGGAAATCCCTTCCCGCGGCGCCAATGATGAGTACATTCTTTTTCATATAGACATTTTTTGCAAACCTACGTTTTTTTAGCAAATTCGCCAAATCGGGATGCGATTTTCGCCGAACTGGTTTACCTTTGCAGCGTGAACCGTTTGAAAATGATCGAAGACAAAATCCGGGATCTTTGTACCATTGCGGTGAAAGAGCTGTACGGACAGGAGCTCGCTCCCAGCGTGATTGGATTTGAGAAAACGAAACAGGATATTGAAGGGGACTTTACCGTCGTAATATTTCCCCTGGTAAAGTACTCCCGGAAATCCCCGGAGCAGACAACTGCAGAAGTCGGGCAGTTTCTGGCACAACGGCTTCCGGAGATAAAGGATTTTAATGTCATCAAGGGATTCCTCAACCTGGTCCTGACCGAGGATTTTTGGATCGGGTTTCTTTATGCCCATGTCAATTCGGTTGAATTCGGCACATCTCTTGCCCGCAACGACCTTCCGGTTGTGCTGGAATACTCCTCCCCGAATACGAACAAACCGCTTCATCTGGGCCACATACGCAACAACCTGCTGGGCTATTCCCTTGCCTTGATCCTCGGGGCAAATGGATATGATGTCAGAAAAGTAAACCTGGTCAACGACCGTGGAATTCATATCTGCAAATCCCTGCTTGCATACATGAGATGGGGAGAGGGAGAAACACCCCAATCTTCCGGAATGAAAAGCGATCATCTGGTAGGGAAGTACTATGTGTTGTTTGAACAGCATTTGAAAGAGGAGATCCGGTCCCTGATCGAAACCGGAATGATCGAAGATGAGGCCATGAAAGTTGCCTCTCTGATCGGGCAGGCCCAGGATATTCTGAGGCAGTGGGAGACTAGAGACCCTATCATCCTTCGTTTATGGCAAACGATGAACGGATGGGCGTACGACGGATTTGACAAGACTTACCGGCGTTTGGGCGTCAGGTTTGATAAGATCTATTATGAGAGCGATACTTACCTCCTCGGGAAGGAGCTGGTTTTTGAAGGGCTGGAGAAAGGCTTACTTTTTCAGAAATCCGATGGCAGTATCTGGATTGATCTGACAGACGAGGGGCTGGATGAGAAGCTGCTCCTGCGGGCCGACGGAACTTCCGTTTACATAACGCAGGACCTTGGAACCGCAGAAGAGCGTTATGAGGAATATCATCCTTCGAAGATGATCTATGTGGTGGGAAACGAACAGATCTACCATTTTGATGTTTTGAAGAGGGTGTTGAAGAAACTTGGGAAGCCGTCTGCGAATGCGCTTTACCACCTTTCTTATGGCATGGTGGAGCTGCCTGAAGGGAAGATGAAATCGAGGGAAGGGAAGGTGGTGGATGCGGATGATCTCATGGATGAAATGTTCCAGACGGCCGAAGAGACAACCCGGGAACTGGGTAAGGTTGGTGATTTTCCACAAGAGGAGGCCGAACGGCTATTCAACATGCTGGGAATGGGTGCGCTAAAGTACTTTATCCTGAAAGTGGACCCCAAGAAGAACATGCTTTTCGATCCCAAAGAGTCAATCGATTTCAACGGCAACACCGGTCCTTTCATCCAGTATACCTATGCCCGGATTCAGTCATTACTGAGAAAAGCATCTGATGCCGGATACCAGTTTGCAGTTTGCAGTTTGCAGTTTCCAGTCACCAGTCACCAGTCACCAGTCACCGAAAAACTCTCGATGCTTCCAGTAGAGCGCGAACTCATCCGATTACTATACCTGTATCCCACGGTTGTGAAACAAGCAGGAGAGGAGCTCAGTCCGGCGTTGGTTGCCAATTACATTTACGAGCTTGCCAAAGAATACAATCAGTTCTACCAGGAGATTCCCGTCCTGCGTGAGGAGAACCCGGAAATTATCCGGTTTCGTTTGGTGTTATCCACTTTTACCGGTTCCGTGTTAAAAAAAGGGATGGCATTGCTGGGGATAGAGGCCCCCGACCGGATGTAAAAAAAAGAAGGGGCAATTCATGAATTGCCCCTTCTGTAATAGTGAAACAAATTTAATTCACTACAATCTTCTTGTTGACATATCCGTCGGCCATCTTCACCCTGAGGTTATAGATTCCGGCCTTGAGGTAGTCAAGGTTTAGAACAACGGTAGTGTTGTCCACTTTCTGGTTGGATACAACTTGGCCGACCAGATTCAATACTTGTACTTCCTGAATGGCTGCTGTTCCGTTGATATTCAGAACGTCTGTCACCGGATTCGGGAAAATCGTAACTGTAGCATTTGAATGATCGTTGATGCCAACGCCGCCAACATAAATATAATCAGGGATGGTTAACGTGTTGGTGCCGTTCACATTGGTTACCGTGAGCGTGACGTCCCAGCTGCCAGGAGTATTGTAAGTAATAGCGGGAGGAGCTTGTAAATAGGATGTCCCGGGGCTTCCGCTTTCGAAGGTCCATGCCCAGCTCGAGGGATTCCCGGTGGAAAGGTCGGTGAAAATAACCTGGTCTCCAAGTTCAATACCGGTATAGTTGGCTTCAAAATCAGCCACTGGAGGAACGGGAGGAACCAGGTTGCCCGTGAAAACCCACATGCCTCCGGTTGTTGCATCGGTATTGAAGCTTCCCGCCCAACCAGTTTCAGTATCGATAAAATCGGTAGCCAGGAACTGGGTTCCCTGGCAATCGACCCATTCCGTCCAGTTGTTCCCGTCATCAAAGCTATAAGTCACTCCGGATCCTGTGGTGGCGGCTCCGGTGGAAAGCCATGTCCCCGTTGTCCCGGGAATGTACGCCATGTCGTTCCAGTACACAGTTCCGGTCTGAGTCACGGCGGTCCACGTAGTTCCACCATCGGTGGTTACAGCCAGAGCACCGGTAGTTGCCGCATTTTTATCCTGGCAGAAACCAAAGTTCTCATCCTTGAAGTAAGGCTGAATGTACTTGTTATTTAGCGGGGTACAAACAGCGACAGTCCAGTTATTCCCTTTGTCTATCGATTTATACACCCGGCCTTTATTGGTTCCGAACCATACAATGTCTCCCACTACAGAGTAGTACCCGACAACGCCAAATTCACCGCTAACAGGATTCGGGATGTTGGCCCCGGGAACGGCCACCCAGTTGGTGCCTCCGTTGGTGGTGGTGTAGATTTCATATTCCCCGTTGATGGGGTCGCCCATGCACCAGCCGTTGTTGGCATCCCAGAAATGTACACAATTGACAAAGGAAGCCGCATTGGTGAACAGAGCGGATGCTTGCTTGGCCCATGTAGTACCTCCGTTGGAAGTGTAGTAAATACCCTGGCCTGTGGTGGTTGCTCCCGGGGGATAAGCCACGATCCAAGCTACCTGGTCGCTGATGGCACTGACCATCGCCAGGTCAAGAGCGGTGATCCCGGGGATGGTCCCTGGAGTCCAGGTGAGTCCGCCATCGGTCGAACGGGTGTATTGTTGGCAGGGGGCACTGCCGCCGCTGCCGTCATAGGCAGTAGCCCATACCACCTGGTCATCCACCGCACAAACGCTGTTGATGCCACGGGAAGCGGTAGTAAATCCCGTAGCATATTCAGTCCACGGACATTGTGCGTAAGTTGCCAATGCAATCGTTGCAAAAGCAAAAACTGAAAGTAGAATCTTCTTCATAATGAAACAGTTTTAGTGAATAATTAATAATTGCTCACTACAAACATACGAAGAAATCTGTCAAACAGAATAACTAACTGACAGAAATTTTAAAAACAAGAAGGAGAACGAAGATTAATTCACTATGATCTTCTTGTTGACACATCCATCAGCCATCTTTATCCTCAGGTTATATACGCCGGCCTTGAGGTTGTCAAGGTTCAGGACAACGGTAGTGTTGTCCACTTTCTGGTTGTACACAACCTGTCCGACCAGGTTTAACACCTGAAGCTCCTGAATGGTTTCTGTTCCGTTGATGTTCAGGACGTCTGAGACCGGATTCGGGAAAATAGTTACCGTAGCAGAGGAATGGTCGTTGATACCTACTCCACCCACATAAATATAATCAGGGATAGTTAGTGTGTCGGAACCGTTAACATTCGAAACGACCAGGGTTACATCCCAGAGGCCAGGAGTGCTGTAAGTAATAGCCGGAGGGGTTTGCAGATAGGAAGTGCCCGGGGAGCCTCCTTCAAATACCCAGGCCCAGCTGGTAGGACTTCCGGTAGAGAGATCCGTGAAGATAACCTGGTCTCCCAGCTCAATGGCGGTGACATTCGCTTCAAAATTGGCTACAACCGGTCCAAGAGGATCGCCGTCATAAATATACATTCCTCCGGTACCGTTGGTTGCTACCGTGCCTCCAGCCAAACCGTCCTCATTATCACTCCACGCGGAGGCTCCGAAATCATATCCTGCAGTGATCGTTGTCCAGGTGGTTCCGCCATCATAACTATACGAAATTCCATTCGCTCCTGCTTCACTGGAAGAACCGACATACGTCTCAACAGTTCCGGGGACATACTCGATATACCGGGCATACATATCGCCCGTTACAAATAGTTCCGTCCAGGTTGCACCCCCATCGGTGGTCACGTTAAGCACTGGCTCAATCCCCATGTTCAGATACGACCTGTAAGCGATCCCATTCAACGGATCAGCAAATTCAGGGATAACGGTTTCAACGTTTCCGAAAACAGTCAACGCAGCAGTCCAGTTAACCCCTTTATTTGCGGAATGAAATATTCTGCCTTGGTTAGTTCCAAACCAGATATGATCCCCACTGGCGCAATAATTCCCCGTGATTCCATATTCTCCCGCAGTAGGTGCTGGAATGTTTGCCTGGGGAACACGGGTCCACGTTTCGCCTCCATCGGTGGTCGTGTAAATTTCGTAATATCCTCCAAGAGGATCACCCATTGCGACTCCATCATTGTCATTAAAGAAGTGCATGATATTGGCAAAAGAACTGGCGCCATACGCAGTTCCTTTTTTAATCCAGGTTGTCCCACCGTTAACGGTTTTGTAAAGACCCTGGGAAGCGCCCGTGTTGAATACAGCCCAACAGGTATTTGCGTCAATGGCAAATAATTGTGACAATCCTGTACCGGCGTTGAAAGAGCCTTGATTCCACGTAAGACCTCCATCGATTGACCTTGTATATTCATCAACGATGGCCGTGGTGCCATCCACTGCCATTGCCCATAATGCAGTCGGATCATTCATCCCGTCGGAGATCTGGCCAACTTTCCTTCCGGGATCTAAATCGACATCAACCTGAATCCATCCTGTTTGCCCGATGGCCCAAACACTTAATGCCAGAGAAATCGATAAACTAAGGAACTTTTTCATCATGATTTAAGATTTAAGTGAATAAATAATACATTACCCACTACAAACATACTAAAGAAATCAAACAAATGAAAAAGTTATCGACAAAAATTTGAAGTTTTACGGAAAAGCAAGTCCCCCGGAATGTTTACTTTTGCAGTCCAGAACCAACTATTTCAATTGCGATGTTTGAAGGATTAAGCGATAAACTCGACAGGGCTTTTAAGGTTTTAAAGGGGCATGGCCACATTTCGGAAATCAACGTAGCGGAAACCCTGAAGGATGTCCGGAAAGCCCTGCTGGATGCCGATGTCAGTTATAAGATTGCCAAGCAGTTCACCGACGATGTGAAGGAACAGGCATTGGGACAAAACGTGTTGACAGCGGTGTCTCCCGGACAAGTGATGGTAAAGATCGTGCACGACGAGCTGATCAGGTTGATGGGAGAGGAGAAAAGCGAGATTAACCTGAAAGGCGATCCGGCCGTGATTCTGATTGCGGGATTGCAGGGCTCGGGAAAAACCACGTTTTCGGCTAAACTTGCCCACCATCTTAAAACCAAACGGAACAAAAAGGTGTTGCTGGTGGCCGGGGACATTTACCGGCCGGCCGCTATTGATCAGTTGAAAGTGCTGGGTGAGCAAATCGCGGTCCAGGTATTCACAGAAGAAGGGAATATGGAGCCGGTGAAAATTGCAAGCCATGCCGTAAAACATGCGAAAGAGTACGGCTATCAGGCGGTGATCGTGGATACTGCAGGCCGTTTGTCAATTGATGAAAAGATGATGGAAGAGATCGCAGCCATCAAAAAGGCTATCAACCCCCAGGAGACCCTCTTTGTGGTCGATTCCATGACTGGTCAGGATGCGGTGAACACGGCCAAGGCATTCCATGACCGGCTGAACTTCGACGGCGTGGTACTCACCAAACTTGATGGAGACACGCGGGGTGGAGCTGCGTTAAGCATCAAATCGGTGGTCAATAAGCCGATCAAATTCGTAGGAATCGGCGAGAAGATGGATGCCCTCGATATTTTTTACCCGGCCCGAATGGCCGACCGGATCCTGGGCATGGGAGACATTGTTTCGCTGGTGGAAAAAGCGCAGGAACAGTACGACGAAGAAGAGGCCAAGAAGCTCCAGAAGAAAATTGCCAAAAACCAGTTTGATTTTAATGATTTCCTTTCACAGATTAAGCAGATAAAGAAGATGGGAAACGTGAAAGACCTCATGGGGATGATCCCCGGGGTGGGGAAAGCCATCCGTAACCTGGATATTGATGACAATGCATTTAAAAATATTGAAGCAATTATCTATTCCATGACCCCTGTCGAACGCTCCGATCCTTCTGTCATGAACGGAAGCAGGAGAAAACGGATTGCCGAAGGTTCCGGAACCTCGATCCAGGAGGTGAACCGCCTGCTGAAACAGTTCGAAGATACCCGGAAAGTGATGCGGGTGATGACAACGAATAAAGGGAGAAACTTGGCACATATCGCGAGGAATATGAAAAGTCACTAAAGCCATTAAAGTCATTAAAGTCATTATAGGAAAATTTTCCCTAATGACCCAAATGACCTTAATGACCCTTTTATAAAATCAAAATTCAATGACCCTATTAGACGGAAAAGAGCTGGCTGATAAAATCAAAGCCGAGATCGCGGGTGAGGTTGCTGCCAGGATCGACCGGGGTGAAAAAACACCTCATCTTGCCGCCATCCTGGTAGGAGAAGATCCGGCCAGTCAGACCTATGTATCCTCGAAAGAAAAAAGCAGCCGGGAGGTCGGGATGACCTCATCGGTCTACCGGTATCCCTCAAACATAAGTGAAAAAGCGTTGCTCGATGCGGTCGATTTTTTAAACCGGGATGAGGAGGTGGACGGATTTATCGTTCAGTTACCCCTTCCCCCTCACATAAACGAGCAAAAGGTGATCGAACGGTTCGATCCAACCAAGGACATCGATGGGTTTCATCCCGTCAACCTGGGAAGGATGATGCTGGGATTACCTTGTTTTCTTCCTGCAACTCCTATGGGAATCGTCACGCTGCTTGACCGGTATAAAGTTGAAACCGGGGGGAAGCATTGCGTGGTCCTGGGGCGCAGCCATATTGTAGGAACCCCCATCAGCATTCTCCTTTCCCGAAAAGCCAGTCCGGGAAACTGCACGGTCACCCTCTGTCACAGTTTTACGAAGGAGATTGCAAACTATACCCGGGAAGCCGACATCCTGATTGTGGCAATGGGCAAACTTCATTTCGTAAAAGCCGGCATGGTTAAGAAAGATGCCGTTGTGATCGATGTGGGTGTCCACAGGATCCCCGATGAATCAAAGAAATCGGGTTTCCGTCTAGCAGGCGATGTCGATTTCGATAAAATTGCGAACAGTTGCAGCTACATCACTCCTGTCCCAGGTGGTGTGGGACCTATGACCATCGTCTCCTTATTGCAGAATACGCTGAAGGCGGCAAAAAAATAGCCCCCTTCAGGGGGGTTGGGGACAAGCAACTATGGCCCAAAAAGAACTTCTCGATTCCGGCAAACTTCTTCCTGCAATGGAAGAGTTCTTCTCCCTCCAGGGAGAGGGTTTTCATACCGGTTCGGCAGCTTGGTTTATCCGGGTTGGTGGATGTGATGTGGGCTGTGAGTGGTGTGATGTCAAGGAATCGTGGAACGCGGAACTGTTCCCCCCCGTCGAGACTGATCAGATGGTATATCGGGCTCGAAAATGCTCTGCAAATGCGGTAATTATCACCGGTGGCGAGCCGCTGCGTTATAATCTGGATTATCTATGTCAGCAGCTGAAATTCAGCCATGAGACACCAGTCATGAGCCACCAGGCAAGTGGCAATAGCCATGAGGTACCAGCAACCAGCAGCCAGCAACCAGCAACCAGCATCAAAACCTTCCTCGAAACCTCAGGTACCCAGCCCCTGAGCGGGATATGGGATTGGATCTGCCTTTCTCCCAAACGGGAGTGGCCTCCCCGTGAGGAGTTTTATGCCATCAGCCAAGAACTTAAGGTGATCATACATGAACCGGAAGACCTTGCATGGGCAGAACAACAGGCTTCGCAGGTATCTCCGGATTGCCACCTGTTTTTACAGCCGGAATGGAGCCGCCGTGATGAGATGCTTCCCCTGATCATTCAGTATATTAAAGCCCATCCTGGCTGGAAACTCTCCCTGCAGAGCCATAAATACATCGGCATCCCGTAGACATAAATTACGGGAAAAGAGTACCTTTGTCAATCCCCTGACAAACAGATCATGCCCCTCTCCCGCAACCTAAAACTCCTTTTTTTCTTATCACTATTCACTATTCACTTTTCACTGTTCACTGTTCACTCTTCACTCGCCCAATTCCCCGGAAAACTCTCAACTACCTCCAAAAAAGCGGAAAAGTTCTACTACCAGGCATTTGAACAGTACCAGGTTCGCGATTATCAAAACGCCATCTTTTCCCTAAAGAAAGCCGTGGAAGCAGATCCGCAATTTGCTGAAGCCCTGGCTCTGTCAGGAGATATAATGGCAGAACAGGGAAATCCCGCGGAAGCCATTGCGTATTATGACAGAGCGATGCGACTGGCTCCTGATCTCGACTATACGCTTTATGTTATCCTTGGGAATCTGGAGCTGGCCTCAGGTCTCTATGAAAAGGCCAAACAGCATTATGAGAAATACCTTGCCTATAACAAGGGACCGGTCAACCGGCGGTGGCAGACGGAGGAAAATATCCAACGATGCGACTTCGCGATCCGTGCCCTGAGCAACCCGGTACCGTTTCATCCGGTAAACCTGGGCGACAGCATCAATACACCGCATGATGAATACATCAATGCGATATCCTCCGACAAGCAAACGCTCTTTTTTACGCGCCGTTTGCCAACCAGCCTGCTAACGCATGAAGTATCTGATGCAGTGGAAGAGGATTTTTATAGCTCGAATCTTATCCGCGACACTGTTTGGGGATTGGCAAAGAACCTTGGCCCTCCGATCAATACCCGCGGAAATGAAGGCGCTATTTCCATTTCGCCCGACGGGCAACTCCTCTTCTTTGCAGCCTGTCAGCGGGAAGATGGTTTCGGAAGCTGCGATATTTACTGGTCGTGGAAAATGGGAATCCACTGGTCGACACCCCGTAACCTGGGGCCGGTAGTGAATTCGCCTGCCTGGGATTCACAGCCCTCTTTTTCTTCCGACGGGAAAACCCTCTATTTTGCAAGTAAGCGGGAAGGCGGAAAAGGAAGTTCAGATATCTGGAAAACAGAGCTACTCCCCAACGGAGACTGGTCTTTTCCCGTGAACCTGGGCGATTCGATCAACACCTTCGGAGAGGAACAAAATCCGTTCATTCACCCCGATAATCAAACGCTATACTTTGCTTCAAAGGGACACCAGGGGATGGGAGGTCTTGATCTTTTTTATTCCAGGAAACTACCCGATGGATCCTGGAAGAAACCGGTAAATCTGGGCTACCCGATCAATACCTCTGCGGATGAGATCACCCTGGTGGTCAACACCACAGGGGATCTTGCCTACATCTCGTCGGATAAGCTGGGGGGAAAAGGCAGACAGGATATCTATGCATTTCCTATTTACCCGGAAGCTCAGCCGAATCCGGTGACTTATCTGAAAGGAATTGTTTACGATAAGGAAACAAAGAAACGACTGCAGGCCAGGTTTGAACTGATTGATCTGCAGCTGAACCAGGTCTCCGTTCAATCCATCTCCGACCCCATCGACGGATCTTTCCTGGTTTGCCTGCCCACCAACCGTGACTACGCGCTATCTGTCTCCCGGGAAGGATATCTCTTCTACTCCGATCACTTCTCCTTATCCGGCATCCGGGAGCAGGCCACACCCTTCCTAAAGAACATTCCCTTGCAGCCTATCCGGGTGGGGGAGACCGTCGTGCTCAGGAACATCTTTTTTGATACGGATAAATTTGACCTCAAACCGGAATCCTACATTGAGCTGGAGAAACTGACCGGACTTCTACAACGCAATCCTGCGCTGAAAATCGAAATCAGCGGTCACACCGATAGCATTAGCTCGGAGCAGCACAACCTGGAACTGTCAAAAAATCGTGCCAGAGCTGTCTTCGATTATCTCGTTCAGCATGGGATCTCCCCGAGCCGCTTGACCTACTCCGGTTATGGCTTTTCGCAGCCTATCGACACTAACGAAACCGAAGCAGGCCGCGCCAATAACCGCCGGACAGAGTTCAAGATCGTGGGGCGGTAAAGATCCGGTTATCCATTCTATCCAGGGTATAATCTTCACTACACTCCGGAATCAAGGATCCCGTGTCCTTTATAAATTATTTATGAGAAATGGTGCTTGACATTTTCATTTCGTTTCATACATTTGTACAATTTAACTGTTGAGACATGCAGAAAACAACATGTAAGCATCTGTGGGAAATGATTCATATTCAACCCGGTTTTATTATTACCGAGAATTGTTTCCGGTGTAATAAAACCTCAACCTATTTCTCATTTGATCAAAGCCCTCCGTTAGAAGAATATCGCGAAGGCGAACATTTCTGGAATGTCGTGGAAAGCGCCCAATCGATTCAATTTGATCTGCAGTGTACCCAATGCGGTGAAATTGTTCAGTTCAACGAACTCTCCGGTTTGATGATGTGTACCGGATGCGATGAGAAATGTGCGATCGATAAGTTGATGAAAGAGCTTGAGAAAGACCGTGTTTGGGTATACGTAGCTTTTGGTTTTTTCCCGGTATCAGAACGGAAACAGTTGAGTCCCGAGAAAATTTCAATCCTCGAAGAGTATTTTAACCAGCGACGAAAATCTTCCCGTTCCAGGATTAAAATTGTTTCGTCTGAGCCAATAGATAGCATATCTACCTGCTTTGCTGAAGTAATTAAGGATGTTGGTATGTTGTCCCTGACACCTCCCGAATAAAAATACCCTCAATATGTAAAATTATTAATTTAAGAAGATCAACCATGAAGCTTCAGGAAATTATTGAAAAACTATCGCTAATTACACTCACCAACGTAGAGGACAAGGAAATATCAGGTGCTTTTATTTCTGATATGTTGTCAGATGTCATGAGTAGTGCACAGGCCGGAAATATCTGGCTGACGGTCCAGACGCATAAGAACGTCGTCTCCGCTGCCAATCTGATCGATATATCCGCTGTAGTAGTAACTAACGGTAAAAAAGTCCCGGAGGATACCATCGAACT
The DNA here is from genome assembly GCA_043806735.1 of bacterium. Classification (GTDB taxonomy): domain Bacteria; phylum Bacteroidota; class Bacteroidia; order Bacteroidales; family FEN-979; genus QYOJ01. The sequence goes on along the minus strand of JAZDGR010000050.1, from coordinate 20,163 downwards.
TGCCAATCGTTTTCACGTGATCATTCTTAGCAGTCCGTTATCAAGCTTCCAGCTGGCTAGCAAGCTGGTTGAGGCAGGCCTGAGATGAGCGAATGTCTGAGCTATGCCGGAAGAAAAAAACCATTGCATTGAGATTCAGAAAATCATTGAGTCGTTACAGGCTGAGGTCATCGTTGGGAACAATAATACCGGGCAGTTTGTGTCAAGTATTTATGCCTCAGACCTGATGAGCGATGTGCTGGCATACGGCCAGTCCGGTGCCATCCTGCTAACCGGTTTAAATTCGTTACAGGCAGCTATCTCTGCATACATGGCTGAATTCAAAGGGATTATTTTCATCAGAAGCAAGACCCCCGATGAAGAGATTCGAAAATTCGCAAAAGAAAAAGGGTTGATAATACTGACTACGCACACCGACATGTATGAATCCTGTGTGAACATTGCCAGCATTAAAGGTGAGGTGTCAGCTGGAGAAGATATCTTTGAAACAGCCAAAAAAACCAAGAATGTCACCACGTATGCATTCCGGATTGACGGACAAGACTTTGCCAGTGCGGGAATGGTGTCTACCCAGGTGAAGACCATTCTGAAGTCCATCGGGTATGACGCCCAATTGATCAGAAGGGTATCTATCTCGACCTATGAAGCAGAGATGAACGTGGTCATGCACGCCAAAAGTGCAGATGTAAAATTATCAGCAAGTGATAAAGAGATTAATATCGTAATAGCTGATCAGGGAAAGGGAATTGAGAATATTGAATTGGCCATGAAGGAAGGATATTCGACGGCTACCGAGGAGCAACGAGCTTTGGGTTTCGGAGCCGGGATGGGACTTCCGAATATAAAGAAAAATTCAGATAAGCTTAAAATTGACAGCAAAGTTAATGAGGGGACGACCATAGAAACCATATTTTATGTGAAATGAACTTTTTTCATTCACACGTAATTATTTCCGAAAAATGCACGGGTCGGATGAAATGCATCAGAGCATGTCCTACCCGGGCTATCAGGCTCCGACACGGTCAAATTACTTATTACGATGACCTTTGCGTTGACTGTGGAGCTTGCATACATGTATGTCCTGAAAATGTGTTTGTTCCGGTCATCGATGAGATCAGTGACTTTGATAAATTTGCATTCAGGATCGCCATCCCTTCCCGTACTTTATATACACAATTCGGCCCATCCATTCATCCGGGATTGGTACATCAGGCTTTGAAAAAGGTCGGGTTTGATGCCGTTGTAGATATTTCTCTGCTAAGCCACGAGTTGACGTTTGCCATCTCCCAGCATTTAATGACGAATCCGGAAATAAAACCGATTATTAGTTCATTCTGCCCCTCTGTGATCCGGTTGATCCAGGTCAAATATCCCAATTTGATGGAGCTGATCTCCACGTTTGATGTTCCGCGTGAGATTACGGCAAAGGAATCCAAAAAAAAAATATGCGAAAAAACTGGGGATACCTGTCCACAAAATCGGTGCGATTTATATTTCTCCCTGTCCTGCTATGGTTGTTTCCATAAAAGAGCCTGCCGAAAAAGAAAAGTCCTGGTTTGATGGTGCGATTGCAATAAACGATATTTATAATATCATTTTACCGGAAATATTAGAGATTCAGGAAACCCGGAGACCCCACGTGCCGGAAGAGGATTTCTTTTACGGCAGAGGATGGGGAGTGATAGGCCATTTCCATCAATTCTTGGATTCGGAAAGATGCCTATCGGTCACCGGGATTGAGAATATTATGATGGTACTTAATGACATTGAAGATTCAAGATTAAGAAATGTGGATTATATCGAAGCGTTTACCTGCCCGCAAGGATGTATCGGAGGAGTTTTTTGCGTGGAGAATCCATATATATCGAGACACAATGCGATCCTGCTTGAAAAAAGATATGGCGACCCCATCGCGTTCAACGAAGCGGAGGTCATACAGAAATACCGGGAAAAATATTATTTCCTGAGACATCATATCTTGCCAAGACCGACCAGGACACAGTCCTCAGATCTGGCTACTTCGATCAAACGAATGAAACAAAAAGAGAGAATTTATCAGAAGCTTCCTAAAAATGACTGTGGTCTATGCGGGGCGCCAACCTGCGAAACATTTGCCCAGGATTGCGCCCGGGGTGAAGCAGAGTTGACTGACTGTATTTTATTACATTAATTGCCCACTAATAGCAAGAGTTATGGAGTTAACCAACACCTCTTTTTCCGAAATTCTTCAATCGTGTCAGGTGGAAGAAGGGAGTTTAATTCCGCTCCTTCAAAAGGCCCAGGCGACCTGCGGTTATATCTCGGAAGAGATCGTGGAAACCATCGCTGGTTATTTAAAATTAACGGAAAGCCAGGTATACGGGGTGGCTTCCTTTTACTCTCAGTTTCGATTTACCGAACCTGGCCGGCATTCTATCAGCATATGCCTGGGGACCGCCTGCCATGTCAACGGAGGGGAAACCTTACTGGAAACCTGCATAAGAGACCTGGAAGTCAAACCCGGAGAATGTACTGCGGATAAAAAATTCGATTTGAACCGGGTTGCCTGCCTTGGATGTTGTGCATTGGCCCCCGTTGTGAAGATCGACGATGACATTCAAAGCAAGGTAAATATTATCAAACTAAAGGAGATGTGGGGCAAATATGAATAACTTCACTAAACTCAAAAAGAAAAGTTCAGCAGAATGGGATGCTTTACTCACTTCAAAAGAGCCTGTTATTTATCTGGGGATGGCTTCCTGCGGGAAAGCCGCGGGTGCGGATAAAGTCAAGCAAGCCATACTGAACACCCTGAAGAAAAATCAGATTTCGGCCCAGTTAGTGGAGGTGGGATGCATCGGAACATGCTACCTCGAACCGATCATGGATATTTCTGCTTTCGGAAATCCACGGGTCTCCTTTGGAAATGTCGATGAGAAGTTTGCCGAGGTAATTCTCCGTAAGTATTTACTTGACAAAGAGTGTCATAAAGGAAAAGTACTGGGTCATTTCGGAACGGAATCTTTCGACAGCATTCCAAGATTTTTTGATCAGCCCATGCTGAAACCTCAGGTACGCATCGTGACGAAAAATTGCGGTCTGATCGACCCGGAAAATATTCACCATTACATAGCCAACAACGGATATGAGGGACTTTCGAAGGCCCTGGGAAGATCGCCTGACGAGATCATCGATGAAATCACCGAAGCAGGATTGCGTGGAAGAGGGGGAGCAGGCTTTCCGACCGGCATAAAATGGAGAACCTGCAGGAATACCAAGGCTGACGAGAAATACCTGATCTGCAATGCCGACGAAGGCGATCCCGGGGCATTTATGAATCGTCTGCTGATTGAAAGCGACCCGCATGCACTCCTGGAAGGAATGCTGATCGCTGCCTATGCCATTGGCGCCTCACAGGGATATATTTACATCCGAGCGGAGTATCCTCTTGCAATCCTGCGGTTGCAGCAGGCGTTGAAACAGGTAAAAGAATATGGATTAATCGGACAGAATATCCTCGGATCGAATTTTTCTTTTTCCATTACAATTAAAGAGGGAGCGGGTGCTTTTGTATGCGGGGAGGAAACAGCACTGATCCATTCCATTGAAGGGAAACGGGGCATGCCGCGAACCCGGCCTCCGTTTCCTGCTGTTTCCGGGTTGCATGAAAAGCCCACCGTCATCAATAATGTTGAAACCCTCGGCACAATACCTCATATTCTTAGAAATGGACCCAAGTGGTACAGACAATATGGAGTGGAAGGGAATTTCGGGACAAAAACATTTTCTCTCGTAGGAAAGATCCGGCGTTCCGGGTTGATTGAAGTTCCGCTTGGAACCCCTTTGCGGAAAATTATCTTTGATATCGGCGGCGGAACACAAAAACCCTTTAAAGCGGTTCAGACAGGGGGCCCTTCGGGAGGATGCGTTCCGAAAGAACTCCTGGATACCCCGGTGACCTATGAAACGCTTGCCTCGGTCGGTTCCATCATGGGTTCAGGCGGATTAATTGTAATGGATCAGGATACCTGTGTGGTCGATATAGCCAGGTACTTTCTGGATTTTATCCAGAAGGAATCCTGCGGGAAGTGTACCCCCTGTAGAGTCGGCACCCGTCACATGGTTGAAATTCTGGAGAAAATATGTAAGGGAGAAGCGGAACCCGAGTACCTGGATAAACTGGAGTCGCTGGCAAAACTGGTAAAAGCAACTTCTCTATGCGGGTTAGGGCAAACGGCTCCAAATCCTGTTCTCACCACCCTCCATTATTTCCGGCCTGAATATGTGGAGCATCTGAACGAATATTACTGCCCGGCTCTCGTATGCACCTCACTGATAGAATATACGGTGATCAGGGAGAAATGTACCGGGTGCCAGCGATGCGTCAGTGTGTGTCCTACCGGAGCGATTATAGGCCCCCGCTCCGAACCGCACAACCTGGATAAAGAAAAATGCATCAAATGCCGTGCATGCTACGATGTATGCCGGTTTGATGCGATTGCAGGCAATGCTATCGTAATCACTTCAAGGAAAGAAGAATGAATCTGACTATTGACAACCGGGAAATCCACCTGGGCAAACCCGTAACCATTCTTGATGCAGCCAGAAAAAATTGCATCGACATTCCTACTCTTTGCGCACACCCGGAACTGACTCCGTATGGCGGTTGCCGGTTATGTGTGGTCGAAATTGAAGGAAGAAACGGGTACCCTACCTCCTGTACCACCATGGCAGAGGAGGGAATGATTGTTCGTACGAACACGAAAGTCTTACAGGAAATGCGCCGGGAGTTGATCCAGTTAATTCTTAGCGAACACCCCGCGGCCTGCCTGATGTGTGATGATATTGAAGGGTGTAAAGTCTTCCAGGAGACCATCAGAAAGGTCGGAATAACCACCGGTTGCAGATGGTGCCCGAAGGATAACGACTGTGAACTGCAACGGATCGTCGACGAATTTGGGATAGATGAGCTTACCTTACCCGGTCTTTACCGGGGGATTCCCCTGGAAAAGTTTGATCCGTTTTTCGACAGGGATTATAATTTATGCATTTATTGCGGGCGATGTGTCCGGATCTGCAATGAGCACCGGAAAAGCGCTGTGCTTTCCCTAAAACAAAGGGGGAAGTTGACCACTATCGGCCCTTCTTTCGATGCCTCACATGTGGAGGCAGACTGTGAGTTCTGCGGGGCATGTGTTTCCGTTTGTCCGACCGGTGCGATGTCGGAGAAAAGCAGGAAATGGTGGGGAGTACCTGAAAAATATGCCCCTTCAGCCTGCCCGCTTTGCAGCCTGAATTGTGATTTGCAGGCGTTGACCGTAAAAGATAAAATCGTGGGGACTGTACCTCCCGGTAAACCTCATGAGTCAGGAGGAGATCTTTGTGTCAAGGGACGCTTCTGCCTGAGCGAACTTGTCAACAGAACCGAACGGATCCTCGAACCAGAATACCGGTATCCGGAAGGGTATGGCATTGTTACCTGGGATTTTGCCCTTGAAAAAACCCGCGAGATCCTGGAGGGTACCCGCCCCGGACGTTCGGCCTTGTTTATTTCCCCCGGTCTGACCCTGGAAGAGATCCACGCAGCAAAATTTTTTGGAGAAACCATATTGCGAACCAGCGAATTCACCGCATCCTGCCTGGATGAACATTTCCTTTCTTATCTTCATCTGGCGAAGCAATCAGTGGAACTGGAAAAGGTAAATACAGCCGATGCTGTTCTCTCTCTTTTCCTGAACGGGAACTATAATTTCGCCCCGTTGACACTGGCCATCAAGTCTGCTGCTGACAGGGGGATCCCGTATTATCAGGTCGGATGGATTGGCGACACTACATCACGGTTTGCCCGGCACAGATTTTTTCCGGTTCCGGGGAAAGAGGAGGAGTACTTTGACCAAATGATCCTCTGTATGAAAAACGGACAATGCAGCCTGCCGGCGATCAAAGAACTCAGCGGTACATTGAAAAAAGCAAAACGGTCAGTTATCGTCGTTGGCCCCCAGATCATCTCCTTAACGGATTGCTGCGGACTGTTGACGAAAATTCAGCAGGTTGCCCGGCTGACCAATTCCAGCCTCTTTATTCCCACTCCGTATGGGAATCTAAACGGATTGCTTTCACTGATCAACCTGAAACCGGTTGAGGAGATATACAGGAAAATCAAAGAGGGAAAAATAAACACCCTCTACCTCATTGGTGATGCTCCCTTTACCGAAACACTGGATGTGAAACATATGATTTACCAGGATGCCTTTCCGGTTCCTCCTGGATTATATCCGGATGTACTGTTGCCGGCCGCTCTTTGGGGGGAAGCAGGAGGGTCCTATCTTAGCACCGGCGGTAAAATAAAAAAAATCAAGCCGGTTGCTCTCCCACACGGATACGCCCGTTCCCATAATGAGATATTATCTGCTCTGACCGGAACCAGGAAGACAAAGAGTGCAGGGTTTTCCTCCCGAGAGATGAAACAGTGGATTTCCGGTCCGGCGAAAATACCCAGGTATTCCGGTAAAACTGTAACGGCTGTTACAAAGAAGGCTTCCCCTTCCGGCAAGAAATATCCCTATATATTGATACAGGAGAAAAATCCGCATGTTTATAACAATTCGAACCTTGGCAGGGATATTTCAGCGTTCGGGGAGCTGATTCAACCCGGTAACGTGATACTCAATCCGTTCGACGCTAAAAAACTGGGGGTTAAGCAGGGTGACCCTATACAACTTCTTACTCCAGGAAAGAAAATGAGTTCTACTTCGGTAATCAGAAAAAATATCCCCCGGGGAACCATTTATCTGACTACCACAAACGGAAAATTGAAATTCGAAAGTAATCCTTGCTACATAAATATAATGAGGGATCATGTTTGAGATTGTTGAAAGAAAAATGATCGTCCCCAACCTCCACTTGCTGGTGGTTCGTGCTCCTGAGGTCATTGAAGAGATACAACCGGGACAGTTTGTCATCGTCCATGCCGGCGAAGGGGCTGAAAGAATCCCCTTATCAGCAGCCGATTGGGACCATAAAGAGGGAACGTTGACCATCGTTTTCATGGAGGTGGGCACATCCACTGGGAAACTGGCCATGCTCAAAGCCGGTGACACCATTCCAACGGTGGTCGGCCCGCTTGGCAAACCCACGAAAATAGACCGTTTTGGCACTGTCATCTGCATTGGTGGTTGTTTCGGGATGGGATCAATTTTCCCGGTCGTCAGAGCGTTGAAGAAAAAAGGCAACGTGGTGATAACCATCATGGAAGGACGAAGTAAAAACCTCCTTTACTGGGAGGACAAATTGGCGGAATACAGTGATAAAGTGATTAAACTTACCCGGGACGGCAGTTATGGCTACAAAGGGCACATCAACAAAGGCGAGGATATCATCAGGGAAACCGGGATCAGACCCGACCGGATAATTGCAAACGGGTGTATGACATTGTCGTACAAGACCACCCAGGAGTATGCTCATTACGATGTTCCCATCATTGTTACCCTGAACACGATCATGATTGACGGGACAGGGATGTGTGGCGTATGCCGCTGTACCGTGAATGGAAAGATGAAATTTGCCTGTGTCGATGGTCCTGATTTCGACGGCAGGTATGTGGATTGGGAAGAACTGGCAAAACGGAGAAAACAATATGTAGGCGAAGAAGCATTTCTTGTTCATCATTCCGGATGTGGAGGAAACCGATATGGCAGAAAAGAAAACCGTGAATTACATCAGGGTCGAGATGCCCAAACAACCGCCGTATATCCGGCGGAGAAACTTCCAGGAAGTGGCACTGGGATACACTCCTGAACTGGCCGTGGAAGAAGCCAGCAGATGCCTGCAATGTAAAAAGCCATTCTGCATCGATGGCTGCCCCGTAGAGATCAATATTCCCGGGTTCATTAAATGCATTGCAGAGGAAGATTTTACCCATGCCATTAAAATGTTGAAGGAAAAGAATTGCCTTCCGGGAGTTTGTGGGAGGGTTTGTCCACAGGAAGAGCAGTGTGAGATCAAGTGTGTGCTGGGGAAAAAAGGATCACCGGTAGCGATCGGCAGGCTTGAACGGTTTGCCGCAGAATGGGAAGCCTCACAGGACCACATGGACTTGCCGGAAATTAACAAAAGTACCGGAAAAAGAGTGATGGTAATCGGATCCGGACCTGCCGGAATCACGGTTGCCGGTGACCTGATTCTGGCCGGACATGAGGTTACGATGGTCGAAGCGCTGCATGAACCAGGGGGAGTTCTCACTTATGGTATCCCGGAATTCCGTTTACCCGGAAAGGTTGTCAGCAGGGAGATCAATTATCTTCAACAGTTGGGTGTTAAACTGGTTTGTAACTATGTAGTCGGAAAAATCAGATCCCTTTCCAAGATACTAACTGAATACGATGCGGTATTTCTGGGTACAGGAGCCGGATTGCCCTGGTTCATGGAGATCCCGGGAGAAAACCTGAACGGAGTCTATTCAGCGAATGAATACCTGACCCGGGTAAATCTGATGAGAGGCTTCCAGTATCCGAAAACATACACCCCGGTAAAACGCCATAAGAAAGTTGCCGTTGTCGGCGGAGGGAACGTGGCTATGGATTGTGCGCGTACGGCGCTCCGGCTGGGCGCGGAGGAAGCTTACATTGTGTACCGCAGGTCACGGCAGGAGTTGCCCGCGCGGCTCGAGGAATTTGAGAATGCAGAAGAAGAGGGAGTGATCTTTCATTTTTTAACGCTTCCGGAAAAACTGTTTGGCGATGTAGAGGGGTGGTTGCAGGAGATTGAATGCTCCAGAATGGAGCTGGGAGAACCCGATCAATCCGGCCGGCGAAGGCCTATCCGTGTAAATGGATCCGAATTCCGGATGCAGATGGATGCCTGCATTGTGGCCATCGGAAACAGCCCGAACCCAATCATACCCCAGACTACACCGGAACTGGAAATATCATCCAAAGGCACCATCGTGGTGGACGAAAGTACCGGTAAAACATCCATGGACCGGGTTTGGGCCGGCGGTGATATCGTGACCGGTGCCGCAACAGTGATCCTCGCCATGGGTGCCGGACGCATTGCCGCCCGGTCGATGCATGATTACCTGACCAGATCCGGAGTCTGAAATCCGGTTCGAAAGTTTCTGAATTTTTTTTGAAAATTTTAGGTTTTTTTTTGTATATTTGGATCGGGTAAGTATTTGCCCGTAATTTATGCTCTATTCATCCAGATTATATTCCAATATGTTTTTTTTTACCTCCATATCAACACTTCTGAGAGGAATTTTGTTGATCCTTCTTATTTTTGGGGGAGTAGGGCTTTGCGCTCAACTTCCCTGGTATACCTTAGAGCCTCCCACAAATCTGGAGGTAGAAGCTGTAGAATGCGATGCCTATTTAACCTGGGATAAGCCGGTAATCAGCAATCCTCCTGGACTAATCGGGTACAGAATCTACCGGGATGGCGCTTACCTGGCATACGTGTCAGGTCAGGATACTACCTGGTATTACGATTTTACGGTCATGCCCGGTGACCGTACCTATTCCGTTTCCGCCTATTATGATTTGACGGAATACGACTATCCCGGTTTTTTTGACGAATCGGTTCCGGCTGGTCCGGAAGAGATCATCATTATTTGTTCCGGATGTCTGCCATTTTGTGAACATTGGGATCAGGCTTCCTTTGCATATACCGAATGGTCTTTCTACCCGTCTCAAGGAAACTGGACCATCACCACTCTGGAGGGGTTCCCGGCGCCGGCTGCTACCTATACGGGAACTCCTGCTGATACCAATTATACCAACATTTTGTGTCTATACAGTCATTTGATCAATGCCGGTCCGTTCACTTGTGCAGTCATTCATTTCGATTACGATATCCGGTTGGATGATGTCAGCACAACCGGAGCAGAGAACATGGCGGCAGAGGTCTATTATAAGGACATGTGGCATCTTATGGATCTGTTTTCCAATACCGGTTCCTTTGGATGGGAACATGTCCACCATGAAATCCCGGATGCCGGAGGCGGGATCATGAAAATCCGGTTCCGGGCTTTTGGGGATAACAGTGCAGATATTGCCAACTGGTATCTGGACAATATTTGTATTACACCTTATTGCAACCCTCCAGTCTCTCCAACCGGGGATTTTAACGGTCAGGATGTTCTCCTTTCATGGCACCCTCCCATCTGCAACCAGGGCTTTCCGCAATCATGGATTCAGGAAGAGATCGCTTATCATGACGGAAATCCGGCTACAGCCTCGTTACAATCCTTCGACTGGGTGTATGGAACCGTATTTGACCTGTCAGGTTTTCAATATGCGTTGCTTTACGAAATTGACTTCCATCATGCTGTTTGGGGATATCCCTGTAACTGGAAATACAGGATCCATGTGGTCGATTGGTCAACATACATGGAGGTGGCCACCATTGGCCCATTTTTTACAAGTGAAGATGGGGGTTGGGAAGAAGACATTTCACTTGACAGCATCAGCGGACTGGGTGGTGGCATGGTCGGAATTTTTCTGCAGCCCATGGGTCTGGCTCCGGATAATGCATATCCACGTTTGTCCTCTGATAATTCCGGTCCACAAGGGGGATCTCTTTATGGTTCATTCCCCGATTATTTAGCGCTTACTCCCTCCACCACTGGCGACTATCTGATCAACCTGCGGATCCTGATACCCGATACGGTAAACAAAGGCCCGGCCCTTATTTTCTCCCCCGGGTCCATCACACAGGAGGTATATGGATACAATGTCTATCGCAGTAGTGATGTGGGAACAGCTTTTACCCTCCTTACCCCGGAGCCTGTCACTGATACTTCTTATCTGGATACAGATCCGCCACTTAGTTCTCCTGTTCTGTATTATTATATTATCGCTCTATTTGATAATGCCTATTGTGAATCCATTCCATCCGATACGGTTGAAGTGCTTATGACAGGCATTGACGACCTTCAGGGATTCCGGGTTGAGGTCTATCCAAATCCGGCTTCAGGGGTGATCCACGTCAGCAGCGACGTACCTTTAAAAACAATTGAGCTGATGACCAGTTTCGGAAAAACAGTCCGGCTCCGGGAAGAAGAAGGGAGGCAGAACTCCCCCATAAATGTTTCGGACCTGTCTTCCGGAATCTATCTGGTGAAAGCCACAACAGCCCTTGGGGTAGTGATGAAAAAGATTGCAGTGGTGAGATGACAAGATCGATTCTTTTTCTGTAACTTGCTACTATGAAGGAGGAGTGGGACTATATCGTCATAGGTTCAGGCTTTGGGGGTAGCGTGTCTGCCCTGCGCCTGGCAGAAAAAGGCTATTCTGTGCTGGTGTTGGAAAAGGGGAAGCGGAAGCCTGGTCTACGCAAACACCCTGATGAAGCCCCCTCCGGGATTTTTTCAGAACGAACAGTGGACCCGGTTTAACGATTGGGCGTCAGCGCTGGAGCCCTGCTATGAGAAAGCCGGAACCATGCTTGGCAGGGTTAAGCTGGATAAACTCTACAAAGAAGATGAAGTGCTAAGGGAGGTGGCAAAGGATATGGGGAAAGAGAGTTCCTTTGATCATGTCTATGTGGGAGTCTACTATAATTCTGAAAAAGCTTCTCTAGATCCGTATTTCCAAGGGGAAGGACCTCACAGGAACCCCTGTACCGAATGTGCCGGCTGCATGGTCGGATGCCGTGAAAATGCAAAAAATACGCTTGATAAGAATTACCTTTGGTTTGCCGAAAGGCTTGGGGTTCTCATTCTTTCAGAAACCCTCGCCTGAAAAGTCGAGTTTGCGGACGGACTCTATTCTGTGTCCACAAAATCAAAAAAACGAAACGGATCCCTGGTGTTTCGTTCCAGAGGGCTGGTGGTAGCCGGTGGGGTGCTTGGAACTCTGAAGTTGTTGCTTCACCAGAAATATATTTACAAAACCCTTCCCAACCTGAGCGACCGTTTGGGAGAAACTCTTCGCACCAATTCCGAGACACTGTGCACTGCATCCGCCGCAAACGTCAAACTGAACAATGGAGTGGCAATCAGCTCCATATTCAAGCTTGAAAAAGATACCTGGATTGAGATAGTCAAGTATCCCGACGGGTCCAACCTCATGAAGACACTGCTCACCATGGCGACAGGAAATATGCATCCTGTGTTTCTCAGGCCGGTAAAGTTTCTTGGAACTGTCCTCTTGCATCCCCGGAAGTTTCTCCGGATGATGCTCAATCCTGACTGGGCGTCCAACACGATCATCTTCCTGGTGATGCAGACCGTGGACAACGCCATGCGAATGACGCTGAAGAAAGGGCTCTTCAAAAAGAGCCTGACCATTAAAAATGACGGGATGAACCGCGTGAATGCCTTCGGATATCCCAATATGTACATCCTCGACGGCTCGGCGATTCAGGGAAATTTAGGGGTCAACTCCAGTTTTACCATTGCAGCCCTGGCGGAATATGCGATGGGTAATGTTCTTAGAGGACAATTACTTTCTGAATGATGATTTCTTCTCCGGTCTGCAGATAAAGAAAATACAGTCCTTTTGAAATACAGTCAATACTTAAAGGAATGGTGTGTTTTCCTGCCGGATATGTAGCGTTCGGAACCGAAAAGACAGGTTTCCCTGAAAGGTCCGACAAGATCAGCCTGACCATCGTTTCAGCAGGGAGAAAGAAACAGATACTCGCCGAGTTCGTCACCGGATTTGGACTGCATTGAAGCGTGATTTCCTCCGGCGGAAGGGGCTCAGTCAGGCCTACATGGGGACAGGGGTCGCTCATACTGGTCACCTCGATAAAATCGGAACAAATATGTCCTTCCCCGTGCGGGACGAATACCCAGTAAGTGCCAGTGCTGGTGACCGGAATCGACTGCGTGGTCGCTCCCGTCGACCATCGGTATTCAGAGTGGCCCGGCTCAGCTTCAAGAACAAAATAACTTCCGGCCTGATAACAATCCACTGACGGGCGGTGAAATTCCCAGGGGAGCATTAGATAGTTAAAAGCCCGGTAACTTACGTACTCATCCGGGCAGGAGATTTCCATCACTTTTGATTTGTCCTCCTTCACAACCACAAACCAGGGGAAACTTCCTGATAAATTCCCAAAATCGATCACTCTGTTGCCATTTTCAATGGTTTGGAAATTCCCCAGGGAATTGCTGTACATCGTGCTGTCATAAATATATTCCCATTCCAGCGTGGCAATTTTGCTATTTTCATTCAGCGAATATTCCACGGCTCTTGCCATCGGTGGAACATGATACTTCCCGTTATCGAAAATGGTGATATGTCCGTTTTCGATCCGGCGAATATCATGCTGTCCGTTAAACCGGAGCGGATCATTGGAAAAGGTGAACTGGTTCTTTTTCCCGCCCAGGCGCCAGATGATGTTTCCGTTTTGCCGGTTGATCTTTGTAATTTCATTGAAATGCCTGGAGGAAAGCAGGATGTTTCCATCGGTATCCCATTCAAACGCATTGGAATGGGTCCAGTCTACTTTATTTGGACCGGCAAGCCAAACCGAATCTACATCCGAGAAGTCGAAATGATCATGGGCTTTCCACTCCCAAACCAGGTTTTCGTTCTCATCGAATTCCTGGATGGCGGCGCCGATCACTTCTGCATTTGCCCCGCCCGGCTGGTTGTTATTCGGCCCGAACCAGTGATAGGCAGTCAGGTTCATGTACCTTGATTCCTGTGCCAGCATCAGGTAATGGTTATCGGGAAGAAATTGACAATCATGTATATCCAACGCATAACCATGAACAACATCCAGGGAGTCAACTATGGTGAACGTACTGTCCATAACACAAAAAAGATCAAGCGACCGTGAATAATAGGTCATCCTTCCGTCAGGTTGTATCTTGAAATCTAATGTGTTTGTATTCCAGATGGGAAGGCCGGAAAAAATGCGGTAGTAGATGATTCTTCCCCAGTGATCAAGGATGAGTTGCGGATGGAGGTAGGTATAAGGCGGAGCGGCTCTGTACGGAACCATGAAATAATACCCCTCAGTGGCCGCGGAGTCAAAGATCGTAATGTTCAACGGTGGCATCCCCTGTCCAGATGCCGAGAGGGAACCGCACTAAAGCCCTGAACATAACATAAAAAAACATAGGGATGAACAAACAAACCTGGTCATATAACTCTGATGGTTAAACGGGTTGATAAGCAAAAGTACAAAATCGACTTTAACTCAGGCTGAAAAAATTGTCAAGCAGAAGAAAGGCAAGACGTTTCATCTCTTCTTCAGCTTCCCTGCACTCTGCAATCACCTGGTCTCTGGTTTTATTTACGAGGTTTAGTTCATGCCGGTACTTCAGCGACCATTCCTCCGCATCCCGGGATGTGACTTCCAGATGAAACTGCAACCCTGCACTTTTTCCATGACGGAATGCCTGATTCTGACAGCTCTTCGACGACAATAGGTTAATACTCCCTTCCGGAATATCAAAGGTATCCCCATGCCATTGAAATACCGGGAACGTCTCAGGGAATCCTCTGAAAAGGGGATCTTTTATTCCGGCGGGAGTAAGTTCCACACGATAGACACCGATCTCCGGAACCGGATTTTTCTTTACATCCGCACCGAGGAGCTTTGCCAGGAACTGAGCTCCGAAACAGATACCGAACAGAGCTTTTCCCTCTTGCATCGCTTGTTTCAGATAGTGAAACTCTACCATCAGGAAGGGATGCCGTCCCATTTCGTTGACGGAAAGGGGGGTGCCCCCAATAAATACAGGATTATACAGAGACCTGGGAGGGAATTTCTGTAAGGTATATACGTGAAATACATCAAACGGGATCCCATTCTCTTTCAGGTAAACTTCAACCAAACCAAACGATTCAGCTTCGCAGTTTTGAATGATCAGAGCTCTCATTAAAATTAATTCAATGACTTATATCATAAATAGTTCTATATTTATCCCAGTAAAAGAGCCGGATCGCAAATATCCGGGAAATTTTGGAAATTCTTCTCAAATTCTTTCTACCTTTGCCGCCCGAAAACAAGGAAAACTAAGCGATGATAGATATCACTTTGCCAGATAATTCGGTGAGACAATACCCGGATGGAACTACCGGTCTTCAGATTGCTCAAAGCATCAGTGAAGGGCTTGCCAGAAATGTGCTTTCGGTGAAAGTGGATGGGGAAGTATGGGATCTCACCCGGCCAATCCGGAAAGATGCCGCAATAAAACTATTTACCTGGAGCGACCCGGAAGGAAAAGCCACGATGTGGCATTCCTCGGCGCACCTGATGGCCGAAGCGATTGAATTGCTTTATCCTGGGGTGAAGTTTGGCATCGGGCAGGATATCGAGAACGGATTTTATTACGACATTGATTTTGGAAATTACTCCATCTCTTCCGACGATTTTCCGAAGATTGAACAGAAGATACTGGAATTGGCCCGAGAAAATCAACCATTCCGCAGGATTGAGAAATCCAGGAGCGAGGCGCTTGATTATTTTATCCGGAAAGGGGATACGTACAAGATCGAATTGATCAATGACCTGCAGGACGTGGAGATTACCTTTTATGAATCAGGCCATTTCACCGACCTTTGCAGAGGTCCTCACCTTCCTGACTCCGGTCCAATTAAGGCCATAAAATTGCTGACCATTGCCGGTGCTTACTGGAGAGGGGATGAAACCCGCAAACAGCTGACCCGCATTTACGGCATCACCTTCCCGAAACAGAAAGAGCTGGATGAGTATCTTGTACTGCTGGAAGAGGCCAAAAAGCGGGACCACCGGAAACTTGGAAAGGAACTGGAGCTCTTTACTTTTTCGCAACGCGTTGGACAAGGACTTCCGCTGTGGTTACCCCGGGGCGCCCAACTCCGCGAACAGCTGGAAACTTTTCTGAAGAGAACACAGAAAAAGATGGGATATGTCCAGGTGATTTGTCCCCATATCGGAAATGTAGAGCTGTACAAGATCTCAGGCCATTATCAGAAATATGGGGAGAGTTCATTCAGACCGATCACCACGCCCATTCCGGGAGAAGAGTTCTTCCTAAAGCCGATGAATTGTCCGCATCACTGCGAAATCTACAGTTCCCAACCACATTCATACAAGGACCTGCCCATTCGTATGGCAGAATTCGGAACCGTATACCGTTACGAACAGAGCGGCGAGCTTCACGGACTTACGCGCGTCAGGGGTTTTACCCAGGATGATGCGCATATATTCTGCACCTCTGATCAGGTAAAAGAGGAATTCAAAGGAGTGATGAAGATCGTCATGCTGATCTTCAAAGCGCTGAGTTTTAAAGATTTCACTGTGCAGATATCGCTGAGGGATAAAACCAACAAAGAAAAGTACATCGGATCAGATGAGAACTGGGATAAAGCCGAGCAGGCGATCCTGGAGGTTGCCGGGGAAACCGGCCTGGAAGCTGTGGTTGTACCCGGAGAGGCTGCATTCTATGGCCCAAAGATGGATTTTATGGTACAGGATGCCCTCGGCCGGAAATGGCAATTGGGTACGATCCAGGTGGATTACAATCTGCCCGAACGATTCGAACTAGAATACATTGGTGCCGACAACCAGAAGCATCGGCCGGTGATGATCCACCGTGCACCTTTCGGATCAATGGAACGGTTTGTCGCAGTACTACTCGAACACACCGGTGGAAATTTCCCGTTATGGCTTGCTCCAGACCAGGTTATCGTGCTGCCAATCAGCGAAAAATACCACGATTATGCAAAAAAAGTTTTAAATTTGCTGAATAATTTCGAACTTCGCGCCCTCGTTGACGAGCGGAATGAGAAAGCCGGGAAAAAGATCCGTGATGCGGAACTGATGAAAATTCCGTATATGCTTGTGGTAGGAGAGAGGGAGGAAAATGAAGGCACAGTAGCTGTGAGAAAGCATGGAGAAGGTGATCTTGGGCCGCAGAAAGTAGAACAGTTTATTCAGCAGGTGAAAGAAGAGATGAAGGCAGAATTGGGAGATTTGTGAGTAGTGAGTAGTGAATAGTTTTTCATTCGTAATTCGTAATTCTTAATTATTAAACAATAGGAGGTAAAAAAATAGCTACGCCGTTTAATGCTCCGAGGCGCTTCAGACCACAAAAAAAGGAAGACCCTCATTTTATCAATGAAAGAATTAAATCACCCGTCGTTCGTGTAGTGGGTGAAAATGTCCAGCCGGGCATATACAACATCAGAGAAGCCTTGTCTATCGCCGAGAATCTCGGACTTGACCTTGTGGAAATCTCGCCAACAGCAAATCCCCCGGTTTGTAAAGTGATCGACTACAAAAAGTTCCTTTATGAGCTGAAGAAGAAGCAGAAAGAGATGAAGGCGAAAACAGCCAAGGTGGTCATTAAAGAGATCAGGTTAGGGCCAAACACCGATGATCATGATTTTAACTTCAAATTGAATCATGCCATCAAATTTTTAAAAGACGGCGCGAAAGTCAAGGTGGACGTTTTTTTCAAAGGCCGGTCTATCATCTATAAAGCACAGGGAGAACTCATTTTGCTGAAATTTGCCCAAGGAGTCGTGGATTACGGAAAAATTGAACAGATGCCGCGGCTAGAAGGCAAACGGATGATTATGATAATCGCTCCTAAGAAATGACCCAAAACAATTACGCAAATGCCAAAAATGAAGTCAAAATCCGGTGCGAAGAAAAGATTCGCACTGACAGGCACCGGTAAAATCAAACGGAAGCATGCTTATAAAAGCCACATCCTGACGAAGAAATCGACTAAGCGGAAGAGGAATCTTACCTACTCTACGACGGTTCACAAAGCAGATGAGGCCAATGTAAAAGAGATGCTTCAGAATTAATGTTTCACTGTGCTTAGCTGAAAGGTCCCGGGAAGGGGCGCTAAGACAAAAAACAGGTAAAATGCCAAGATCAGTCAATGCAGTCGCCGCAAAAGCGAGAAGAAAGAAAGTCCTTAAACTAGCAAAAGGACAGTTCGGTAGAAGGAAGAACGTCCATACAGTTGCAAAAAACTCTGTTGAAAAAGGATTAACCTATGCCTACCGTGACCGCAGAACGAAGAAACGGAATTTCCGCAGCCTGTGGATCATCCGTATCAACGCCGGAGCCCGTACTTACGGGATGTCCTATTCTTTGTTAATAGGAAAACTCGCGGAGAAAAATATCGCCATCAACCGGAAAACGCTGGCCGACCTGGCTATGAACCACCCGGAAGCCTTTAAGGCAGTACTCGAAGAAGCAGCGAAATAATATAATGTGCCTCGGTGCCGCAGTGCCTACTTTTCTGGCACGCTCACAGTTTTCTTCCGGTAGTTCTTTAAAAACAACTCTATCTGATCGGTCTGAAGCCGTTTAGCAATGATCTTTTTATCCCGGTCAAGGATATAGATGACGGGTGTGGTCTGAACATCGTATTGTGTATGATAATCTCCGGTCAATGTCCGTGGCCCGTCCACATTAATCCAGGTCATTTTTTTCTTTTTAATATATTCCTTCCATTTGACGATTGAGGTGTCGGAACAAACGGCGAAAATCTCCAGGCCATAGGCCTCTTTGTACTTGTCATAAAGTTCTTTCAGCTGGGGAAGCTCCTTCTCACAATGGCCGCAATCGGGATCCCAGAATAACAGGATGAGAAGATCTGATTTCAGGTTGTACATGGAAACAAGTTGGTTGTTCGTATCCACCATGATCATATTCGGAGCGATTTTCCCGATCAGAAGAGAACGTGTTCGGTTTGCTTTCTTTACGATATTCTCCATAACAGGTGCCGAAACCCACGTGACCTGCCCAGTGATATAGTAAGTATCCACAATATGAACCCATACTTTATCAAACCCCATGATTTCAGAGTTCTCATAGTGATAGGTCAGAAACCAAACGATGTACTTGAACATTTCGGGATCGGGCCGGGCTTTTTCAACGAGAATGGTCGCCTCCTTGATAATGGAATCAGGCTGTTGCACAACCACCTGGTCGAAATACTTCTTTAACTTATTGTGAAATACCGGAGTCCGGATAAGCCGGTTATCCGTAAGATCCATGTCATCCCAGTAATGGTGTTTGTAATACCTGTAAGCAAAAGTAGAATCTTTGCGGCCGTTTGCGAGGATCGGAATTTCCGGGATGACCGGTTCTTTCATGGCGTTGATCAACATGGCCAGGAAAGAGGAGAGCCGTTCTTTGACAAGGTTCAGTTTATAGGCGATGATGGTATCGTTCAATCCGGTAATTCGTTTATTGATGGCCGTGACACTATCCGGATTGCTTTCAAACGCCTGAATTTTCGCCTGAAGTGCCTGGATCTCTCTGAATTTTTCCTGGTTGTAATGAAGGTAGTCATAGAACTCCTGGTTTTCAGGAGATCCTGTGATCTTCATCCGGCCTGATGGATCGCTTACGTCGGTTTCCATCGTGAATTTACGGTCGTTGTTAATCACAAAATCGAAGTAATTCTTATCGGTGATCACCAGAATGTAAACTCCTTTCAACAGGTCGGCCGGGGCCTCGAAGAAGCAACGTCCATCCCTGTCCACACGCAGCGTATCTTTGATGTAAGCGCCATTCCCGTAATAATTTGCAACCAGACAAACCGTATCCCTGAGTCCGTAGATTCGGAATTTTACCTTGTACCCTTCAGGCTGAAAAGCAAATGAGAAAGCAGATAGAAAAAAGACGAAAAAAAAGATGCCGATACCAGGTTTGTGCATAGTTCTACTTTGGTAAATTGAGTTCATAATATCGGTTGAAGTCGTTTTGCCTTTGCCTATGCCTTTTTTTCAACTGTTCTCCACGGTTTTCATTGCAGTCATAATCGAACCTTGACCTTATTTCTTTTGCAATCAGAATCCGGACATCGTTTACTGATAACAGTAGAATGTTGCTGGCATTTTCCAATCTCTCTGTCAGGACCCATTCCAATGCCACACAGGTTAAGGTCATATGGTTGAGAAAACCTTTGTATGTTCTGACCTGATAATCCGACATGCCAAGATCATGGCTGTTATCCCGGAAGCATCGTTCAATCCAAAACCGCTGGGACTGCATGAAAGCAAATTCATCAACGCTTTGCTCATCGACAGGGATGTTGCTTAACGAGTACTTCGTCTTATCTTTTTTATCGAGTGGCTTTCGGATCACCAGGGTTTGTTCAATAGCGTGCCCGTCACCGGATTTTTTATCCCAGACCCAAACCGTGGTGACATGAATCAAAGCCGTCAGCCAACCTTTGGTTGTTGGTCGGATCCGTACCTCTTTAAACTGACTTTT
>JAZDGR010000049.1:0-24772 GCA_043806735.1 bacterium | reverse complement strand
CCGTAGCTCAACTGAATAGAGCATCTGACTACGGATCAGAAGGTTGGGGGTTTGAATCCCTCCGGGGTCACACAGATAATCAACCACTTACAATTAATAATTTGTAGGTGGTTTTCTTTAAAAGGGGTACTCATTTTCCTTTGATACCTCCAGCCGCTCTTCCAGCTGCCGGTTCTTCCCACGATAATTTGGACCAAAGATATGATGCAGTGTGTCAAATATTTTTCATTGACATTTATGGTCACCTTCGCCGGAGAATAAATACAAACCTTACCAAAATCAGCAAGGCACACGAACTGGGCAACGCCATCATAAATTGACCGAAAACTTGCCTGCCTGACAAACTCGTCATTGACTTCGTCATTATAACAATCTTCGTCCTTCTCTGAACAACCCGGAGAGAGAAAAAGCAGCGGTAAAAGAACCGACAGAATTAATTTTGATAGCGTTTCCATGATTTCATTTTTGACCATAAATATAACAGATTAATATGAAAAGTATTACCTTTGCACCGAATTAAAAGCCCGAGTTACTTTCCTTCTTTTTAGTCTGATTTAACCCGCCTTTTTACTTCAGTCAACTAATTCAAATTAAAAACTCTTTCGTATGAACATTTATGTAGGAAACCTTAGTTATAAGGTAAATGAAGCTGATTTGAAACAAGTATTCGAGGAATACGGTGAAGTATCTTCAGTGAAATTAATCAGTGACAAGTACACGGGACAAAGCAAAGGATTTGGTTTTGTGGTCATGGATAATAAAGATGAAGCCGGAAAGGCGATCAAAGGGCTTAATGACCGTGAAATTGACAATAGACAAATAACGGTTAATGAAGCCCGACCAAAACCCGATAAATTTTTCAGGGAATAACAAAGATAATCACATGGACAAATCACCTTATAGCTTTACAAAGCGAAAAAAGGAGTTGGAGAAAAAGAAAAAAAGGGAAGAAAAAGGGAAGCGTAAAGCGGCCAGACAGCAATCAAAAGAGGGCAAGAAAAGCCCTTGAAGAGATCATTGTATTTTTGAATTGCATCTGTTTGGTCTGATGCATATAGATAAATAAAAACTTCGATCTGAAAGGATCCCGGATTTCCGGTCGGCCAACCGCGCCAACTACCTCCCCGAGCTTGGCAACTACGGCATCGGCATCCGCCTGGTCTCTGTCAAGTAAATAAGTAATTGGGTTAAGTCTGTTTCCGATTTTCGGGAAAAGAGTATTTTTGGTCTATCCAATCCCATGATATTCTATTATGCTGTACTATGAGCCACAAGCGGAATAGATCGAAGAAAAACAGAGGGAAATTAGAGAAACCAACGACGGTCAAAAAACAATCCGTGCACGAGATCCAACCAGCCAGTAAAAATTGGATTCTCGTGCTGGTGGTTTTTTTGATCGGTTTCGTGTTATATGCCAATACCATATCACATGGCTATGTTCTTGATGATTACGGTGTTCTGAGTAAAAACAGGATCGTAACCCAGGGAGTGAAAGGGATTCCGACGTTGTTATCGACTCCCTATCGGTTTGGGGTTAATGCACTTACAAATAAAATCTATCGTCCACTTTCCCAGGTCATGTTTGCAGTTGAGTGGCAGATTGCCCCGGATAAGCCTTGGGTAAGTCATCTGATCAATGTCTTCTTTTATGCGTTGACTTGTGCATTGCTCTTACTTGTTTTGCGAAAGGTTTTCACACCATTAAATCCTCTTCTCTCTCTCCTGATTTGTCTTCTCTGGATAACCCACCCGGTGCATACCGAAGTCGTAGCAAATATTAAAAGCCGCGATGAGATCATGGCGCTCCTTTTTATCTTGTTGACCTTTCTGGGCTTGTTTGATTACCTGAAAAGAAGCCGTGTCTTAAGCCTTGTTGGAGCAGGATTCGCCTATTTTCTGGCATTTTTTTCAAAAGAGAGTGTCATCACTCTTGTCGTTATCTTTCCTCTCGCGGGATGGTATTTTTCGGATGCAAAACTTAAGAAGAATCTGATCGCTGCTTTCACGTTGGCAATTCCTGCACTCATTTTCCTTTTTATCCGGGCCATTATTATAAATACATATGCCATCTCATCGACTGTCCCGGTTGTAGAAAATCTGCTGTCGGCAGCCCCTGATTTTTCTACCCGCACAGCAACGGCTATCTATATTCTTGGAAAATACTTATTGGTCCTGCTCTTCCCCTATCAGTTAGTTTGTGATTGTGGGTACAATCAAATCCCCATCATGGGCTGGAATAGTCCAGGACCATGGTTGTCCTTTTTGGTATATGGTGGCGCATTGATTTATGCACTGATCAATTTCAGGAAACGCAACTTATTGGTCTTCGGGATTCTTTTTTACCTGGTTACGATGAGTATAGCCAGTAATCTTTTTATCCTTATCGGCACCTCTTATGGGGAACGACTCCTCTACCCCCCTTCCATCGGATTTTGTATCGTTTTGGGGATTCTATTGTCCTATCTGGGGAAACGCAAATCTGAATCGATGGAAGGAAACGGGATGACCCTTACCTGGACACGACATCCAGTAATGTTTATCATTGCCGGTGTGATACTCTTTTTATATAGCTACAAGACGGTTATAAGAAATGCTGAGTGGAAAGATGAGTGGACCCTATTCTCATCCGATGTCAAACGTTCTCCCAATTCATCACGAACCCATTTCTATTGGGGAAGGGCGCTCAGTGAACGCGCGAAAGAGAAAAAAGGCCTTCCTGCATACGATTCCCTTTTGCAATTGTCGGTCGACGAGTATAAATCTTCTATTGCCATTTATCCTTCTTTTCCGGATTGCCACCTGGAACTTGGAGCATCTTACTTTAACCTGGGGCAAAGCGATAGCGCCTTGAAGTATTATGAACAATCAAACAAACTCAATCCGACGGTAGCCTTACCTTATGAAAACATGGGGATCCTCTGGTTTCACCGGGGTGACTATGAGAAGTCCCGTGAGTTGTTTGAGAAAGCCATCTCTATCGATCCCTACTTTACAGATGCCCATTTTAACCTGGGAAGTACCTATGGGGCTTTAGGACAATATGAAAAGGCTATCCAACATTTTAAACAGACGATTTCTCTGGATTCGATGAACGTATTAGCATACTACAACGTAGCCATTGCATACAAATTCCTCAACCAGGAAGATCTGGCCGAACCCTTTTTCACCAAAGCCCAAAAGTTGGATCCCACCTTAAAGAAGTAAACGAAGATTAATTCTTAACAACTTTTGCAATCTCAGACCGGTCGCCCGATTGCACATGCACCATGTATATTCCAACAGGCTTGCCCGAAAGCGAGAACTGGAATTTGGACTCGCCATTTATAGTTCTTTGCAGAAGTTTGCCCCCGTGCATGCTATATACGGTTATATTGGCTGTTGTGGTTGCACCAGCTTCCATCAGTTCAACAATGACAATATCCGTTGTGGGATTGGGATAAATCTTAATAAAATGGTTTTTGACCACTGTTTCAACCCCAAGGGTTTCCTCGTTCTCAAGATTTGCAACAAGGTTGTTGGGAACCGATCCGCAGTAGGTATTATTGGTGGTGATATATGCATGTAGATATCCGCCGCTGTTGACCTTTGCTCCTGCAAGCAATAATATTTTACTGCCCGCCACGAGGGTAACATTCCCACCGTTCTCAACCAGGAAAGTGGTTCCATTACCCGCTACTGTGAGTACCTGTGTAGCATCGTAACAGTTGGTCACCCCATTCGGAATTGTGATGTTGGCTAATTGCTGGTTTGCAGGTGGAGTGGAGCTCTTAACCCCTGTAAATGAGCTGAATGATACGATTCCGCTTGCCGAAAGCATATGCGTAACCGCGTTGGTCAGGGCGTAAGTGACCCATGGCAAGGGATTAACCTTAGTGCATGAGATCAGGTTTTCGGTTCCGGTAACGTCTGATAGGAGATATTGGAAGGAGGCATTGCAGTTAAAACCGGTGATACCAGACTGGGTGATATTCCAGTAGCGGTTGAGGTAATTGCCCGTGATGTTTGGGTCAGGGTATTTGTCATTCACCAGATTTACACCGACATAATTGCCCGTAGCGAAGGTTCCCCCAGTGAAATTCAGGGTAACCGGCGAGTATTCCGGTGTGCCGGTATCATCTCCAACAGGGTAGGTAAAAATGCCCGTGAACCCCGTTGTAAACTCTTTGCGAAGTTCTCCCGTACCGGTAACGATTATCATCACTGATGCCGATGGTGTTCCCGAAATGGATGCTGATGCCCCCAGAAGCAGGTTATTGGTGCCAAGGGTAACTCTTCCGCTCGTCAGAGATAGAGTTCCGTTAACGGTGGTATTTCCGCCAATGGTAACCCCCGTGGCATTGTTAACCGTGAGATTTTGAATGATGTTCTGACCGCTTAAAGTTTGATTGGACGTTCCAGAAAATTCAGCTGTCCCACTACCAAGTGAATTGGGTGATGTGTTTTCATTGGTCAGGCTTTTTTTAAGAATAAGGGTACCCGCATTATCGAGGGTTGCCCCGCTTTTAACCACCAGGTTTTCGGAGGAGACAACCGTGGTTCCTGAGGATACTTTAAACGTTGTTCCGCTGGTTATCACATTATCGGCAGTGGCTGGCGAAATCCCTAGAAAAAAGAGCAAAAGGGTTGCGAGTATCGTTGAAATAGGCAACATGCTGCTTTCTTTCAAAAAATAATGTTGGTTGTCCATATTACCTTGTTTTTATATGTTGTCATTTGTTTGTTTTTTAAAAATCTTGCCCCCAACAGGGCACTCCCTGTCAACTATCAAAAAGCCGGGTCAATCCTGAACGCAGCGGGTCGAATAACCGTAAGTCTTGTCGCCGTTGAGGAGCCGATACACGCCCTCGTAATCGTAGTTGAGTCGCCGGTACCACGCGTAGGTGGCATCGACCTGCGACGACGACCAGAAGAAGGCGTAGTACGTAAGATTGGCGAAATTAGTGCTGCCCCGGACGCCGCCCGGAAGAGCAGTGAATCCGCTGCTGTTGGTGGCGCCAGTATTCGGTGATAGCCAGTGAGTTGTTCCCGTTTCTTTCATCTTCCCTCCGGCAACTGGTTCTCCTCCAAGATACGTTGTTAACCTAGTCCATTCGGCATCGGTAGGTAAGTGCCAGCCGGTGGGGCATATGCCCTGGGTTCCGGGAGTCGTCACATACTGCATCATCTCATTCCATTGGTATAATCCTCCATAGGTCGTGCAATTAGTTGAATTATTGTCATAGCAATATTTCTCAATAATAGCGTTATTTGTTTGCTCTTCGGATCCAAGAATGGCTACACCAATATTCAGATTCTCCTTCATCCAGCATTGCATCCCGATGATCACCGAGGTATATGTTTGCCCTCCGTAATTTACAGTTCCACATGAAGCGCCATCCCTGTTTATTCCAATATCCCATGACGTTCCATTGAACCAGCAGATCGAATTCAGAGTGGTATTATAAACCATCAACCCGGCAGGTGGTGAGGATATGGCATTCATCTGGGTAGTGGTCATACGTGGTGGAAGAAAACCTTTGCTGGTTGATTTTGCATCCAAAATAGCGGAAGGATTGGGAGCTGTACCGTCTGTATTGATGCCGACCTGGGCAAAAACCGGCATTATTAACAAAGCGTGAATAATAATGCAAAGCAGAAATTGATAAATCTTTTTCATAGCTTCGAATTTTTCGTAAATATACAGCAAGATTTGAGATTGTCAATATATGAAGATGCGCAATTGTCATTTTACTTGTTAATTCCAAAAACATTACCTTTGCACCCTTATTAATCCCCGCTTTATGGTTCTCTTAGGAAACCGTTGACAACTGAACATGAAGTATGCGTTAGTAACCGGTGGATCAAGGGGAATCGGAAGAGCCTGTTGTGTGAAACTGGCCGGAATGGGGTTCCACGTCCTCATTAACTTCCTTTCCAATGAGGAGGAAGCCGGAAATACCTTGCGTATGGTACGCGAGAAAGGGAGTGACGGAACCCTGTTACAATTCGATATTTCCTGCAAAACAGATACGGAGAATGCCTTGAACGGATGGATCGAACGGAATGAAGGACAATATATCTCAGTGCTGGTGAACAATGCAGGGATCCGGAAAGATGCCCTGCTGATGTGGATGAAAGACGAAGAGTGGCAGGATGTGGTCAATACAAATCTGAACAGTTTCCTGTATGTTACCCGGATTTTGATCAAAGATATGCTGATCCGGAAATTCGGCCGGGTGATCAACGTGGTTTCCCTGTCAGGATTGAAAGGGTTGCCCGGACAAGCCAACTATTCTGCGGCCAAAGCCGGAGTTATTGGGGCTACAAAAGCCTTAGCCCAGGAAGTGGCGAAAAAAAACGTGACCGTGAATGCAGTCGCCCCTGGTTTTATCCGCACCGATATGACCAAAGACATGGATGAAACGCAATTGAAGGCCATGATCCCCGTGGGGCGGTTCGGCAAACCCGAGGAGGTTGCGGGAATCGTGGGGTTTCTGGCATCTGAGGAGGCGTCATACATAACAGGCTCCATCATAAATGTAAACGGTGGTCTGTACACATGACCCGCGTCGTCATTACCGGCATGGGAATTTACTCCGTCATCGGGAAGAACCTCCATGAGGTGAAAGAGTCATTGGCAACCGGGAAATCGGGAATCATTTTTGACCCTATCCGTAAGGAGATGGGATTCCGTTCAGCGCTTACCGGGATGGTGGAACGCCCGCAGCTGAAAGGGATACTCGACCGCCGTATGCGCATCGGAATGGCCGTTCAGGGAGAATATGCTTACATCGCTACCCTGGAAGCACTGAAAACCGCCGGGATCGATCAAACTTTCCTGGATCAGCATGAGGTGGGGATCCTGTACGGGAACGACAGCTCCGTTGTTCCTGTCGTGGAATCGGTGGATATCCTCCGGCAGAAAAAGGACACGATGATGATCGGTTCGGGGTATATATTCCAGTCGATGAATTCCACGGTATCCATGAACCTTTCGGTCGTCTTCCGGCTGCGCGGCATCAACTTTACCGTTGCAGGGGCCTGTGCCAGCGGGTCGCATGCCATCGGACTGGGCTATTTGGTGATCAAACACGGCCTTCAGGAGATGATCATCTGCGGAGGAGCCCAGGAGATCAATCCCGAATCAACAGCCAGCTTTGATGCCCTGAATGCCTTCTCCATCAGGGAGTCAGAACCCACCAAAGCCTCCCGCCCTTTTGATAAGGACCGCGACGGATTGGTCCCCAGTGGGGGCGCTGCAACAGTGATCCTGGAAAGTTACGAGTCTGCCATCAAACGGGGAGCTGCTATTTATGGAGAGGTAGTCGGGTATGGCTTCTCCTCCAACGGGGAACATATCTCATTGCCCAATGTCGACGGCCCCAGGCGTGCCATGGAGATGGCCCTGAAAGATTCCGGGATGGATGCCTCGGCCGTGGATTACATCAATGCCCACGCCACCTCTACGCTGTCCGGCGACGGGACCGAAGCCCAGGCCATTGACCAGGTATTCGGAAAAACCAGGCCCCTGGTGAGTAGCACGAAATCCATGACCGGCCATGAAATGTGGATGGGGGGAGCCAGTGAAGTAATTTATTCCCTGCTGATGATGCAACACTCGTTCGTGGCTCCGAACATCAACTTCGAACATCCCGATGATACCACCGGCTGCCTGAACATCGCCCGCATCAACACGCCATTGGAGATCAACGCATTCCTCTCCAATTCCTTCGGTTTTGGCGGAACAAACTCCGCTCTGGTGATAAGGAAAATCTCCCGGTAGGATTCCTGAAAAAAAATTGTACTTTTGCATCAAGAATCTAATTCCTGATGCAGAACGACGAGATTATCAGAAAGATCAACCAGTTGTTGATCAATGAGATTGAGATTGATGAAGATCAGATCTTTCCGGAAGCGGATCTGAAAAATGATCTTGGAATTGACAGTCTTGACTTTGTTGACCTGTTTGTGATTATCGAAAATAACTTCGGATTTAAAATGAAAGCCGAAGAAATGACCGATATAAAAACCCTCCAGGACTTTTACAACTATATCTTCAAACGCATCAATCCTAATTGACCTCCTGATGTCATCATGGGAAGGAAAAACCCGCGGCGGGGTCACTGGCTATAAGATATTTATCCTGACCATCAGGTATCTCGGTATCCCATTTGCCTATTTTCTTCTCCGGCTTGTCATCATCTATTTTATCTTTAATTCGGGGAAAGCATATAAAGCCATGTTTCGCTATTTCCGTCGGATTCTTCACTATTCTTATGCAAGATCCTGTATTTCGATGTTTCGCAACTATTACATATTCGGCCAGATCCTGATCGACAAACTGGCGATGCTGGCCGGTTTTCAACACAGGTTTACGTTCGATTTCGAAGGGGAAGAGTATTTGCGGCAGATGGATAAGGGAGGATTGCTGATCAGCGCTCATATGGGGAACTGGGAGATCGCCGGAAATCTGCTGAACAGGCTGAACAAGCGGGTCCACATCATCCTGTTTGACGCGGAACACCAGCAAATCAAAGGATTCCTGGAAGAGACAATGAAGGAACGTAACGTCCATTTTATCGTGATCAGGGAGGACTATTCACACCTGAAAGAGATCGAGCAAGCCTTCGCACACGGGGATATCATTGCCATTACTGGAGACCGTTTTATCGAAGGGAATAAAACCATTACCGTGGATTTTATGGGATTTCCTACCCGATTCCCGGTCGGACCGGTAGCCCTTGCTTCCCGGTTCAACATCCCGGTATCCTATGTGTTTGCAGTCAAGGAAACCCGCACCCATTACCATTTTTATGCGACCCCTCTCTCCCGGATTGAGTTCAGCAGGAACCTGCGCCACCGGGAAGAGATTCTTGGCGCAGCTGTCAGATCATTTGTCGGGAAAATGGAAGAGATCCTGAAAAAATATCCACTTCAGTGGTTTAATTATTACGATTTCTGGGAGCAAGAACCCGCGACACTGACCCGAACTTCCCGGCATGGATAAGAAAAAATTGTTGCTTGTCTCCGCGAACCGTTTTGCAATCCCTTACCCGGTCTATCCGCTCGGGATCTCATATCTCCTGTCATACCTTCAGGATCGCCTGACTGATTTTGAGATCCGGGTATTTGATTTCAACCTCCATTCTGACGCTGAATTTGCCGAGTATCTGCATCACTTCAATCCTGATTTTACCGGAGTCTCCCTGAGAAATGTGGATGACGTCAGTTCCATTTCGCGGGAATTCTTTCTCTCCGGTTACCGGGATATTATCAACAGTATCAGACAAGAGATCGATACTACGCTGATCATCGGCGGTTCTGCTTTTTCCATCTTTCCCCGAGAGCTGTTTTCCTACTTTGAACCCGATTATGGCATCTATGGAGAAGGGGAAGAGAGCTTGTACCGACTGTTGATCAGTCTGACCGCGGGTTCTCCCGATCTGGGCATTGAAGGGCTGGTGTACCAGAATGGATCTGAGATTGTTGTGAACCCGAGGAAGAAATACCTGCGATCGCTTGACCTCTCCTTCTCCGGCGATCTGATCAACTTTTACTGGAACAAAAGCGGGATGATGAATGTGCAAACCAAGCGTGGCTGTCCTTACCATTGTATTTATTGTACCTACCCATTAATCGAAGGGACCAAAGTCCGCACCCTCAATCCCGATAAAATCGTTGACACCCTTCAGGATCTTTACTTCAACAAGCAGATAAATTACGTATTTTTTACCGATTCGGTGTTCAACCTCAACCGGAATTTCAACATTAAATTTGCACGAAAGATCATAAAGTCGGGAATTAAAATGCAGTGGGGCGCCTATTTTTCTCCGCACAACCTAATCCTGGACGACCTGAAGTTATTTGCGGAATCGGGACTCACGCACATCGAGTTCGGCACCGAATCGCTCTCCGACAGTACATTGAAACATTATCAGAAACATTTTTCGGTAAACGAAGTCGTAGAGGTTTCAGCCATGTGCAACGAAGCGGGTATCTACTTTGCCCATTTTCTAATCCTGGGGGGATACGGGGAGACAGAAAAGAGCATCGATGAAGGCTTTGAGAATTCCAAACGCATTGACAACTCCGTGTTCTTTCCCTATGTCGGTATGCGGATCTATCCCCACACCCGTCTCTGGGAGCTGGCTCTCCAGGAAGGCTATATAGACCCGGGAGAAAAACTGATTGAACCGGTCTATTACCTCGCGAAGAATATTGACTACGCAACGCTGAAAGACCGGGCTGAGAAAACTGGGAAACGATGGGTCTTCCCTGATGAAGATGTTACGACCGTTATGCAACGGATAAGAAAACGCAACCGGAAAGGATCTTTATGGCATCACCTGAAAAAATAAATATTCCCCAACAACCGCCGATGGTTATGGTAGATGAACTGCTATCGGCGGAAAAAGGTTTGATTAAAACCCGTTTCCTGATTCGTCGTGAAAATGTCTTTTGCCATGAAGGATCTTTTACGGAAGCAGGGCTGGTGGAAAACATGGCTCAGACCGCGGCAGCCGGCATCGGGGCAAAACCGAGCACGGACGCGAAAAAACCTCCCGTCGGTTTTATCGGAGGGATTAAGAACCTAAAAATCTACTCTTACCCTAAGGTCGGTCAGGAGATTACGACAACCGTGGAAGTTTTGCATGAAGTGTTTGAAGCCTCTGTTGTGAAAGCATCTGTATCCCTGAAAGATGCAGTGATCGCCGAATGTGAATTGAAGATATTTTTGATTCAATAAATTTTCTACCTTCGCACGCTGTTAGGTTCAAACAATCACCTCCTTAAAACAAGTTTATGGAAGAAAAACAGAAAAAACCCCAGATGGAATATTCGGGTAAATTCCGTGAGTTATTCTACGAATATAATTCAGATGGAACATACGATAAAGAGGTCAGGTTGCATGACGATTCCGACAAGCTCTTTATCAACCAGGCCTGGGAAGTTTTTGACGAACGCACTGAAGAAGCACGTCAAAAAGTGTATGCCGGGAAGGTCAGTCCGATCGTCTATTATATGGAAAGAGACCTGATGGATCCATTGGGCCTTGCTATGCAGGCCGGCATTTCACTGTGGCGGGTCAAGAGGCATCTCAAACCGGGCGTTTTCAAACGGCTGAATGACGAAACGTTGCAGAAATATGCCAACGTATTTTCCATCTCTGTTGATCAGCTTAAAAAAATCGAATAAAAAGAGAACACATTACGCTATGGAACAAACGAAAATGATAATCGATTATACACACCGCCAGTCAGGGCATTGCGAGAGCGGTACTACGTCAAACCTTTGTAAGCATTTCGGACTCGACCTTTCTGAACCCATGGCTTTTGGAATCGGAAACGGTCTGTTTTTCAGCTTCATTCCATTTCTGAAAGTGATGTACGCACCCATGATTTCTTTCCGGAATATCCCGAATACCGTATTCCGGAGGACGACAAAGCGTCTGGGAGCCGATGCTACGGTGATCAAGAAGTTCAAGACCCCCAAAGAATCCATGGATGCCCTTGACCGGAACCTGGAAAAAGGAATTCCCACCGGGATGCAGGTCGGCATTTTTCACCTCACTTTTTTCCCTCCCGAATACCGGATGCAGTATAACATGCACAATATGGTCGCTTACGGGAAGGAGGGAAATACGTATTTCATCAGCGATACCGTGTTGGAACAACCCCAAACGATTACGTACGAAGATCTGCAGAGAGTAAGATGGGCGAAAGGTCCGTTTGCACCCAATGGAAAGATGTACTGGATTACAGGCGTTGATAAAAATGCAGATATCCGGAAAGCGGTTGCCGAAGGAATTGCAAAGACCGTTTATGAAATGATCAAAATCCCCTTCCCCCTCGTTGGAACCAAAGGGATACGCGTGCTTGCGAAGCATATCAGAAAATGGCCATCCAAACTGGGAAATGCGAAAGCTTCTTTCTACCTGGGCCAGATCCTCCGGATGGCAGAAGAGGTTGGAACAGGTGGCGCCGGATTCCGGTTCATCTATGGCGCTTTCCTGAAAGAGGCCGGGGAAAAATTCAACGTTCCCGGATTGCTCGAAGCCGCCGATAAGATGGGAAAAACAGCGAATAAGTGGAGGGAATTTTCTTACATCGGCGCACGCAATTGCAAGAACAGATCCGAACCTGTCGAAGATTATGGGATGCTCGGCGACATGCTGGTGGAAATCTCTTTCATGGAGGAAGAAATCTTCAAGAAACTCAATAAAATCAAGTTCTGATCATGGAAGATCAGCCCATCATTGTTTTCAGAAATCTGACTAAGTTTTACAAAGGGTCTGACGAACCGGCCATTGATCATATCTCCCTTGAAATCAGGAAAAATGAAATTTTTGGTCTCTTGGGGCCCAACGGCGCCGGGAAAACCACCACGATTTCCATTCTATGCGGATTGTTCCCACCTACCGAAGGAGAAGTTTTTATCGATGGATTGAACATCCGCACCCACCTGGATAAGATCAAATACCTGATCGGGGTGGTGCCTCAGGAGGTTGCTCTCTATCCTACCCTGACGGGTATGGAAAACCTGACCTTTTTCGGAAACATGTTTGGATTGCGTGGGCGGGAGCTGAAATCGAGGATTGAGGAGTACCTTCACCGGTTCGGTTTGGAAAAATACGCACGGAAAAAGGTTTCGGCTTATTCGGGCGGGATGAAAAGGCGGGTCAATCTGATTGCCGGATTGCTTCACAAGCCCAAAATCTTGTTTCTGGATGAACCAACCGCAGGAATCGACGTGCAATCGCGAAACGTGATCCTGGAGTTTCTGCATGAACTGCGGGGACAGGGAACTACGATTATATACACGTCCCATTATATGGATGAAGCTGAAAAGCTCTGTTCAAGGGTAGGTATCATCGATAGCGGCAAAATCGTCGCCATCGGAAATCCCAAAGAGCTGGTTGCATCGAATCCGGAGTTCAAGAACCTTGAAACCATGTTCCTACAGTTGACGGGAAAGGACCTGAGGGATGGTGTTTAAGTATTTCGCCGCTTTCCGTAAAGAATGGCTGATCCTGGTGAGGGATATCGCGGGGCTGATCCTGCTTTTTGTCATGCCCATGGTCATGGTGGTGATCCTTGCCCTGGTCCAGGAATTCGGATGGAGTTCCATTTCCAAAGAGCCCCAGATCCCGGTTTTGTTTGTCGACGCTGACCACGATTCTCTGGGGGTGCAAATGAAAAAAGGATTGTCGGAAGAAAAAGTGTTTAAACTAGTTACCGAGATTGATTCCGTTCCAGTCAGCCAGGAGACCGCACGTCAGTTGGTGCTGGCCGGAACATTTCAGATCGGCATCATCATTCCCGAACATGCGACCCAACGGATGCGGGCAAAGGTCCAACTGCTCGTGAACCAGACGATGCTCCGGCTATTATATCCTGCCGGCGACTTCCTGACCGATGTGTCCAATACCGATTCGGTGAAGGTCATTATTTATTTCGATCCGGCCGTACGGAAATACTTCCGGAGCGCCTTTATCAGCAAAGTACAAGCGTACAATGCCAAAATTGAATCGCTTACCATTTTCGAAACGTTCCAGGATGAACTCAGAAAATCTTTCCCTTATTTCACCATGCCTGTCAGTGATTATCAGGAGGCGTTGTATTTCACGGAGGTCTATCCTTCGGGAAAAAAAGAAGTAATCCTTCCAACCACCACTCAGCACAACGTCCCATCCTGGGCCATCTTTGCCATGTTTTTCATCGTGATTCCCCTCACCAGCAGCATCATCAAGGAGCGGGAAGAGGGAAGCCTGATACGGTTACTCACTAGTCCGGTCTCTTATTTCACCATTTTCATGGCCAAAGTCGGGGTCTATCTCATTGTCTGTTTCGTTCAGTTCGTGCTAATGGTCCTGGCCGGCATATACATTCTCCCGCTGTTCAATATGCCACCGCTGGAACTGGGGACACACTACCTTGCCCTGATCATTATGACGATAGCTTCCAGCCTTTCTGCGCTTGGGTATGGAATAATGGTCGGCACGATTGCCCGCACCCATCAGCAGGCTGCTGCTTTTGGCTCGGTATCGGTCGTGGTCCTTGCCGCTCTTGGCGGCCTATGGGTTCCTACTTATCTTATGCCAGATTTTATGAGACATGTCGCCTCTTATTCGCCGCTAAACTGGGCACATGCGGGATTTCTCGATATCTGGCTTCGGGGGGATTCGCTGGGCGACATAGTGCCATATGTCCTGAAGTTGTTCATCTTTTTTGCCGTGACGGTCTCCATCGCCGCTATATATCGAAAACTCAAACCCGCCATAAGTGTCTGAAATATGGAATTGCTCGAACGGGTAGAAGTGAAGGTCAGGTTTGGGGAGGTAGATTCCATGCAGATCGTCTGGCATGGAAATTACCTGAAATATTTTGAGGATGCCCGTGAAGCTTTCGGGGATCGATATGGATTGGGCTATCTCGATGTCTATAAGCATGGAGTCATGATCCCTATCGTCAAAGTTACCTGTGATTATAAAAAACCGTTGAAATATGGTGAAATTGCGGTCGTTGAGGCCCTGTTCGCCAATTCCGAAGCAGCAAAAATCGTCTTTGACTACAAAATCTTCCGGAAACGGGATATGGAACTCGTTGCCACAGGCAGTTCCGTCCAGGTTTTTCTGACCCCTGAGGGAGAGCTTTTACTCACCGCACCGGAGTTCTTTACGGTCTGGAAAAGACGGTGGGGAATTGTCGGGGAACATTGAAATGAAAGAGGTTTTCATTGCCGGAGATAACATCATCACTTCCCTCGGATTTAGTACATCCGGGAACATGCAGCATCTGGAAAAGGAGGTGATAGGAATCCGGCCTGTCGATGACGACACCCTATTCCCTTCGACCATTCCCTTATCCCTGGTGGATACGATCCGCCTGGAGGAAGAGTTTCGTTACGTACTTCAGTTTTATGGCAAAACATTCGATCACGAGGCATATACCCGGTTGGAAAAACTGTTTATTATTTCCATTTACGAGGCTCTACAACACCTGCCTGTCATTCACCTGAACGCGAAAACACTGCTGGTCATATCCACCACAAAAGGGAATATTGACCTGCTTGAAGCAAAGAATAAAACCCGGTTCCCTCACCTCCGGCTCTATCTATGGGAAATGGCACGGGTCATCCGGGATTTCTTTGGCTTTGTCCATCCCCCTCTGGTCATCTCAAATGCCTGTGTATCCGGTATTATGGCCATCATGACTGCCACCAGGTACCTGCGATCAGGCCTGTACGATTATGCCGTTGTTTCGGGCGGAGATATCCTCTCTGAATTTGTCATCTCCGGGTTTCAATCCTTCCAGTCCCTGAGTCCGGCCCCCTGCCGGCCATACGATGCAGCCCGCGACGGATTGTCGCTCGGGGAAGGATGCGGAACCATGGTGCTGACAACCGATGCGTCCCTTCATCCGGGATGTACAGTAAAAATTACAGGCGCCTCCACTTCCAACGACGCAAACCATATATCGGGCCCTTCGCGGACAGGTTACGAACTCTGCCTGGCCATGCAGAACACCCTGGCTGAAGCAGGAGTTAGCCCAAGGGATATAGATTTTATCAATGCGCATGGAACGGCCACTCCGTTCAATGATGAGATGGAGTCAAAGGCATTGGCTCTTGCCGGCTTGCTTGATTCCCCGGTAAATAGCTTCAAAGGGTACATCGGGCACACACTGGGAGCCGCCGGATTGATTGAATCCATTGTTTCGGTGCACTCCCTCAGGGAAAACCTGCTTATCCGTTCTGCAGGATTTGAGACCAGGGGCGTTCCCGAACCCATTAAAGTCATTAAACGGACTGAAAACAAGGAGATTCAAACCTGCCTGAAAACTGCTTCTGGATTCGGTGGTTGCAATGCTGCCATTCTCTTTCAGAAAGAAAAACCATGAACCAAATCATTTCAGCATACTGCATCATAAAGCCTTACCAGATAAGGGTAAATGGCCGGATCGAGTTTCATGATGAAAATTTTATTACTTTTGCCGAGTTTATAAAATCAGTGTATAAAAAAGAAACCGTCAGTTACCCAAAGTTCTATAAAATGGACGCGTTGAGTAAACTCGGTTTTCTTTCGGCGGAACTGATTTTGAAGCAAATAAACCTCGATCTTTACCATAGGGAAAAAATTGGCGTCGTGCTGGCCAATGCTGCTTCGAGTCTGGATACAGACCTTGCTTATCAGCAGTCCATCAACGACCGGTCCAATTACTTCCCAAGCCCGTCGGTGTTTGTGTATACCCTCCCGAATATCATGATCGGTGAGATTTGCATCAGGCACCAGCTGAAAGGAGAAAATGCATTTCTCATTGGGGAAAAGTTTAACAGCAGGATCCTGTTTAACTATGTTTTCGAGCTTTTTCAGCACAACCGGGTGGAAGCCTGTCTTACCGGATGGGTGGATCTTATGAAGGATGGGTTTAATTCCCTTCTGATGTTCATCGAACCGGCTGAAAAGGCAATAACCGCGGGAAAAACTTGGAAGGTCCTTCCATTTTCCGCCGAGAACATGGATGCATTGTACAATATAACGTGAATTGACCGATATGGAAGAATTAATTGAAAAACTACAAAAAGAAGTAATCCAACAACTGAACCTGGAAGATATCTCGCCTGACGACATTGACGCGAATGCACCTTTGTTTGGGGAAGGACTCGGGCTGGATTCCATTGATGCACTTGAATTGATGGTCTTGCTGGAAAAAAATTATGGACTGAAGATTGAAGATCCCAAAGACGGGAAAAAGATATTCCACTCAATTAAAACGATGGCCGAGTACATCACCGAGCATCAAAAAACCTGACGGATGGCCCGAAGGGTATTTATTACCGGGCTCGGCATCCTCTCCAGTATTGGCAAAAACCTGCCGGAAACCCTTGATTCCATTCTTTCCTCTAGATCAGGTATTGGGAAAATCCGTCATCTGCAAACCCTGCATGCAGATGAATTTCCTTTTGCAGAAGTTCCTTATAGCAATAATCAACTGGGTGAATTGGCCGGGCTCCCGGGGCAGGAAGGGTATTCGCGGAATGCGTTACTGGGAATCATCGCGGCAAAGGAAGCTTATTCCCATGCAAAGTTGGGTGTATGCGAGCCGCGCAGACTGGGGCTGATCTCCGCAACAACGGTGGGCGGAATGGATACGTGTGAGCTTTATTACACCGATTTTCTGTCCAACGATTCAAAGAATCTTTACATTGACGTATATGATTGTGCCGACAGCACGGAGAAAATAGCAGATCTGCTTGGCATCCAAGGCTATGTAACCACAATCAGTACGGCGTGCTCCTCTGCTTCCAACGCCATTTTACTGGGGTCACAGATGATCAGGACAGGCAGGTTGGACCGGGTCATTGCGGGAGGTACAGAATCCCTGACAAACTTTCACATAAGCGGATTCAATGCTCTGAAGATACTCGATAAGGTTCCCTGTCGCCCCTTCGATGCAAACCGAAATGGGATCACGTTGGGAGAAGGAGCTGCTTATATTGTCCTTGAATCTGAGGAGGCTGCCAGGGATGGCGACAGGGAATTGTTCTCCGAGCTGGTCGGGTATGGAAATTCCTGTGAGGCTTTTCATCAGACAGCTTCGGCTCCCGACGGAAAAGGGGCCTTTCTTGCGATGGAGAAGGCCCTGTTAATGAGCAATCTGAATCCCTCTGATATTCATTACATCAACGCACATGGAACCGGAACCGACAATAACGACATTGCAGAAGGGTTAGCTATTGAACGGTTGTTCGGAGAGAAAATCCCTCCGGTGAGTTCCACCAAACCTTTTACCGGCCACATGACCAGTGCAGCCGGCTCGGCAGAAGCTATTTTATCCATCCTCTGCATGCGCCACCGGATCCTCCTTCCGAACCTGAATTTTAAGACTCCGATGCCGGAGTTGAAATTTTCACCGGTGAGTGAATTGATCAGGGATGTTAATTTAGAGGCCGTGATGACAAATTCATTTGGGTTTGGTGGAAACGACACCTCGTTACTATTCCGGAAAGTGACCTTATGACTGCCTATATAAATGGAATCGGCCTAATCTCCCCTCAGCCAACTGCTGATCCATCAACTTTTTTACCCGAAGTCAAGGCATATCATGCCGATTTTCTTCCCTGCATCAACCCCAACTACAAAGAATTTATCCACCCGATCGCAGCCCGCCGCATGAGCCGCCTCATTAAAATGGGGATCACCTCGGCGACAATCGCTCTACGGGACGCAGGATTTCTCCCCTCCCCTTCAGGGGAGGGACCGGGGGTGGGGATGCCGGATGCCATCATAACCGGGACCGGACTGGGCTCTGTCGAGGACACCGAACGGATCCTGACCGGCATGAACGCGGGAGAGGTGCTGATGAATCCGACCTCTTTTATCCAGTCGACTTACAACACCATCAGTTCCCAGATTGCGATCACCCTGAAATGCCACAATTACAACTCTACCTACGTTCACCGTTCGTTCTCCTTTGAAAGCGCCCTGCAGGATGCCCTGATGCAGTTTTCGGAGGGAATGGCTTCTTCGGCCCTGGTTGGCGGCATTGATGAGATGACCCAAAACCATCTTGTCATCACACGCCGGGCCGGACACTGGAAGCTGGAACCGGTCAACAACCTCGAAATCCTCCAATACAAAACCACCGGAGCGCTGGCCGGTGAGGGAGCCGCCTATTATCTCCTGGAGAACAAGCCTTCCTCATTTTCCTATGCCAGATTGCTGTCAGTCGAAACGGTTTACAGACCCGGTAATATCGACAAGGTGAAGGATCATATTCAGAAAATGCTCTTTTCCAACGGGTTATCGGTCGACCAGCTAGACGCGGTTGTCCTCGGGATCAATGGGGATATTTCCTATGATCCTATCTACTTTCAACTTGGAGAATCCCTTTTTTCATCAATCCCCCAACTGTGGTATAAACACCTCTGCGGAGAGTACTTCACTTCCACCGGTTTTGCCCTGTGGCTTGTTGCCAATATCCTGAAACATCAAGGTATCCCTCCCATAGTTAAA
The DNA here is from genome assembly GCA_043806735.1 of bacterium. Taxonomy (GTDB): domain Bacteria; phylum Bacteroidota; class Bacteroidia; order Bacteroidales; family FEN-979; genus QYOJ01. Next base: position 5,778 of record JAZDGR010000049.1, on the reverse strand, counting down.
TTCAATACCCAACATCCGTCCCGGTTGCAAAACATCCTCATTTACAACCAATACAGGAACATCAACCATTCCTTCCTGCTTCTTACGAAAAAAACTTAACACAAAGGTCTTTTTCTGTTACTTTTGCAAACCCAACAACCAGCTGGATCTGAATGTCGAAACGGATCTTCATCACCGGAATTGGAATCATCTCTGCCATCGGCAACGATGTGAATGAAGTCCTGCGCTCCCTTCAGAGCGAACAGACGGGCATTGGGGAAATCACCCTCTTCCCTACCCTTCATAAAGGGACCCTTCCCCTGGCAGAGGTAAAAAAAACCACAGAAGAGTTGCTGGAAATGGCCGGTCACAAAGGGAGTAAAGAATTTACCCGGACTACCCTCCTGGGCATGATCGCAGCGCGGGAAGCCCTTGTTTCTGCCGGGATTACCCATGTAAAAGCATACAAAACCGGATTCCTTTCGGCTACTACAGTCGGAGGAATGGACCGCAGTGAAGGATTTTATCAACAGTTTCTGGAGGATCCCAAGCGAGGGAGATTGATTGATATTGTCAATCACGATTGCGGCGACAGCACCGAGCGGATTGCAACCTTTCTCGGAATCAGGGACTTTGTTTCAACCCTCAGCACTGCCTGTTCTTCCTCGGCCAACTCGATCCTGTTCGGAGCTGAGCTGATCAGGCACGGCAAACTGGACAGGGTGATTGCCGGAGGGACAGATTCGGTCACAAAATTTACCCTCAACGGATTCAACACGCTGATGATCCTGGATAAACGGGGATGCAGGCCCTTTGATGAAACCCGCGCCGGGCTTACCCTGGGTGAAGGAGCTGCATTTCTGGTGCTGGAACCGGAAGAAGTTGTTGTCAAAGAGGGGAAACAGATACTGGCAGAGTTGACCGGATATGGAAATGCCAATGACGCCTTCCACCAAACTGCCTCTTCACCCGATGGGACCGGCGCCGTCCTTGCCATGACCCAGGCGCTTGGGATGGCCGGATTTACACCCGGTCAGATTGATTATATCAACGTGCATGGAACAGGCACCGAGAACAACGATCTTTCGGAGGGGGTGGCAATCGAACGAATATTTGGCAGCGTCGTCCCCCCGTTCAGCTCCACCAAAACTTACACGGGTCATACCCTGGGAGCCGCCGGGGCTGTGGAGGCCGTGATTTCCATCCTATCTATCCGCAACAAGATGATCTTCCCAAACCTGAATTGGACCACCCCAATGAAAGAGCTCCATAGTACACCGGTGACCAAACTTCAGACGGATGTTGAAATACGGAATATCCTGTCAAACTCGTTCGGCTTCGGCGGAAACAACTCGACCTTAATTATCTCAAAACCAACCTAATCTGTGAAATCAGCGTATGTTGTGGTAAAAAAGGCTTATATCAACGGACTGGGTTGCGTTTCGCCCCAGAGTACATTCGACAACCGGTTGTTTCTTAACGAGCCGGTTTCTGTTGAAAGTAACCGCCTGAAAGCCCTGGATCCCAACTACAAGGATTTCGTCCCTCCCGAAATGGTGAGGCGCATGGGAAGAATTATCAAGATGGGAGTAGCGGCAGCGAAGATCTGCCTGGCAGATGCCGGATACCGGATGCCGGATAAGATTATCACCGGGACCGGATTAGGATGCATCGAGGACACGGAGAAGTTTTTAGGGAACATGATCCGGAACAAAGAGGAGTTCCTGACCCCTACTTCTTTCATACAATCCACACACAATACCGTCAGCGCCCAGATCGCCCTTCTGATCAAGTGTCACGGGTACAATTTTACATACGTCCACCGCGGATTCTCGTTTGAGACGGCCATGTTCGACAGCCTCATGCAGATCTCCTCCGGGAATGCGAAAACCCTCCTTCTGGGTTGTGCTGACGAACTCACCAACAACTCTTTCCAGATCCAGTACCGGTTGGGGCTATGGAAAAGAAAACCCGTAAACAACCTGCAGCTTTATGTTGACAAAACACGGGGAACAATTGCCGGAGAAGGGGCTTCATTCTTCCTGCTCGAAACAGAAAAAAGTCCCTCTGCTTATGCAACTCTTCAGGATTGCAGCATGCTCTTCCAACCGGAACACCGTGAGGAGATCTATGGATGGATCTGGGGATTTCTGAAGGAAAATCAACTCGAGACAGGAGATATTGATCTGTTTCTCTGCGGAATGAATGGAGATCCGAAGGGGGATCAGATTTACCAGGATGTGATTTCATCTCTGTTCCAGGATGTACCAATAGCGTTTTTCAAGCACCTTTGCGGCGAGTACCATACAGCCACCGGGTTTGCTACCTGGCTGGCTGCCAAGGCACTGCGTGAACAAGTTGTCCCCGCGGCTGCATTCCCGTCCCGGAAACCAAACGCGCTGAGAACGATATTGATCTATAACCATCACCGGGGGATAAACCACTCTCTGATCCTTCTAAACCAGGCCTAAATGTGGACCTTCAAACGACTTACCATAGTTTTCTTCGTTTTCCTTTTCATCCTGAACTTGCTCCGTTTTATTGCCTGCAACTACCAGTGGATCACCCCATATTTTTGTGATTATTCAGCGCTGTTTCAGATCATTCTTGTCGCACTCTACATCGGGATCTCGGTTACCCTGGCTTTTTTCATACAATCCCAGTTTCACCATAAAGCTTTGTGTTGTTCTGCCACGAATGAACCCATTTGTGCATTGACATTTGACGACGGGCCGCACTCAACGTTCACTCAGGAAGTGCTGAATGTGCTGAACCGGAACAACATCCAGGCCTCTTTCTTTTGCATTGGCGAAAACCTTGCAAAGAATAAGGAACTTTTAAAGGAAATGCACACACAGGGGCACCTCATCGGGAACCATTCCTGGAGCCATTCTGCCTGGTTTGATTTCTTTCCGTCCCGACGAATTAGAAAGGAACTTATTAAGACTTCCGGGGAAATCAGGGAGATTACCGGAAAGGATCCGCTTCTTTTCCGCCCGCCGTACGGGGTACTCAATCCGATGGTAAGCAGCGCACTAAAAAGCCTCAATTACCATGTCATAGGGTGGAATATCCGGGCCTTTGATACTCTTGTTCAGAATCCCGATCGCATTGCTTCGGGCATCGTCCGGAAAATCCGCCCAGGTTCCATCATCGTCCTGCACGACCACCTGGCTCAGACGGGCGCCGCCCTCAAAAAACTCATCCCGGCCTTGCAACTAAAAGGCTACCGATTCGTTTCACTAACCTCCCTGCTGAATATTGACGCTTATGCATAAACTGGTTATCCCTCTCCTGATACTCATCCCCGTGGTTCTTTTTGCCCAGCAGAAACCATTGGATGCTGTCTCCATCCAACGCATTAAAAACAGTGTGATGCAAACTGCAGAATCCACCAAAACTATTTCCTCCGACTTTACCCAGGAAAAAGAAATGGCCATCCTGAATGATAAAATCATCTCCTCGGGAAAGTTCTATTTTAAACAGGAAAATCTGCTGCGCTGGGAGTATATCCATCCATTCTCTTACATTATTACCCTCTGTGGAAATGTGATCAACATCAGGGACGATGGGCAAACCAGAGAGTTTAACACCAGGTCAAACAAGCTCTTCGCCGAGATTAATAAAATCGTTGTGGGCAGTGTAAGGGGGACGTTGCTCAACGACAGCGAAAATTTTAAGGCAAACTATTCTCAGAATCAACAGTACTATATCGTGAATCTTATTCCTCAGTCAGAAAAGTTCAGGGAAAGCCTCCAGAAGATCCTGATTTATTTTGATAAAACCGATTTCTCGGTTGACCAGGTAGAGCTGTTTGAATCAGGCGCCGACCATACTAAAATCACTTTCACCAACAAAAAAATCAACCTGCCTTTGCCCGATGAAATATTTGATCTTAAGTAATGTGATTCTGATCTGTTCCCTGGCCGGTTGCACCTCAATCAAACCCCGCAACCTGGGTCCTGTGCCCCCTCCACCATCTGCCAGCTACCAACTGCCAACTGCCAACTGCCGACTGCCGACTTTTTTCACCGACCCCTCCTTCCAGAAAGCCCTGTTTAAAGCCAGCATGGATATCCGGGATTATCATTTGACGGGCTTGGTATTCATGAAAAAGATTCTGGATACGAGATACGGGATACGAGATACTGGATACGGGATGCGGGATCTGGGATCTTGTGTTTACAGAGTCGTTTTCAGTAACGAGTTGGGAATGACGTTTTTCGATTTCGAAATCTCTGCCGACAGCATGCAGGTGATCTATTGCTTTGAACCGATGAATAAAAAGCCCATGTTGAAAATTTTGGGGACGAATTTCAGGTTGCTCCTCGGCACGCACATGACTGAAGAGCCGTGCCTGTGGTTTTTCCAGCGTGAAACAGGGAATCTGGTAGGCAAGGACAAGTCAGATCATTTTAAAAGATGGAGCACCTTCTCCCCTGCCGGAGATACGCTGTATTCAGTGGCCTGCAAGTCCACTTTTGCGGATGCAACACGAATCTCTTTTACCCAGTACAATCTGGGATTTCCCGGAAAAATCAGGATTGAGAATCCGTTTGTGAAACTGAAACTGTCATTAACTTTACTCTCCCTTAACTGACCGGATTTTCTGAGACGATTATTCGTTACCTTTGCACCCTAACAGACCCCGCGACGGTATATGTTGAAAGAGAGTTTTTTCTTTGTCAGGTCTCTGGAACAACCGGACAGTAATACACTTCCGGATCCGGGTCAGCGTACCTACCGTATCCTGGCAGAACTTGTCCCGAATCATCCGATCTACAACGGCCACTTCCCCGGGAATCCTATAGTTCCGGGAGTTTGCCAGATCAGGATGATTACGGAGATCGTTGCCGATATCATCCAAAAAGAGGTCATACTTCAAACAGCGGATAACATCAAATTCCTTTCCGCCATTAATCCCCATGAAACACCCCGGCTAACCTTCGACATCTCGTTGAAACCGGGCGAGCATGACCTGCTGCATTGTAACGCTATCCTTTCCAGCGGAGACAAGATTTTTTGCAAATGCAAATCTGTATTTCAAACCCGTATCCGGCACCATGCAAACACCGAAGATTTTCAAGTCTGATATTGCAGTTCGCGGGTATGAACTGGATTCGTACGGGCATGTCAACAATGCCGTTTACCTGAACTATTTTGAGCATGGCAGGTGGAAATTATTTCAGGAGCTAAAGGTGATGGAACTATTGCATGCAAAAGGTCTTCTCATCGTGGTTACAGATGTTCACATCCGGTATATGCGCGAAGCAAAGTTATTCGATCCGCTGGAAATCCTAACCCGGGTGATGATCGAAAGACCGTACCTGATTTTCAGGCAAAAAGTGGTCAATAAGCAGTCGGGACTCACTCTCGCACGGGGAGAAACCAAGACCGTTTTTCTGGATCATACGCGAAAACCTGTGGATATACTTGAGAATTTAACTGACTTTTTTTAACCGCTGCCTGATGGACCAGCTTCACCGGATCGAATGGGAGATCAAAGATGGGATCGGGATCCTCACCCTGAATAACCCCCCGGAGAATTATTTATACGAACCTGAGTTCATCCCGTTGGAAGCTTTAAAACTGTGGATTTCCGATATTTCCCTGAAAGGGATCCTGATCCACGGCAAAGGGAGGCATTTCTCTGCCGGTGGAGACCTGAACCGGATGTTTGAAATGCTCTCTTCCGGCCATGAGATTGACCGGGAGATGCAGGCGGGAAATGCCGTGTTGCAATGCCTGATCGATTCTGATCTGCCGATGATCGCCGCGATTCAGGGAGTCTGTTTTGGC
>JAZDGR010000048.1:0-4849 GCA_043806735.1 bacterium | reverse complement strand
TCTGTTTTACCATCGGGGAAAATTCGTTGGTGGAACCGGGGACAAAGATTTTATATATCCGGATCACCCGCCCCGATAATGTGGTGGTGACCAAGAGCAAATACGATACGTTCGAATACAACGGCCAAACGATTCCTTTTTCTGTAAGGGAAGATCTCAGGTACGCCGGCCAGGCGATGAATATCTGCGTCGACTGGATCAAACGCGATAACGATATTCCTGCCATGAAAGGAAGATACCTTGTCGGGGTCTTTTTCGACAACAGGGAGATCGGACAAGGTTCTTTTGAATTAAAGTAATCGCAAGAATGAGGCTTTTTCTTGCTTTTTTATGGTAATCCAATAAGCAAAGAAATGACATCGGTTAAGAAAGGGTTTCGCATCGGTATTTTGACGGCAGGAGGCGATTGTCCCGGTATCAATGCGGCTATCCGGGGCGTCGGTAAAACCGCCATCCTCGAATATGGGATGGAAGTGGTTGGGATCTCCTCCGGTTTCCTCGGATTAATTAACCAGGAATATACGGTTTTGGATGAGAACCAGCTATCGGGGATCCTGACAGTCGGGGGAACGATCCTCGGAACCTCCCGCGAGAACCCGTTTAAGAAGGAAAACTCTCCTCTTTCGGTCGACAAACCAAAACTGATTAAGAAACACTATCAGGAGTTGGGCCTTGATGCCCTGGTTTGCATCGGCGGAAACGGAACCATGCGCACGGCAGCTCACCTGTTCGAAGAGGGATTACATGTGGTCGGCATCCCAAAGACCATTGATAACGACGTTTGGGGGACTGATATCACGTTCGGCTTCGATTCGGCCGTGTGGATTGCCACGGAAGCAATTGACCGGCTCCACACCACGGCCAACAGCCACAAACGGATCATGGTGATTGAGGTGATGGGACATCACGCCGGCTGGCTGGCCCTGTACTCAGGAATTGCCGGAGGCGGGGATGTGATCCTCCTTCCCGAAGTGCAGTTCGACATCGATCTGGTTGCCCGCTGTCTGAAAAAACGGGCAATCAACAAAAAACCCTATTCCATCGTCGTGGTTGCCGAAGGCATCCCGATCCCCAAAGGCGAATCAGCCGGAAGGTATATTGCCCGGTCGGTCAAGGAACTCACCGGGCTGGAGACCCGTGAAACCATCCTTGGATACATCCAGCGGGGGGGCAGCCCGTCGGCGATGGACCGTGTGCTGGCTACTCGTTTCGGCACATCGGCTGTTGAGCTGATCGCTGAAAAGAGGTTTGGGGAGATGGTGAGTCTCCGAGGGAGTGAGATCACATCCGTTCCGTTGAAAGAGGTGGGAGGAAAACTCCGGGTAGTTCCGCTGGATCTGCCTCTGATAAAGAAAACCCGCCGGATGGGGGTTTGTTTCGGAGACGACCGTATTTAACTGCCGTACCGGATATCTTTCACATTCAGCTGAAGCGTCACCACTCCGTTCCATTCATTTTCTTCGAGATGATAGCAGGCATCAAACGGGATTCCTTTTTCAATCCACGGTAAATGCTCCCCCTGCTGAAAGGCGATCCCGGAAAACGGGCCTCCGTGAACTTCGGGATGGACCAGACACAGTTTCAGGTGGTTTTTCCCGACGATACGGGTTCCGCCGGCATCAATCAATCCTCTGGTCAAAAATATAGGAGCATGGTTTCCCGGACCAAAGGGGGCGAATTGTTTCAGGATATTAAAAAACCGGGAGTGAATTGAAAACAGCGGAAGTTCCTCATCAATCTCGATCTCGGGTTTTAGCTCGATTCCTTTAAGCTGTGCGGAAACAACCTCTTCAAACCGGACTTTGAAAGGATCCAGATTCTCGGGTTTCAGGGAAAGGCCGGCAGCAAACTTATGACCTCCGAAATATTCGAGAAGGTCACGGCAGGAATCGATGGCGTCATAGATGTCGAAATCCTTGACCGAACGGGCAGAGCCGGTAATCAGGTCGCCGGCTTTCGTAAGTACAATCGTGGGCCGGTAAAAGATCTCCGTCAGCCTGGATGCCACGATGCCGATGACCCCTTTGTGCCAATCCTCGCGAAAAATAACGGTAGACCTGGCATTCCGGAGGTGTTCGTCGCAGTTAATCATTTCTATGGCTTGCTGGGTAGCCAGGGCGTCCAGACTTTTTCGCTCGGTGTTGTAGTTGTCGATCAGCTTCCCGATCTCCTTCGCTTCTTTGAAGTTATCAGCAATCAGTAACCTGACCGAGTTTTTCCCGCTTTCGATCCGTCCGGCTGCGTTGATCCGGGGGCCTACCAGGAAGACAAGGTCAGTAATTGTCAGCTCCCGGTTGAAAAAGAGGGAGCCGTTCAATTCTTCCTTCCGCAGGATGTTGGCATATTTCAACACCGCTTCAATGCCGGGCCGGGGCCGGATGTTCACCAGTTTCAGGCCGTAATAGGCCAGGATCCTGTTCTCTCCGGTGATATCCACAATATCGGATGCGATGCTGACCACCACCAGATCGAGGTATTCTTTCAGATCTTCAAAGGGGATCTCATTTTTCTGTGCGTAAGCCTGGATCAGCTTGAACCCGATCCCGCAACCAGAAAGCTCTTTGTAAGGATAAGGGCAATCGGGGCGTTTCGGATCCAGCACTGCCACCGCGTCCGGAATTTCCGGCCCGGGCCGGTGATGGTCGCAGATGATAAAGTCAAGTCCCCTGGCTTTGGCATATTGCACTTTCTCCACCGACTTGATGCCGCAGTCAAGCGCGATGACCAGAGAAAATCCCTCACTTAAAGCGTAATCGATTCCCTTGGTCGAGATTCCATACCCCTCACTGTACCTGTCGGGAATATAAAAATCAAGCTCCCTATAGAACTTTTTCAGAAAAAGATAGACCAGCGAAACAGCGGTGGTTCCATCCACATCGTAATCGCCGTAGACCAGGATCTTTTCCCCGTTCCCGAGCGCCTGCTCGATCCGGGCGATTGCTTTGTCCATATCCTTCATCAGGAACGGATCGTGCAGGTCCGACAAACTGGGCCGGAAAAAGGTTTTGGCTTCTTCAAAGGTCCGAACGCCCCGCTGTATCAGCAGGTTGGCAAGATACTGATCAATGCCCAACGCCGAGGCCAAATCCTTAACAATGCTCTCCTCTCCCTGTGGTTTGAGTACCCAGCGTTTTTCCATCAGAAGTAGTTTGGAAGGGTAAAAGTATAGAAAAAATTAGAACTCCGCATTTTTAGGTGTCCGCGGAAACGGGATCACATCCCGGATGTTCGACAGTCCGGTCACAAACAGGATCAGCCGTTCAAATCCCAATCCAAACCCGCTGTGGGGTGCTGTTCCGAAACGGCGGGTATCCAGGTACCACCAGATATCTTTCTCCGGGATATTGAGTTCGCGGATCCGTTGACGGAGGCGGTCAAAATTCTCTTCCCGCTGCGAGCCGCCAATGACTTCCCCGATCCTGGGAAATAAAACATCCAGCCCCCGTACGGTCTTTCCGTCATCATTCTGCTTCATGTAAAAAGCCTTGATCTCTTTCGGATAGTCGGTGATCATCACGGGACGCTTGAAGTGCTTCTCTACCAGGTAGCGTTCATGCTCAGCCTGGAGGTCGGAGCCCCAGGCTACCGGGAACTCCCATGTTTGGCCCGAAGCCAGGAGAATGTCTATGGCCTGAGTGTAAGTGATCCGCTCAAACCTGCTGGTGATGATATGACGGAGTCGTTCAATGAGTTCGTTGTCATACATCCTGTTCAGGAACTCCAGGTCATCCAGGCAATGATCGAGGACATATTGCATCAGGAACTTCAGGAGATCCTCGGCGAGGTCCATGTTGTCGTGGATATCATAAAAAGCCATCTCGGGTTCGACCATCCAGAATTCGGCGAGGTGGCGGGGAGTGTTGGAATTCTCGGCACGAAAAGTCGGTCCGAATGTGTAGACCAACGACAAAGCCAGCGCCCCTAGTTCCCCTTCCAGTTGCCCTGAAACAGTGAGGTTTGTCTCTTTCCCGAAAAAATCTTCTGCATAATTGACTTTCCCTTCCGGTGTCAACGGCGGATTTTTGGCATCCAGGGTAGTAACCCGGAACATCGCGCCGGCGCCTTCGGCATCGGAGCCGGTGATGATGGGGGAATGAAGGTAATAAAAACCGTTGTCGTTGAAGTATTTATGGATAGCAAACGCCATGGCATGCCGCAATCGCAGCACGGCCCCGAAGGTGTTGGTGCGCGGACGAAGATGGGCGATCTCGCGCAGAAATTCAAGGGTATGTCCTTTCTTCTGCAAGGGATAAGTCTCCGGATCTGCTGTTCCGTATAGGGTAATGGACTTCGCCTGTATTTCTACGTGCTGGCCCTGCCCCATCGATGCCACCAGGATTCCCGTAACTGCTATGCAGGAACCGGTCGTGATCTGCTTCAACAGATCTTCAGTAAAGCTGGCAACCTCAACCACAATCTGAATATGATGAACTACGGAACCGTCATTCAAGGCGATAAAATTCACATTTTTATTTCCCCGCTTGGTTCTGACCCACCCTTTCACCAAAACCTCCTTGCCGAACTCCTGCGATTTCAGGAGGTCAACCACTTTCGCTCGTCTGAGATGTTCCATATCTTCTGATTTTGGCCTGCAAAATTAAGGAAAACTGTGAAACACCGATGACACTGATCAGGACAGATCGACACAGATTGAACTATTTCATCTGCGAAAATCAGTATAAATCCGCGTCATCCGCGTTCTATTAATTTATATTTTTACCAAATAAAAAACGGATTTATGGCTATTGAAACAATTGAAAAACCCCGCAAACGGCATCGCAGCGAAGCGATCGGCTCCATCGTCGTGAACCTGATCTTTTTGTATATCTTCAACAGGGTACCCGACTGG
>JAZDGR010000047.1:0-21953 GCA_043806735.1 bacterium | reverse complement strand
ACGGTTCTCCAGATCCGTTTTGACCATACAATATCGGCTTCCCTCAGGTATACATAAGGAATCGGTTGCAGGGCTACAATAGCGGATTTATCGAAAACCCCATCCCTTGGCGGAGCTTCCAGCACCTGTGCAAAGGAAGTCAGTTTTAATCCCGTGAAACATGTAGTGATTAAAACGATCATGAGCAATTTTTTCATATCTCCTCCCATATATAAAATGGATTAATTGATCTTTAAGCTGAGTGATGAAATATTTCTGTCTCCATCCGGTCCTCTGACCGTGATATCTTCGAACCAGATACGCTTGTTTTTCTTGGCGTCCTGGATAATTTTTGTGATCTCTGGTGTCAGTCTGTTACCTTGTACGTTTATTTCCGAAATATATCCCGAAACATCTGTGACAAACGTATAGGATATTACCGAGAACTTCAGGTCAAAGTCGAACCAGGGTGGCATTTCTGCCACAAGGTAAGGGCTTGCAAGCAGGATACTTTTGGAAACGACACCATCGCTTTTCCCTCCAATTGTTCCAATCGGGTCGGGGACTGTTTTCAGGCGGAACGTACTCGATCCCATATTTTTCGATTTCCCCGAGAAAATAGCGTTCACTGCAATGACCGCTTCTTTCGTTCCTTTTGGGAGATCGTATACCATCCAATTATCCCCATCGGCCTTTATTTTCCCCGCAGAAATTGACGCTAAAATTCGTTCGGGGCTACCGGGTACAGAGATGGAAACGGGATTCTCCACGCCGATATAAAATACATTCATTTTGGTGGGAGAGATGGTGAGCGCGGGTTTTGCTACAATATATTCATCCTTGAAATGAAACGCCATCGTGTCACCCAATGGGCTGATAATTTTAATAATTCCAGCGAACCGCTTCAATCCTTCAGATGTAGCCGGGAGTTTGATGATGACGACTCCCTGAGAACCTTCAAGTGTCGTAGCTAACCTGTAGTTATTCGGGGTAAGTGTATCGGCGCCGAAAAGGTATCTTACATTCGGATTCTGTTTTGTGTCATATGCAGCGACCAGGATCTCTGCCTGGTATTCTTCCCCAAGGAATACATAATTGCTTTTGGGGATGACTTTGGCTTTGATCTCGTCAAATTTCCAGTCTTCCGCTGTGACCGAGGCAAAGAGATTGTTTACCACATCAAACTCGGCGTTCATAACACCTGCTTTGAGTTCATTTAAAATGGTAACCGTAGCAGCCAGGATGGTTCTGTAAAAATTATGCATTTGCCAGTTTTGCGGTTTCCCGCCTGCATCGTAAAACGGACCTTCCGTATTCAGGCCGATCTTTATTATCGACCTGTATTTGGGGTCAACCAGTTCCAGCATGGCAACTTTGTATTGCTCAATTTTGTCGCGAAGATCTTTTGCTCTTCCTGTAGAGCCGTCCTGAGATTGTCCGATGAAGTACTCGGTTGGCCGGTCGTAATTATCCTTTCTTTTGGAATTCCTGAGCGGCAAGACTTTTGCTTCGTCGAAGGTAATCCCATCTGATACAGCAATGACCTCATACTTCAGGCTGTCGACATAATTGCCCAGTCCCGCTGCCAACTCATGGGCTTTCTGGGCTTTTTCCCAAAAGGGGCCGACTTTATTCGGGTTCATCTGGTACTGCACCTTGAATTTGCTATAGGTTACATCCAGTTTCTGGGAAAAATTCTCGTTGGTGGTTTCCATGCTCTCGTTCACAACAAGGAATGCATCGAGGATCTCTTTCGAGACATTCAATGCCAGCAATGCCGTAAGAACCAAATACAGCATTCCGATCAGTTTTTGCCTCGGGGTCTCCTTATATCCAGCCATTAATCTCTTAGTTTTTTCGGTGAATCAATCAGGTTTCGTGCTCCGGTTTATTTGTTGATGTTGACGTTCATGGCTGAAAGCATGTTGCCGTACACCTTGTTGAGTGCGGCAATATTCTGGGCCAGGATGTTCACTTCATCCTTGAATTTCGCAGTACGTTCAACGGATTCGTTCAGGTTCACCAGGAATTGAGACATCGAATCATGCATGTGTTCCGTTGTATCCACCTGTTTTGATGTGGCCTGCAGCTGAAGTTCCACTGCGGCATTCAATGCAGCCAGGTTTTCCTTGTATTGGGCTGAGTTTGTCGATGATTCATTCAGGTTAACGATCAGTTTCTGAAGCACCTGATTGAATTTGCCTGAATGTTCCATTTGTTCGTTGGAACTCTGAAGGTTCAGTTCATACATGGCGTTCAAGGCAGCCAGATTGCTGGAGATCTTCTTCAACTGTTCATTGTAGTTTTCTCCCTGGATAGCTGTCTGGTTCAATGCAGCGGTGGTCTTCGATAGGATCTCAGCAGATTCGTTGTACTTTTTAACAAAATTGTTTGAGCTTGCGGTAATACTTCCCAGGCTGCTGTTAAGCTCTTTGTTCAAGGAGACTTCCTCTTTCAGGGTATCTGTAACCTGTGCATAGACGGCTGAGAGGCCGGCGGCATTTTGTGATGCCGATTGCATATTTTTCAACTGCTCATTGGAAACTGTTGAAGCCTGTTCAAGGGTTGCGGCAGTTTTGTGATAGGATTCCGAAAGAACAGAAACAGAGTCGGTCGCTTTTTTCAGGGTGTTCACGTACTGATCATTCGCCAATGAGGCGTTACTGACATTGGAAAGCTGGGAGGTTGTTTCTGTCAGGTTTCGCAAACCGTTTCCCAGGCTTTCGATCAACTCCGGGCCTATCTTTGCTTTTTCCAACATGTTATCCAGTTCCTGAGTGACGGTCTGCCCCGTTACCGGTCTCCCCTGCGCATCCAGTTCGCCACCATGATAGATTCCGGCCAACTGGGGATAAACCAGGCTCCAGTCGGGTTCCACGTGAGGAGGTTCAAACGCAGAAAAGAAGAAAATGAGAGATTCGGTGCTGAGACCGATGATCAATAAGTAATCGGCACCGGTGTAATGGTTGATTTTGAAAAGAGCTCCGAGAATTACAACGGAAGCTCCCCAACCATAAAGCTTGGACATGAAATTGCGGTACCCTCTGGTTCTGGCAAATTGAAATAGACCCATTGTTTTTTGCGAATTTAAATAGATTGGTTAGACCTTGGTTGATCAGTTTATTTACAAGAATAAGTTCGTATGGTTGCTTCTAACAAGCTGTTATTTATAAACTTTTGATGCACGAGCCGGATTATCGTCACGCTGGCGCCCAAGGAAGTTCTGAACGCAACGGAATCCGACGTAGCATTTGGCAGTATCCTGGTATTCATAAGCGCGTGAGGAAACTCTCAGATAGTAGGCTACATCTTTCCATGAACCACCGCGGATTACTTTTCTCTTCAGCGCAGGAGGATCGGCATCCTTGGCGTTGTATTGGTAATCAGGGTTCAGGTCCCAGGCAAAATTGTACGAAGAGGGATGGAATGCGGAGTTGGTCCACTCGGCCACATTCCCCGACATATCATAAAGTCCGAAGTCGTTGGCAGGGTAATGTGCAACAATAACGGTTTGCGCTCCTCCATCGTCGATGTAATCACCACGTAAGGGTTTGAAGTTAGCCAGGAAACAACCTTTGTCGTTACGTGTATAGGGACCTCCCCATGGATATGGGTTTCCATCGTATCCGCCGCGGGCTGCCCATTCCCATTCTGCTTCGGAAGGCAACCGGAAATCGCTGATGGCGGTTTCGCTCTTCTTGCTGTAAAGAAAACTGTTTTTCAATTGCGTTCTCCAGATGCAGAAGGCTTTGGCCTGTTTCCAGTTTACGCCCACCACCGGGTAATTGTCATACGCCGGATGCCAGAAATATTTTTCCGTCGACGGGTCATTGAAAGAGTAAACATAATCGTGGATCCAGCACAAGGTGTCGGGATAGACATTGATCACCTCTTTACGCACGTATACCGAACGGTCTTTCAATCCTTGCGGCCGGTTAGCAAGACCTGCTTCCTTGCTGTCTCCCCCCTGTGAGTAATCTTTTGCAGCGGCTGCTTTCAGGTCTACAAAGTAATATTCAAAATAGAGCTTCCGTGAGTCGATCTCTTTTCTTCTGAAATACCTTTCTTCTTCCGGCAGGTACATATCAGCCAGTGCGTCCCTGATATCCTGCTGTTCCGAATCCCATTCGAGTTTCGTCTCCCAGTTCAGGAAGGGAGGATCGTAAACTTCGCCAGTTTTCTTATTTTCAGATACCAGAAAGAGATCCGGCTGAACCTCCCCCAGGATCCGGCGGGCAATGGAATCCCTTACCCAGTAAACAAACTGCCGGTATTCGTTGTTGGTGACTTCAGTCTGATCCATGTAAAAGGATTGCACTGTAACCGTTTTGGGGTTGTTGATCTGGGTATACAGGATATCCTCATCGCCAATTCCCATGGTAAAGCTGCCCATGGGGATATAAACCATGCCAAAGGGGTCAGGCTGATAGTAACGCTTTCGGTTCTTTACACCGGTAAGCTCTCCGTTACCTGAGTTTCCGCAACTTCCCAGGAAGAGGAGCAAAGCGAAATAAATGAGCAGTCTTTTCATTTTTTTTGGCTGATTAAATGATGAAAAATAACGCAGCGTATTGGGTTTTATTATTTTATTTATTGTAGAATTTCAAAATAAAAGGGCAAAGATAAATAATTTCTTTACAGGAACCTCGTATTCTTATACCGCTTTCTGTATTTCTCTGTTTCAATTTTGAAGCAATAACTCAGCAATACCTCCACACTCCCACTGTTGTATCTGCTAAGCGCAGACGTATTGATGTCGTAGGAAAGACCGATCCGAAAACTCTTGATATTCATGCCAACCAGCACTGCAACGGCATCCTGGTAGCGGTACTCCAAGCCGCCCCAGAATTTTTTATTGTACGCCAGCAATGCTGCGATGTTGAACTGAAATGCGGCCCCGTCGAACAGGATCAACGCGGAGGGTTTCAGCTCAAACGCAGGATAATTGGGAATGACGAAATTGTATCCTCCGGTGAGATAATAGGTCCTTCGTTGTTGCAAAAAGGTTCTCTTCGCCTTGGATTGAAAAAGCTGGCTCGCTGAAAGTCCAATGTAGTACTCGTCAGCAACCTCATAGTAAAGGCCCAGGTCTGCATCAAACGTCAGGTCGGTCCTTTCATCGGGCGGTTCAAGCACGGGATCGCCAGGATCGATAATGTGACCTTCGAATTTCGAAAAATCGAACCGGTAGTTCATCATGTTCAATTGCAGGCCGGCTGAAAACATGCCGTCCCACAGGTCAGTCCGGTATGCATACCCGATTTTTACCCCGATGTTCTTGAAGAAGCCAACCTTGTCGGACGTAATGCTTCCCCCAACCCCTCCGTGCAGGAACTTGATGGGAGAGTCAACGGTGAGAAAGATCGTTTCGGGAGCGATCTTGTTGCCCTCGTTGTCTTTGAATCCGATCCATTGTTCCCGGAGAAGTCCCGTCGCACAGATTCCTCCGCTGGCTCCCGCATAGGCAGGGTTGTAAGCCATTTGCGTAAACATATATTGCGTAATGATGGGCAGTTGCTGCGCCGGGAGATTCGATGAAAACGAAACAAACGACAAGACCAGGAGAAAAACAGATCGAACGGGGAAAGGCATAGCCTTGGTGCTTTTATATGTTCCGGGGTCTCGTCTCAATAGTTGCAGTTGTTACGGTAAGAGGAAAAAGCGTGTAAAAATAAAAAAAATAACTTTGTTCAGTAAAATATTTAAAATAAAACCCAGTACCATGTTCTTCTTTTTAGGGAAAGAGAAACCCTTTACCCGGAAATGGTTTCTGAATTACCTGAAGAGCTTGATCACATCGTTCGCATTGGCCCAGATCAGGATTCCGAAAAGGATGACCATTCCTACAATCTGGGCATACTCCAGGAATTTATCGCTCGGCTTGCGCCGGAATATTATCTCGTAGAGGAGAAAGAGCACATGCCCCCCGTCAAGGGCAGGAATTGGTAACATGTTTAAAATGGCCAGCATGATGGAGAGAAAAGCTGTCATGGACCAGAATGAATGCCAATCCCAGATTCCCGGAAAGAAATCCCCGATGGCAATAAACCCGCCTACGGATTCATATGCTTTTTCCTGTGAAAAAAGAAGTTTGATTGATTTCAGGTAGTTCCCGGCTCCTTCAAAGGCACGTACAAATCCGGCGGGGATCGCTGTAATCAGATTGTAGTCCTTTTCCTGAAAGACAAGGTAATGGCCCGGTCCTTTCGGATAGATGCCTATCAATCCTCCCGATGGAACCTGAACAGGGATGACCAGGGTATCCCTCCCCCGCAAAATAGTCACGCGAACCATCTTGTTTTTATGCGTTTGCACAACTTCGCGGAATTGATCGAAGAAAAGCATCAGGCTGTCATTGAGGCCGATCACCTGGTCATCAACGAGGATGCCCGCCTGTTTCGCTGCCGAGTTCTCAGCAAAGGAGGTCACTACAAACGGGATCCTGACGGATATGAAATCGGGGCTTTTGTGCTTGATCAGTTTGCTGATCAGTCCATTGGGTATGGTTATTTCGAGCGGTTGCCCTTCACGAAGCACTTGGATAGATGTAGCTTCCTCCAGAATGATGGTTTTAGGGATATCGGCAAAATCTTCGACCT
This sequence comes from bacterium, assembly GCA_043806735.1. GTDB lineage: Bacteria > Bacteroidota > Bacteroidia > Bacteroidales > FEN-979 > QYOJ01. Next base: position 15,375 of record JAZDGR010000047.1, on the reverse strand, counting down.
GGATATGATCTACAGAGAGGATTTTGTCCCCGTTTCGCAATCCCATTTCATATCCCAGTGAATCTACGGTGATCCCATATTTCACTTCCGAGGTGGGAAGATACTCGTACCCCCATATGGAAAGCATCCCGATGTAGATCACGACCGCCAGGAGCAGGTTCACGATGACACCTGCCAGCATCATAATGAGCCGTTGCCAGGCAGGTTTGGACCTGAATTCCCAGGGTTGCGGAGGTTGTTTCATCTGTTCCCTGTCCATCGACTCGTCAATCATCCCGGAGATCTTGACATATCCACCCAGGGGGAGCCATCCCAGGCCATATTCAGTGTCTCCGCGTTTGAACTTGAACAGGGAAAACCAGGGATTGAAGAAAAGATAGAACTTTTCCACCCGTGTTTTAAAAATCCGCGCTGCAATAAAATGGCCCAATTCATGAAAGATTACCAGAATCGATATGGCGAGCAGGAACTGTAGTGTCTTGATTAGAATTTCCATACATTGGGTTTTACTATGATTTTCTTTGCTTTTTGAATGGTATGAAGGTGCGTTTCAATATAATCTGTCAGGGATGGTTTCTTTATATAACTTAAGGAGGCAAGGCACTCCTCGATCAACCGCGGAATGCCAAGAAACGACAACTCATCCTGAAGAAATGCCTCCACGGCTACTTCGTTGGCGGCGTTGAGGATGCAGGGAGCATTTCCCCCCCATTCCAGTGCCTGATAAGCCAGCGAAAGAGATTTGAAAACCTCTTTGTCTGGTGGTTCAAATGTCAGGCTTGGGTAATCCGTGAAATTCAGTCGGGGCAAGTCTGCCGGTAACCGCTGAGGAAAGGCTAGCGCATAGAGGATGGGAAGCCTCATATCCGGAACGCCCAGTTGTGCTTTCATGGAACCGTCGACGAACTGAACCATCGAATGAATCACCGATTGCGGATGAACCACCACCTCAATCTGCTCCAGCCGGAGATTAAAAAGCCAGTGGGCTTCAATCACTTCGAGCCCTTTGTTCATCAAAGTGGCCGAGTCGATGGTGATTTTATTGCCCATGTTCCAGTTGGGATGACGAAGTGCGTCCTTACGGGTGACCCGTTTCAGCATTTCCTGCGTTTGGCCCCGGAACGGGCCTCCGGAGGCTGTCAGGTAGATTTTTTCGATGGATGCTGGGTCTTCGCCTGCAAGGCACTGGAAGATGGCCGAATGTTCCGAGTCGACCGGGATGATGGCAGAACCGCTTATCCGGGCTTCATTCATGATCAGATCTCCGGCAATCACCAGCGACTCCTTGTTGGCTAGGGCAACAGGTTTCCCGTTTTTTACCGAATTGTATGTTGGCATCATCCCGGCAAATCCAACCAGACTGTTCAACACCATATCGATCCCTTCCATTTCGACAATCTGGGAAAGGGCATCCTGTCCGGCAAACACTTTGATAGGATAACCCGCCAACCGGTCTTTGACTTCACCATAACCCTCTTCGTTCCCGATGACAACCGCATTCGGCTGAAACTCGATCGCCTGACCTATAAGCAAGTGACGATTGTTCTGGGCGGTCAGCACCTCTATGGAGAAAAGTTCCGGATGGGCTTTCACCACCTCCAGTGCCTGTCTTCCGATGGATCCGGTGGATCCCAATATAGCTAACTGCTTTCTCAATGTTTCTTAAACCTCAAAATGAGATATAATCCGTTGGATTAACCGGTGTGCCTTCACTCCATAGCTCAAAATGGAGATGCGGCCCCGACGTAAACTCTCCTGTCTGTCCGATGATGGCGATGACCTCTCCGGCTTTGACCAGATCACTGACCCGCTTTAGCAGGGCGGAATTGTGTTTATAAATAGAAACGATCCCATGAGGATGCTGAATACCAATTACATACCCTGTTTCCACCGTCCAATCGCTGAAGATGACCGTACCGTCAAGTACCGATTTGATTGCTTCATTCTGTTTCGCGACGATATCCACACCGAAATGCTTTTGCTGAGGATTGAATTCATTGGTGATAACACCCTTGATGGGGGTAAAGAAGAGGACATTTCCAAGGGTAGGATTTCGCTGTGAAGCCATTTCCGCGGATTCAATCTGATACAGGCTGTATTTCGTCTGGCTTTCAATCTCGGCCCGCAGAAGTGAGTCTTCAACCGACCGTGTGATGCGAATGTTGGCATACCGGGTTTCGGTATCTTTCGGAAGAGCTCTGTCTTCCTGAATATCTCCGCCACCGATGATATTCTTCAGATTCTGAATAAACAGGTCCTTTTGTGTCATTTCCCGTTCGATGGAGTCGGTTTTCAGTTGAAGGTCATACAGATCTTTCTGCAGTCCTACATTGGTATACCCGGGGATGTATTCTCGTAACGGTGTGAAGGCGATCAGAATGGTAGTCAGGAATATCAGGACAATGGTGAGTGTTCCGAGTGCAATGAAGACATTCAGCCGGGTAAGCCGGAAGGTGAGCCGCTCCTCCAGGGTATCGTCACGCATGATGACCAATCTGTATTTCCAATTTAACTTGGCATACCAATTAGTCTTTTTTGTTTTGCTTTTTCTTTTTACCATGGAACGGGGCGCTGCTTTTTGAATTGGGCTGCAAATATCGGAAAATATAATATTTTTGTGAAATTTTAGTTATTACACCTGCACCGATTTGAACAGTGGGCGTGAAGAAATTATATTTGTCCGGATCTCTTTTCCTGATACTTGGCAGTTTGCTATTGATCGGGGCTTGCTCCACAAAAAAGAACACCCTCACACGGAGAGTTTATCACAACCTGACTTCCCATTTTAACGTTTACTGGAACGGAATGGATCAGCTTCGTATGGGAGTCAAGGAGTACCAGAGCGCCATTCAGGATAATTATTCCCTCGTATTGCCGGTATACAACTACGGTGAAAAAGCCACTACCGGTAAGATCAGCCAATATGCAGATATCGGGATAGCCAAAGCATCCAAGGCTATTCAGAAGCACTCCATGGTCTTTAACCGGAAAGAAAATGTCAGGTGGATCGACGACTCCTACATGCTGATCGGCAAGTGTTACTATTACAAGCAGGATTACGGCATGGCCCGTCGGACATTTGAATTCGTGATCAAGACATACAATCAGAATCCGATCAAATACGAAGCCATGTTCTGGCTGGCGATGTCAAATGTTCAGATGAAGGACTTCAAACGGGCAGAACCCATGTTGGATATGCTTCAGAACAAGATAGCACAGGGTGAAGCTCCGGAGAAATTTACCATGCCCTTGAACCTGGCTTATGCTCAGTTTTATATTCTGCAGTCCAAATATGATGCAGCCGTTCCCTTTCTTGAGCGGGCGATTGAACTGAATCCCGGTTCTGACATGAAGACCCGGTGTCTTTTCATTCTGGGACAGATCAACCAAAAAAATGAAAATTATGCCACCGCTTCAGCCTTGTACAAGTCGGTGATCCACCGGAATGCTTCTTCCGATATGGAATTCAATGCGAAAATCAACATGGCTCAATGCTATGACTCCAAAAGCAGCGACAAGGATTTCATTGAAAAAAAACTTCTCAGGATGCTGACGGATTCCAAAAACAAGGAACATCTCGATCAGATCTATTACGCGCTTGCCCAGGTCTCTTTAAAAAACAATGATACGGTTTCCGGGATCACTTACTTCATTAAATCAGTAGCTTCCAGCACCGGGAATAACTATCAGAAAGCCATTTCAGCCCTGGCCTTGGCTGACATTTACTTTGCCGACCCGAAATATCCCCTGGCGCAGGCTTACTACGACAGTACGATGCAATTTCTTCCGCCCACTTTCTCCAATTATAAAGAGATCAAACGGAAGACGGCGACGCTGACGGAACTGGTCACAAACCTGCAGGTCATTCAACTCCAGGACAGTCTGCAGATGCTGGCGGCAATCCCTGAGGATCAGCGGAACCGGATCATTGACCAGATCATCTTAAAGCTGATCCTGGAGGAGCAGAAAAAGAAAATAGAGGAGCTCGAAAAGCGTGAGAATCAGAATCTTTTTGGCATGCTCGACCGGCAGATATCTCCCCTGCCGGGTTCCAAAGAAGGGAAGTGGTACTTCTACAATCCTACAGCCATCTCCAACGGCTTCGGCACCTTTGTAAAGAAATGGGGCAGGCGGAAACTGGAAGACCTCTGGTTTTTAAGTAACAAGAATGTCGTTTCGTTTGATGAGCCTACCGTGACAGATACGATACAGGCCCCCGGGGACAGTACCTCCTCCGGAAACAATGCTGCTTTGCTTACCTCAAATCCGAAAAACAGGGAATATTATCTGAAAGACATTCCGTTTACTCCGGAACAACTGACTGCTTCCAGTGACCAGATCATGGATGCCTATTACAATGCAGGGTTTATTTACGTTGACGGTTTGCAGGACTACAAAAACTCGATTGAGTCATTTGAAACCCTGCTGAAACGGTTTCCGGGAAAAAAATATGAAATCCCGACCTGCTATGAGCTGTACATTCTCTATAGGGACCTGGAAAACCAGCCCAGAAGCGACTATTACAGGAATCTGATCTTGAATGAACATCCTGAAACCGATTATGCGAAACTTCTTGTCAATCCTGATTATTACAAAGAGATCCAGAAAAAAGAGAACCAGGTAGCTGACCTTTACGAAGAGACCTGGATTGCATTCAATAACCAGCAATATTACATGGTCTTGCATAATTCGGACCAGGCTCTTTCCAATTATCCTAACGACACCGCCCTCCTTCCGCGGTTTGAATACCTGCGCGCCCTGGCATTGGGGAAAGTGGAGATCATAGATTCTCTCGTAAATGCCTTGCAGGGGATCATCAAAAAATATCCCTCCAGTGACGTGAAGCCACTTGCCATGAACATCCTGGAATATCTCAGCCTGCAGCGCAATGCGCAGGGAAATCCCATTGTGGCAGATCCCGGCAAACCGGAAGATCCAAGCCTGAAACTTTACTCCTACAATCCGAACTCCATTCATTTTTTCATTCTGATCGTGGAAGGGTCGACGGTGGATGTAAATGCACTGAAAATCAAAATCTCCGATTTTAATGCCAAGTATTTCAGTCTGGATAATCTCCAGGTGAACAGCCTTTTGCTTGATAACAGCCGGGAGATGATCACGGTCAACAATTTCGCGGATGCGGCAAAAGCGTACGAGTATTACCAATCAATCAAAGCAAGTCCCTATGTGTACAACAAACTGGAGAACGTTGGTAATTATTCTGACTTTGTTATTTCTGTTGAGAACTACCCCGTTTTTTACAAGAACAAGGATACCGGCATTTACGCGCGTTTCTTTGAACAAAGGTATTCCGGCCTGAAACCGAATTGATTGTTATGGCAATACCTTTACATGTCTCGTGGTTGTATTGAATTTATTTGTATTTTTGTAAGATATCAGTTTCATTTCCTACTTTAGAAAATTGCTTATGGCTAAAACAAAAGAAACCGAGATGCCTTCCATTAACCTGCTTGGAAGCGGCACCACCGTAAAAGGAGACATCCGGTTGAACGGGGATTTCAGGATTGACGGAACCCTGATAGGAACCATCGACTGCAAAGGCAAGATTGTAGTTGGTTCTTCCGGGATCATAGAAGGAGAAATTGTCTGTCAGAATGCCGATTTTTCCGGACAAGTGAAAGCCAGCGTAAAAGTGACAGAACTTCTCTCTTTAAAAGAGACTGCAAGGTTCACAGGCGACATTGTTACGAATAAACTGGCCATTGAACCGGGAGCCAAGTTTTCGGGATCCTGCCAGATGGAAAGCGCTCCGAGGGAAAAAAGTCAATATGAAAGAACTGAACTCCCCCAACCGGAAGCAAAACCTTAATCAGTATGCCAGGTATTCCAGCATGGCCATTCAAATGCTAGTGATTATCCTGCTGGGCGTTTTTGGCGGATATAAACTCGATGGCTGGCTAGGTACAAAACCTGTTCTTACCGTTATCCTATCCATGTTATCCGTGGTCATAGCTATCTATGTTGTGACCCGTGATCTCCTGAAGAAAAAGAATTAACACATGAAATCGGCTTATATCTCGTTTTTGAAAAACCTCCTGCTATTTTCGCTGGTCATTGTTGTCATCCTGATCGGTTTAAGTTTTATCTTGTCGGGGAAATTTTTCAGCCAGGCTCTTCCCTTCCTTTTCCCATTTTTTATCACCACAGCATTAATCTCTTACTATTTGATGATCAGGTCGTTGCAAAAAAGATTCACGAAATTCGTAAACCGGTTTATGCTGGCAACGGGTCTCAAACTGGTGTGGTATCTTGGAGTAATGGTTACCTATGTTCTGTTGTTCAAAGCAGATGCCATTCAATTTGTTATCAATTTTTTCATCCTTTATCTTTGTTATACCATTTTTGAAACGGTTGCCATTGTCAATTATTCCAAATCATTTTCCGGGACTAACCCGCCCAATCCTTCTTAGATGGCCATCGCCCGGAAATCTCTGTTGATCGGGATGGTCCTTATCCTTGGAGGGGGCATGAAAAGAGCCTCTGCGATTCCCCAGCATGAGAAGGAATATTTCGAACTGGAAATTGATACTGCGTATATTACTGATTACAAGAAACTCCTGACTACCCGATACTATTTACTTGCCCAGAATACCCGCTTTACGCTCTTTCCCGAACACCATGCGACGCTGGAATACAAGCCAAACGAAGCCGGACGAATCGGGCTTGCTGCCTTTTACAGTTGGTTCGGACTCGGCCTTTCCATTGGAAACAACCTGTTCAGGAAAGATCCTGATATTTACGGGACCACCTCATCCATCGATTTTCGTGTAAATGCATACGGGAAATTTATAGCCCTGGAAACCTACATCCAGTATTATCAAGGCTTTTATCTGGAATACAAGTCGGACATTCTGAAAGAGGCATTTCCGGTTCCCGATATGAAGCTCCTCTCCTTTGGTCTTGAATTTACTTATGTATACAACTTCTCGAAATTCTCAATCCGGGCTTCCTTTATCCAGAATGAACGGCAAAAGAAGAGTGCCGGCAGCCTGATCGTGAAGCCCTCCTTTCGTTATTATTATGTCGAAGGGGACACAGGGATTGTTCCTGGTGAGATTCTGGATATATATCACATCCATAATACCAATCTCCATTCGGGACATTTTTTCAGCCTTGGCCTGGCACCAGGGTATATCTATACATTTGTCTTCCTGAAAAATTTCTACCTTACGTTGGGGGGCCTTGTGGAAGTTTGCTGGGGCAACTATGATTATGAAACGACAAACTTCACAGAAAATTCAACCGGATATTCATTCCCTGCCTCTTTCCGGGCCGCCCTTGGATATAACTCCGACACCTGGTTCATCGGCGCCAGTTACATTTCAACCCCTTTTTACATCAAGCCCGGGGAGAGGGTCCAAAATGATTTCCACTACAAACTCAATCAATACCGGTTCTGGGTAGGTACCCGGTTTGATGCCTTCAAAAAACGGAACAAAAAAAAGTAGTACTTTTGCTACCTGGTTTGTAGCTATGGTACACATCACACGAAGGGAACAGTTTAATGCGGCACACCGGTTATTCCGTGAAGATTTTTCGGATGAAGAGAATCTCCGGGTATTCGGAAAATGTTCCAATCCCAACTGGCATGGTCACAATTATACACTTTATTTAACTATCAAAGGGGAGGTTTATCCTCAAACCGGCTTCGTGGCAAACCTGAAAGATGTCAGTCATTTAATCCAGGAAAAAATCATTGATAAACTGGATCATAAAAACATAAACCTCGAGGTCGATTTCATGCAAGGGAAACTGGCTTCGACAGAGAACCTGGCTGTTGCAATCTGGGCAGAACTGGAGCCGGGCATCAGAAATCTGGGTGCCGAGGTTCATTGTATCAGGATTGAAGAAACCGAGAACAATTCTGCCGAATATTTCGGAAACTGAAAACAGAGGGTAATGGAAGAAAAACTGAGTTACGAAAAAACCGAAGATTTCGACCCGGAACGGATCGAGAAACTGAGCTATCATTACAAAGCCATCCTCGAGCTTATCGGGGAAAACCCCGATCGGGAAGGACTTTTAAAGACCCCCTTACGGGTTGCCAAATCGATGCTCTTTCTCAATCAGGGGTACAACCTGGATCCGGAAGAGATTCTCTCTTCAGCCAAATTCAGGGAAGATTACCGCGAGATGGTAATTGTCAAGGACATTGAGATTTACTCCCTGTGTGAACATCATCTGATTCCATTCATCGGAAAAGCGCACGTGGCCTATATCCCGGATAAATACATCACCGGAGTGAGCAAGATAGCCCGGGTCGTTGAGATCTATTCCCGCCGTTTGCAGGTGCAGGAGCGGCTGACAACCCAGATCAAGGATGCCATCCATAAGACGTTATGTCCGCTTGGAGTAGCCGTAGTGATCGAGGCACAGCATTTGTGCATGTCGATGCGCGGCATCCAGAAGCAGAACTCGGTCACCACGACCTCCGACTTTGTAGGAGCATTTGAACGGGATAAAACCCGGCAGGAGTTTTTGCACCTGATCAGTACGAGGCTGCATTGAAAAGTGAACAATGAAAAGTGAAAAGTGAACAGAAAAGAATGATTGAATTTAACAAATAGGAGATTGAGGTATGTTTGAACAAAATAATCAAAGCTATTTTGCAACCGGACAACAGGCTCAGACCGGCGCAATCGCCAAAACCTTTATGGCCAGCGTTTTCCTGTGGATGACCCTGGCAATGGTAATCACGGCTGTTACCGCATATTTCTTTGCATCGGACCAGGCACTGATCGGCTCGCTGGTCAATTTTGAAACAGGAAAAATGTCGGGACTGGGCTGGTTCGTCATGCTGGCTCCGCTGGGATTTGTCTTGCTGATGTCATTTGGGTATCAGAAACTTTCACCTGCCGTTATGACATTGCTTTTCATTGCTTTTGCAGTGTTGATCGGGATGAGTCTCAGCTTCATCCTGATCATCTATACTGCCGCATCTGTCTACAAGACTTTTGCCATCTCCGCCGGGATGTTCGGGATTATGGCAGTTACAGGCTATACCACCAAAACAGACCTGACCAAATTCGGTTCTATCATGTTCATGGGACTGATAGGAATCGTAATTGCCATGGTCGCCAATTTCTTCCTGAAATCCAGCATGCTGGAATATATCATCAGCATCATTGGTGTATTGGTTTTTACCGGTCTGACCGCTTATGATGTCCAGAAACTGAAACGGATCGGAAGCCAGCCTCTTGACCAGGTCAACACCCGGAAGCTCAGCATTCTGGGAGCGCTGACGCTCTATCTCGATTTCATAAACCTGTTTCTCTTTCTCCTGCGGTTGTTAGGGGACAGACGATGAACACACAGAGTATGAGAGCATACGTATTTCCCGGACAGGGAGCTCAGTTTGTGGGGATGGGGAAAGATCTCTATGACCGGTCTCCGGTTGCCAGAGAGCTATTTGAAAAAGCGAATGAAATTCTGGGATTTCGGATCACCGACTTGATGTTCTCGGGTACCGACGAAGATCTGCGTCAGACCAAAGTAACACAGCCATCAATTTTTCTCCATTCGGTCATCCTGGCGACTACCCTGGGAGGCGCCTTTAAGCCCGACATGGTTGCCGGCCATTCACTTGGTGAGTTTTCCGCCCTGGTTGCCAACAGAACCTTGTCATTTGAGGACGGATTGAGACTTGTTTCTGCCCGTGCTCGTGCCATGCAGAAAGCCTGCGAACAGGAGCCTTCCACTATGGCTGCCATCCTTGGTCTCGACGATCAGAAGGTGAAAGAGATCTGCGAATCGATTGATGAAGTAGTGGTGCCGGCGAATTATAACAGTCCGGGCCAGCTGGTCATCTCCGGGAGCCTTAAAGGAATTGAGATCGCCTGCGAGCGGATCAAAGCCGCCGGTGCAAAAAGAGCGCTCCCACTGAAAGTAGGCGGAGCTTTTCATTCCCCCCTGATGGAGTCGGCCCGGGTGGAATTGTCCCTGGCCATTCACAATACCTGGTTCAGTACGCCTATCTGTCCGGTCTATCAAAATGCCACAGCCAAACGGGTAACCGATCCGCAGGAGATCAAAGAGAACCTCATCGCACAGCTCACCGCGCCTGTTTTATGGACCCAACTGGTTCAGCAAATGATTGCCGACGGAGCCGATTCGTTCATCGAAGTCGGTCCCGGAAATGTCTTGCAGGGATTGATCGCGAAGATCGGGAAAGAGGTCACGGTATCGGGGGCGTGAGACGTAAGACGTGAGACGTAGGAGGTTTATCTCTTGCGGTATTGCTCTTCGTAATACTTCTGGTAATCGCCGGAGGTGACATTTTTCATCCATTCTTCGTTGCCCAGATACCAGTCGACTGTATTCTCCAGCCCCTCTTCAAACTGCAGGGAGGGCTTCCAACCCAGTTCTTTCCGGATCCTGGATGAATCAATCGCGTAGCGGAGGTCATGCCCGGCACGGTCTTTCACGAAGGTGATCAGGTTCTCGGAAGTGCCTGGGGCGCGGTTCAGTTTCCGGTCCATGATCCGGCAAAGCAAACGGATCAGGTCGATGTTTTTCCATTCGTTGTGCCCGCCGATATTGTAGGTTTCTCCTATAAGGCCCCAATGGAAAATCAAATCAATGGCATTGGCATGATCTTCCACGTAAAGCCAGTCCCGGATATTTTCCCCCTTGCCATAAATGGGAATCGGCTTGTTGTGCTTGATGTTGTTGATGGACAACGGAATCAATTTCTCGGGAAACTGAAAAGGCCCGTAATTATTTGAGCAGTTTGATAATACAACAGGCAGATTATACGTATGGAAATAGGCCCTGACCAGGTGGTCGGAGCTGGCTTTGGAAGCGGAATAGGGGCTTCTGGGATCATAAGCGGTCGTTTCTACAAAAAAGCCAGTCTCTCCAAGCGATCCATATACTTCATCCGTGGAGATGTGGTAAAACCTGGGTTCGTTATTCACGCTATCCTTCCACGTTGCTCTGGCCGCATTCAGGAGGTTCACTGTGCCCACAATATTGGTGTGAATAAACTCCATCGGACTGCTGATCGACCGGTCGACATGCGACTCGGCAGCAAGGTGAATGACTCCATCCATTTTGTAAGCCTTGAAAAGCTCCGTCAAGGTTGAGCCGTCCACGATGTCGGCCCTGACAAACTCATAGTTTGGCATTTGTTCGATATCCCGGAGATTTGCCAGGTTTCCGGCATAGGTCAGGTTATCGAGGTTAATGATCCGGTACTGTGGATACTTGGTCACGAATAACCTTACCACGTGGGATCCGATAAAACCCGCTCCCCCCGTTATCAGGATTGTTTTCATACGTTTCGCTATTTCGCTATCTCGCTATTTCTCTTCAGCGCTTCCTCCCATCTCCATGCCGAAAGGGTCATCTCATCCAGGCTTTTTTCTGCTTTCCAGCCCAGTTCCTTGTTGGCATATTCGGTATCGGCCCACACCTGTTCCACATCGCCGGACCGCCGGGCCATGATCTTGTAGTTCAGTTTTACGCCGGTGGAGCGTTCAAAAGATTTAATTACCTCCATCACTGAAAAACCATTTCCGGTCCCCAGGTTAAAGACCTCAACCTTTTCCTTACCTTTTCCCTGTATCATACGCTCCACAGCCATGACATGTGCTTTCGCCAAATCAACAACATGAATGTAGTCACGTATCGCTGTACCATCAGGCGTAGAATAATCATTCCCCCACACCCGCAGAAAATCCCTCATCCCGATGGCGGTTTGAGTGATATATGGGACGAGGTTATTCGGGACTCCGATCGGAAGTTCCCCGATCAATGCTGATTCATGTGCGCCGATCGGATTGAAATACCTCAGCAGGATTGCCTGGAGGTCATTGACATTGCTGGTGAAGGTGATGATCTCCTCCGACATCTGCTTGGTATTCCCATATGGGGACCAAGCTTTTTTGATCGGAGAATCCTCCCGAACAGGCAATATATCCGGTTGTCCGTAGACGGTACAGGAGGAAGAGAAAACGATGTTCCGGATCTTGTTCCGAATCATTCCCTGAAGGATATTGATCAGTGAAACCAAGTTATTCCGGTAATACATCAGGGGTTTCTCCACCGACTCCCCTACTGCCTTAAAAGCGGCAAAATGGATGATGGCCCTGATGTCACTGTGTTTTTCAAAGAAAGCGGCGGTGCGCTCCGGTTCTGTCAGGTCAAACTGCTCAAAAACGGGTTTAACCCCTGTAATTTTTGCAATGTTATCCAGTACCTCTATGGAAGAGTTTGACAGGTTATCGACAATAACGACCTCATAGCCCTTATTCTGAAGTTCAACAGCCGTATGTGACCCGATATACCCCGTTCCTCCGGTTACCAGTATTTTCATACAAAAAGATTAAAATTCAACAAGATATTTGCACCTTGACATTTGACACTTAACATTGGAACCTTTTGCCTTACAGACTCCAATATACCAACTCTTTCACTTTTTTCCTATAAATCCCTTTCACATCTATCAGGATCCCTTTCTCCGGCATGATCTCCTTGAAATAATCTTCGGTTAGTTCATGATAGGGCTTATGGCTAACAGCAACGATCACGATATCGTAATCATTCCTTATTTTCCCGGTCAAACTGAATCCGTATTCTTCTTCAAGTTCCCTGCTGTTAGCGAAAGGATCGGTGACGTCCACATCCACCCCATACTGCTTCAACTCAGAGACCAGGTCTGCAACCCGGCTGTTCCTCACGTCGCTGATATCTTCCTTGAAGGTGGTTCCCATCACCAGTGCCCGGGCATGAAGTACATTTTTTCCCACGGAAATGAGTTGCTTGACGACTTGTTTGGCTACATAAAAGCCCATGGAATCGTTGATGTACCGGCCTGCATTGATAACCCGGGCATGGTATCGGTATTCCTCGGCTTTGTAAGTCAGGTAATAGGGATCTATCCCGATGCAATGGCCCCCGACCAGTCCGGGATAAAACTTCAGGAAGTTCCATTTGGTTCCGGCCGCTTCAATGACGTCGTAGATGTTGATCTTCATCCGGTTGAATATCACTGAAAGTTCGTTCATGAAGGCAATGTTGACGTCGCGCTGGGCATTCTCAATGATCTTTGCTGCTTCAGCCACCTTGAGTGACGGAGCCCGGTGCACTCCGGCGACCACAATCAGTTCATAGATCCGCGCAACCGTGTCGAGTGCTTCTTCATCATTCCCCGAAACAATTTTCACGACGGTGGTCAGCGTGTGTACCTTATCTCCCGGATTGATGCGCTCGGGCGAATAGCCTACCTTGAAATCCATTCCCATTTTTAGTCCTGAAAGCCTCTCCAGGATGGGAACACAATCCTCTTCCGTGGCTCCCGGATAAACGGTAGATTCATACACGACGTAATCTCCTTTTTTCAAGACTCGTCCCACCGTTTCACTGGCTTTGACCAGTGGGGTGAGATCAGGCTGGTTGTGATTGTTGATCGGGGTTGGGACTGCTATAATGTGAAACGCGCAATCCCTCAGTTCTTCCGGATTGGAAGTGAAGCAAATATCGCAGCCATCGAACGCTTCTGCCGGAAGTTCTTCACTCGGGTCCTTGCGATTCCGCATGAGTTCGAGGCGGTTTTTCTTGATATCAAAACCGACCACCCGGATCTTACGGGCAAACTCCAAGGCGATGGGTAAACCCACATATCCCAAACCGATTACCGACAGTTTTTTCTCTTTATTCAGCAGTTGTTGGTAGATGTTCATAAACTTTTCATGTTAAGGAGTTCGTGAATTCAGGTTCGGGGTCAGAGACCCGAAATTTTTTTCAACAGAGGGTGATAATCCCCTTTTAGTCCGAGCGGTTTCGCGTTCCGGATTTCATGCACGATGTGAATGCTCGGTTTGGCATCAAGCAGTCCGTATCCTTTTCCCGCGAGAATCTGTTCATAGCTGACGGTATGCAGGTCGGTAAAACCGTCGCTGAATTCGAACTCCTCCCCGTCGATGGTGAGGGAGCGGTACGTGCTTTTCCCCTTTGTTTTGGCGACTCCCGTAAGGTCATCTGAGTCGAGGCTCAGAAACCAGCGGATGTTGGCCCGCTGTAACCGAAGGTTGCCGGCTGCCCGGCTTGAAGTAAGCAAGTTTACCTTATTTTCCTTTAGTCCGCCGAAGATCCAGGCCAGTATATCAAAAAAATGGACACCGATGTTGGTGGCGATGCCGCCCGACTTTGAGACATCGCCTTTCCACGACCGGTGGTACCATTTGCCCCGGGAGGTGATGTAAGTCAGGTCGACGGCATAATTTTTATTTTTAGCTCCCTTTTCAATTTTTTTCTTCAGTTCCAGGATCGCCGGGTGGTGGCGAAGCTGGAGGATAGTAAAGACTTGTTTTCCGGATTCTTTTTCGATGGTTCTCAAGGCATCCACATTCCAGGGATTCAGCACGATTGGTTTTTCGCATATAGCATGAGCATCGTTACGCAGGGCGAGGCGGATGTGGGCATCATGCATGTAATTGGGAGAACAAATGCTTACATAATCGACTTTTGTATCCTGCAACCGGGATTTGGATGCTGCAGTCCGCCGCAGTTTATCAAGGTGGCGGTCGAATCGTTCCGGTTCGATGAAAAAATCGGCCTTCGGGAAATAAGTGTCCATGATCCCCACTCCGTCATAGGGATCGAGCGCTGCCAGCAGATTGTTGCCGGTCTCCCTGATCGCTTTCATATGCCGCGGAGCAATATAGCCGGCAGCGCCGATCAGGGCAAAATTCAATGGTTTTTTTTTCGCGGTCATGTCAACCTCCGAGTTTCGTTACGTTTCCATCTTTGAGAAGATACCTCTCCCGGCTTTCGGGACAAATCGCAATGCCCTGGTCATCAAATTCCAGCCGGTGGCCGTATTCACTCATCCAACCTACCTGCCGGCCCGGGTTCCCGACGATCAATGCATAGGCCGGAACTTTTTTGGTCACGACGGCTCCGGCTCCGATAAAGGCATATTCTCCGATCTCGTAGCCGCACACGATGGTGGCGTTAGCTCCGATCGATGCTCCTTTTCTGACCAGCGTTTTGGCATATTGATCTTTCCGGATGACCGCGCTTCTGGGATTGGTAATATTGGTAAAGACCATGGAAGGCCCCAGGAAAACATCCTCCTCGCAGATCACTCCCGTATAGATGGAAACATTGTTCTGTACTTTCACATTCCGCCCTAGTTTCACGCCGGGTGAAACCACCACATTCTGTCCGAGATTGCAGTTTTCCCCGATCTCGCACCCCGACATGATGTGAGTGAAATGCCATATTTTGGTGCCCTTCCCAATGCTACAACCTGGATCAATGACGGCTGTTTCATGTGCAAAATAGGTTTTCTCCATGGCTATCTGTTTAGAAACTCCAGAACAGAGGTGGTGATGTGTTTCAATTGTTCTT
>JAZDGR010000046.1:0-14481 GCA_043806735.1 bacterium | reverse complement strand
GCAGGCATCCCCTCGGGCGTAGCATAAGCCTGGTTATCTTCGCCGTACGGACTGTAGTCCTGGATGCGTTTCCACGCGTTGTACATGATGTAAAAATCACCTTTGAACCGTTTCATCTCCAGTTGGAACGAAGTCATCCCGAACACCGGAGGGATATGATCCAGGGGGACATCATCACTTTTCACCCAGCCGACGGTATAGGTGAGGTTGCTGGTGATGGAAAAGATCCGGGTAACCTGGGCCAGCAGGTTGCATTGCACACCGTAAATATAAGCCTGCCCTGCATTCGTATTGGCGAGCACCTGGCAGAGGACGCTGTCAAAAAAGATCGAATCTTTCCCATTATAGGTAAACGGTCTCTTGACAATGGCATCGGTGAGCCAGGTGTAATATCCTGTCAGTTCCAACCTCACAGCATTTTCGATCGTTTTTCCGACAGACACTTCAAGATTGTATGCCGTTTCAGGTTTTAAGGCAGGATTCGGGACAATGAGTTCCCGGTCCTTGCTGTTCGAGTCGTTCACTTTCCCGATGTCATCGATATTGGGAGCCCTGTATCCGGAGGAGGCGATCAATGAAAACTTCCACTGATAAGGGGGCGTCACTACAAATCCCAGATAACCATTGATGGCATTGTTTGTTTGGGTCACTTCGGAGGCAAAAGGGAACTTCATAATCTGCATCATGGGTTCCGACCAGGCGGCATCCAGGTAGATATAACTGTACCGTATACCCTGAGAAAAAGCGAGGGCCCGGTTTATCTTCCAGACGTTTGAAAGATACGCCGCGGCGGTCAGCATTTGCGCTTTTTGGTCCGGATAGCGGGTGGCAATATCCTTCAGTTCAATACCGGTGTTGATATCCTGCTCAAAGGCGGAAGAACCTACATTGTTGAAGTCAACGGCAATTCCGTACCTCAGCTCATCTTTGGCAGCCAGCTTCTTCGAAAGATCTCCATAAAGGGAGAACACGTTCAGGGACTCGTCGTTTACGTTTAACCACTTTTTGCCGAACCTCCGGCTGGCCCGCGCCTCCCTGATGTTCTGGTAAGCGAGGATAAAGTTTGCGTTATCGTAGAAGAGATTCTTATTTGTAAGAGCTGCCTGAAGAGCAGCAAAAAGACGGGTCTGGGGGCCATAGTACCATTCTGCGTATTTGAGGGCGCCGTTGATGGTATCGGTAAGCCGGTCGTACCGCGGGATATTACTTGAGTTTGAGTATTGGAAATTGAGCGATAAGCGGACTTTATCCGACGGGGCAAAAAGCGCCTTCTGCATCAGGCTATACTGGCTGTACCCGGATGGGATCTGGATCCATGGTTTCGGGTTGGTCACCAGGCTGTCCTTTCCGTTGATACGCTCCGCATAAAAAGGTCGTTCTCCAAAAGTCCCGTAGAACGGATTTCGGGTCCTTCCTTCCCGGAGATTATCAAAATCGCTATAGGTAAAAGCGGTAAGAAATGCCCATTTTTTCAATCCGACATTCAGGTGAAATCCTCCTGTTTTTTCTGTGTTCGCAGAAGAGTAGCGACCGTACACCTGTCCTTGAATCAGGACCTTGCCGTTGCGGGAAAGCAGCGGATCGAAGGTTTGCATGCTGATTACACCACCCAGTGCGTCACTCCCATAAATCACCGATCCCGGGCCGTACAGGATCTCCATGGAGGCTAGAAGGGAAGGATCAACGGTGATGATGCTCTGGATGTGGCCGCTGCGATAAATCGCATTGTTCATCCTGACCCCGTCCAGAACCAGCAGTACCCGGTTGGCTTCCATCCCGCGAAGCACTGGGCTTCCTCCTCCCATCTGGCTTTGCTGCACGAATACATCACCCGTTTGCTCCAGCATCGAAGCGGTCGTTTGCGGGTTTTCAAACTGGATCTCTTTTGCCTGGATCGTTTCGATCTTGTATGGAAGCTCTGATTTCTTCTCTTCCATACGGTTTGCCGACACAACCAGTTCGTCAAGGCGAATGATGTTCTCTGTCATGAAGACCTGATTATTTGCCGGGACCCTCGATTTCAGGATCACAAGCGGTTGGTAGGCAACATGTGTAAAATGAAGGGAATCGCCGGGGACAAAAGCAGAGATGTCAGCCTGCCCCCGCAAATCGGTAACAACCAACAAGGTCCCGGCCGAATTGGTTATGGAAACCTGGCTGATGGGTTGCAAGTCAGATTTATCAAGGACTTGCACCTGCTGACCTTTCCCCGGACCGGCCAAAAAAATAAACCAGATCAATATACTAAAATAACTTGTTCTCATAATACAAAAATTTGATTATCAGTGAAAAAAAAAGAAAAGAAACTACTTCCATGTGCACCCCTTCACAGTGTGCTACAGGAAATGTATCACAGAAACATCCGGGGAGGCGGATTTCCGGGAGGAAGGAATACCGAGCAGGTCTTGCATATCAACTGCGGATAGGAATAGCTGACAGGGCTGACCTGATCAATCCGGAGTGTATGAAATGTCACGACGATCTTTGACAGCATGTGCCATAATGCCTGCGTGAGTTTGCTGTTGTTGGCGCGGTGAAAGGCGCTGATCAGCTTCTCTTCTTTGACATCCCGGTAGCAATAATAGAGGGTCTTAGTTCCCCGCTGGCTGGTATAAATAACATCATAAAGCCTGCCATGAACCAGGATCTCATGCGTGTCAACCCACCTGAAGTTTTTGTCGTTACCGGGATCCGTGATTTCCAACATGGAAATTTTCTTTCCGGTTCCAATCAAACCGCGCATCTCCTTCCGGATTATGTACCGGTTCAATTCAAAAATGACATAGTATCCCATGGAGTTCAACAGGATGACAAGAAGCAAACCAAGAGCCAGCGTTTTTCTCACGGTTTCGGAAGCAGATGGAACTGCAAATTTAATCTACTAAATCGACATGCCACTGAAACAAACTGAATTTCATTATTTTTGTCACGACGTCGGATGGAACCAATTAAAATATCGGCCGTATCGTATCTGAATACATTTCCATTTGTATTCGGGATCAAGACCAGTGGAGAGCTTGACGACGTTGATCTGCAACTGGATATTCCGTCATTGTGCGCCGATAAGCTCAAACAGGGAACCGTCGACCTCGCTTTGGTTCCCGTGGGCGCCATCCCTGAACTGAAAGATCCTATCCTGGTTTCCGATTTCTGCATTGGCGCTGTGAGAGAGGTTAAAACCGTGCTCCTGCTAAGCCAGGTGCCGTTGAAAAAGATCACGGAGATAGCGCTTGATTACGATTCAAGAACCAGTGTTCATCTGGTCAAGGTTCTGGCAAGGCACTTCTGGAAAATCGACTCCAGGTGGAAGTCACTGGAGCCCGGAGGAGCAGAACAGGTGCGCGGAATTGAATCCCTGCTTGCCATCGGGGATAAGACCTTCAGACTGGTCAAAGAATACCCGTATGTTTATGACCTGGCTGCAGAATGGATCCGGTTCACCTCACTTCCGTTTGTCTTCGCGGTGTGGATGGCGATAAAACCCCTTCCCGAAGGATTTCTGGCCAAATTCAATAACGCGCTTGCTTACGGAATACGACGAAAAAACGAAGTCCCTGAATTTTTCTCCAACCGGATCCCTCCTGAGATCGATGTACTCAGGTATTATGAAGAGAATATCTCTTTTGTGCTTGACGAAAAAAAACTGGAGGGGATGCGGTTGTTCCTTTCGTTTATAAATGAAGGAACCTGAAACATTACCGTTTCACCGGGTATCCCCGTTTCTTCGTCATATCTTCCAGCCGTTTCCGGAAGCCTGATTTTTTCGGTGTTTTTTTCTTGTTGGCTTCGATCTGAGCGTGAAGTTTCTTTTCATCAATGGTCCTTCTGATCAGGAAGATCTGAAGGAATGTAAACACGTTCGCAAGCAGGTAATAGTAGCTGAGACCGGAGGAATAGTCGTTGAACCAGAAAAGGAACATGACCGGCATCAGGTACATCATGGTCTTCATCCCCGGCATCTGTTGCTGGGTTCCGGTCATCATCTGTTCATTCACGCGGGTATAAAGAACGCTTGAAATGGTCATCAGAAGGGCAAATAAGCTCACATGATCGCCGTAAAAAGGAATGGTAAACCCATTCGGAAATGTCCAGATGGAATCATACGAGGAGAGGTCGGTGGCCCACAGGAAAGGCTGCTGGCGGAGTTCAATCGAGGACGGGAAGAACCGGAACAACGCAATGAGGATCGGAAACTGGAGCAGCATCGGGATGCAGCCGGCCAATGGATTTACACCGGCCCGCTTGTAGAGGTCCATCGTTGCCTTCTGCTTTTTCATCGCGTCTTCCTTTTTCGGGAATTTCTTGGTGATCTCTTCAATATCGGGCTTCAGAACCCTCATTTTGGCGGAAGATTTATAGGTTTTAAAGGCAATCGGAAACAGCACAATCTTAAGCATAATGGTCAGGATCAGGATGATGATCCCATAATTCCAGCCAAGGTCGCCAAAAAAAGTAAATACCGGGATGACCGCATACTGGTTGATCCACGCCATTAAAAAGAAGCTCCAGCCAAGCGGAATTTGTTTTTCCAGGTCGAGGTGGTACTTCCGCAGGGTGTAATATTTATTGGGACCCATGTACATTCGCATGGGAATTGACTTTGTTTCGGTTGGAGAAAACGGAATCCCGATTTCGGCGTACATTGATTTGAGGTAATTTCCGGTCAAAGGAAGGGTCAGCGTCTGGATCCGGGGCTCGGCAAAGTAGGTACCGGCGATCAACGTCGTAAGAAAGAATTGTTGTTTGAATGAGACCCACCTGACCTTTTCATTCCTGAGAAATTTTTCCTCATCCTTGGTCTCACTCAGGTAATCCACCTTATCTTCCAGGTACTTATAATAGATAGTGGAATTCATTCTTTCCATCTTGAGACTTTTCTCTTCCCGGGTCAGATTTTCTCTCCAGTTGAGTACCAGGTAGGTCGTAGAGGGATCAATGACGTCCTGCATCCCCTCAAAGTTTACCTGGTAGCCGAGCATGTATTGATCGCCGTGAAGCGTAAAAAGGAACTCGATGTATTTTTCACGATTGAATCCTCCCTGCGGGGCATCGGGGTAAGCGCGCATGGCGAATTGCAGGGAATCGCTACCTGTAACAACCAGTGAATCTTGTCCGGTCCATTTGCTGTCGGTCCAGTAGGGATGAAAATAAAGACGTTCCGTATTGATCAGCCGGTTGCCGGCAAAGAACGAAAAACCAAAATGCAGGGAATCAGGATGTAACAGAATCGTAGGTTTTTTCTCCCAGCTCGTGTAATTTTTCAACTCCACCTGTTCAATTCTCCCGCCTTTCAACGCGATCCGGAATTTGAGCAGATCGCTTTCCAGCGTGATGTATCTGTTTTCCCCGGAAGCTGAACCGGCAAACAGTCCGAGCTGGTCTTTCAATTCCAGTTGAACCAATGCGGTAGGGTCGATGAGTTCTCCTTTTTCCTCCATTTCCTGTTTCCTGGCCAGATTTTCCAGCGCCTGTCGCCTTGCATTCTGACGGATGGCAGAATCCCGCCGCTCTTTCATGACCCATGCAAGCGAATCCGCTTTTTGCTTCCCGGCCGCCGTTTCTTCTTTGGAGGGAGACATGAAATAGGCATACGCAATAAAAATACCAAAGATCAGGACAAGCCCGATGATTGTGTTTCTGTTCATGATTACCTTACTTTATCCGGCCTTCCCGGCATGATCCAACGCGGCTTTAACAAAACTGACAAACAACGGATGCGGGGTAGCTACCGTACTTTTAAATTCAGGGTGAAACTGCACACCAACAAACCAGGGGTGGTCTTTCAATTCGATAATCTCGACCAGGTCATCTTTCTCATTCAACCCAGCGGGAATCATGCCTGCTTTGCTGTATGCATCCTTATACTCATTGTTGAACTCGAATCTGTGCCGGTGCCGTTCTGAAATATCCTGGCACTGATAAATCCTGAGGACGTTCGTGCCTTTACCCAACCTGCATGGATAACTTCCCAGCCTCATGGTACCTCCAAGTCCCACGATCTTTTTCTGAATCTCCATCATATCGATCACAGGGTAAGGTGTCGAACGGTTGAACTCGGTAGAATGGGCCTCTTTTAAACCAAGTACGTTCCGGCCAAATTCGATCACGGCACATTGCATCCCCAGACAAATTCCGAAGAAGGGGATTTTGTTTTCACGGGCATACCCGATGGCTGTGATTTTTCCTTCAATTCCCCGTTCTCCAAATCCCGGAGCTACCAGGATCCCATCCAGTCCGCTCAATTTTTCATTGACGGTCGATGCATCTATATGTTCAGAGTGGATGGATTTCACATTCACTCTGCACTCGTTCGCAGCCCCTGCATGAATAAAAGATTCATTGATCGATTTATACGCATCTTTCAATTCAACATATTTTCCGATCAGTCCGATGTGAACCTCATGCTGAGGATTCTTCAGTTTTTGAAGAAAGCGTTCCCAATCCCCAAGATCGGGTTCTGTATCGAAAGGCATCTCGGTTTTTTGTAAAATCTCTACATCGAGGTTCTCCTTCCTCATCAGGACCGGGACATCGTAAATGGTCTCCGCATCGATACATTCAATGACGGAGGTGGGTGTGACGTTACAAAACAAGGCTATTTTGTTCCGTATTCCTTCGTTCAGCTTTTTTTCGGTTCGGCAAACGATGATATCCGGTTGAACTCCCTGTTCCTGCAACATTTTTACCGAGTGCTGGGTAGGTTTGGTTTTAAGTTCACCTGCGGCTGCCAGGTAAGGCACCAGGGTCAGGTGTACCACGACGCTGCTCTTTCCCAGTTCCCATCTCAACTGACGGACCGCTTCAATGAAGGGCAATGACTCGATATCACCTACCGTCCCTCCGATCTCGGTGATCAGGAAATCAAAATTTCCACGGTTTGCAAGGAGCTTGATCCGGTATTTGATTTCATCGGTAATGTGAGGAATGACTTGTACGGTTTCCCCCAGGAACACCCCTTCCCGTTCTTTGGTTATCACCGACTGATAAATGACCCCGGTAGTCACGTTGTTGGCCTGGGATGTCCGTACGTTGGTGAACCGCTCATAATGCCCCAGGTCCAGGTCTGTTTCTGCTCCGTCGTCGGTAACGAAACATTCTCCGTGTTCATACGGGTTCAGTGTCCCGGGGTCAATGTTGATGTAAGGGTCCAGTTTCTGGATGGCAACAGAGAATCCCCTGGAAACCAGCAGTTTTGCAATGGAGGAGGAAATGATCCCCTTCCCCAGTGAAGATGTAACGCCACCTGTTACAAAAATATATCTGGTTTTTGACATAGACTCATCCTCTGTTGAAAAGAAGGTGCAAAGTTAAAAGTTTTTCCCGAAGAACTTTATTGGGACTGGGGACTATTTGGCTGAGGGTTCAGTCGGCGTTTGATAGCCAGGATTTCCGAAGCGATCTCTTCAATCGGCTTGGATGTGACCGAAACCACGGGCCATTCATTTTCGCTGAAAATACTGTTGGCATAGGCGAGCTCCTTCTTGATGTATTCAAGGGATGCATATTCTCCTCCACATCCTCCAAGATATTTCTGTCGGACAGAACGGAGTGTGGAGAGGTCGAAGGGTTCGGTGGTCAGACCGTAAACCCTTCCCATGGGAATCCTGGAGAGAATCTCCGGAGGGTCGACTCCCAGGATTACCGGGTAATTAGCGACAAACCAACCTTTGAAAGCAAGGTAAATGCTCAGGGGAGTTTTAAAGGTGCGCGAAACGCCAACCAGCACGATCTCCGCTTTGTCGTACTCGTAATACCGTTGGCCATCGTCGTGGTTGAACGCAAATTGCATGGTATCAATCCGTTTGAAGTACTCTTTATTCAGCGAGTAAAAAAGGCCCGGTTCCTGGGTCGGCGAATTGGCTAAATACAAAGCCAACCTGCTCAGCAAGGGGCCCATAATATCGATCGCATTGATGTTGTGAATCCGGGTAATACGGACCATGCTGTCGCGCAGCGCCTGCGACACCAGGGTATGCACGATCAGGCCATGAGCAGCTTTGATCTCCGGGATCAGCTCTTCAATCTGCTGTTCGGTACGGATTTCAGGTTTCAGGACAATCTCCACCGTGGCCTTCGGAAACTGGGTCAGGGCTGCCATCAGCGCTCGTTCGGCAGTACGGCCGGTTCCGTCGGAGAGGATAAAGATGGTCTTCATTTTGTTTTTCCTGCGAAGCTATCCCTTTTCTGCTCCATTTCAAAAATTTGCCCGATTTTTCCCGGCTAAAGGATTAATTGGTAATTTTGACATAGAAATCCGAAGTAGTACAAAAACATAATAAAATCAATCAATATGGGAACAATAAAAGTTGGAATTAATGGATTCGGTCGAATTGGGCGGTTAACCTACCGTGCACTCCTTTCAAAACCGAATGTCGAAGTAGTAGCCATCAATGATCTTACCGATGCCGGTACCCTGGCTTACCTGTTAAAATACGATTCCGTTCATGGGAAATTTCCCGGAACAATCATCGTCGAGGGGGAATTTCTGGTGGTAAACGGGAAAAAGATGAAGGTGTTCGCCGAACACGATCCCGCAAACCTGCCCTGGGGAAAACTTAGAGTTGAGGTCGTGATCGAATCAACAGGTATCTTCCGGAACAAAGAAAAAATGGGAAAGCACATTACTGCCGGAGCAAAAAAAATAATCCTTTCAGTTCCGGCCGATAATCCTGAGGATGTTGACCTCACGGTGGTTCTCGGGGTGAATGACCGGTTAATCACGCCTGCCATGCAATTTATCTCCAATGCCTCCTGCACAACCAACTGCCTGGCTCCAATCGCGAAAGTGCTTCATGATAATTTCGGGATCGTGAAAGGTTTGATGAATACGATCCATTCCTACACCAATGACCAGATTATCCTGGATGCTCCGCATAAAGACCTGCGCCGTGCGCGGGCCGCTGCCATGTCGATGATCCCGACTAAAACAGGCGCTGCCAAAGCCATCGGACTGGTTATCCCCGACCTAGAGGGGAAACTTGACGGGTTTGCCGTTCGCGTACCCACCCCCGATGGCTCCCTGGTGGATCTGACCTGCCTGCTGAGCAGAAATGCGACGAAAGATGAGATCAATGCAGCCATGAAATCAGCTGCAAACGGAGAGATGAAAGGAATCCTGGAGTATTGCACCGACCCTGTGGTGAGTGTGGATATCGTAGGCAACCCGCATTCATCCATCTTTGACTCGCTCCTGACCAAGGTCCTGGGAGGCAATTTCGTCAAGATTGTCGCCTGGTACGACAATGAATATGGCTATTCCTGCAGGATGGCGGATTTGGTTGAAAAAGTAGCGAGGTAGCGAGGTAGCCATGAGCCAGGTAAGAGAAAGTCCTCTGGCAATTACTTTACCCGGTTAACCCCTCCCTCTTTCCTCTTTCCTCTTTCCTCTTTCCTCTTTCCTCTTTCCTCTTCCCTCTTTCCTCTTCCCTCTTCCCTCTTATTTCTCCCTCTCCTCCCCGGCCAGTGACATCCGGTGAAGTACCTGATCGATAATCCCTTTGAGTTTCGCCTGTTGTTTCGGGGTACAAACGTGCCGGATCTCTAAAAAGTAATCTACCATCACACGCTCCAGATCGGTTTGCTGTTTCCCTAGTTCGGCTGTCAGATGGCCCAGGAGTACCGAATCAGGACGATCCATGGCCAGTTCTTCCAGCATCCTTCTTTTATCCCTGTGATACACACGAAGGATATCTTCAGACCGGTGCATAAATCGTTCGGAAGCTTTTTTAAAATGGAGGCTCTGTTCGGGAGTCAGGTTCAATTCGGTCGACATCACCGCCTGAACGCTTATGGGAGGTGGGGGTGGCGGTGGCGGAGGGAGTTCCCTGATGAGGACCTCTTTCGGTGGTCTCCACAGGAACCAGATGGTCACCAACGTTCCCACATTCAGGAGAACCAGGATAATAATCGAAAAGAGCAATACTCTTTTGTTTGTGAAATAGTCCATATTACTTGATTTAAAAATATGTATACATCTGATATGGTGAGGGATCGATATAATAGACTTCTGTGGCCGGATGGGTACTACAGGGCAACTTATCTCCCGTAAAGAGGATGGAACGTAAACCGAATCCAATAGAAACTAAATTGATAAAAACCGCGACGGTGATCAGAAGGGTGCCCGAATTTTCCCGGACAAAGCCTTGCAGCTTTCCCTGATTGGCTTTCCGTCGTTCAAGGCGGCAGAGCACCGACTCATTAAAACCCTCACCGGGAAGAATCCGGGAAGTTCTATCCGGATACTCAATCAAATTCCAGATTTCCTGATTGATTTGTTTCATGATTTATGGTGTCATCTATTATTGACGTCATTTCTACGGGTAACTTGCACCTGTTCATCTTCTATTCCATTATCCTTTCCAGAACCGTGTATAATTTTTTCTTTGCCCTGTGTATCAAGGACTCTACAGCCGGTACCGAAGTTCCCATAATGTTGGCGATTTCCGAGTAAGATATTTGCTCAATCTTATGTAAAGTCCATGCGACACGCTGATTTTCCGGAAGTTTTTTAATGGCTGTGTTCAGCAAATCCCTGCGTTCTTTCTGTTCCAGCAGTGCAGATGGTGTCTCGACGTTCGTCGCCAACCTCTTCTGGTCCTGTGGATTCATCCCTGCGAATCCCAGCAGGATAGCCATTCTCTTCTTCCGATTTTTTTTCCGGATGAAATCCAGCGATTTGTTTATGGCAATGCGATAGATCCAGGTGCCTAGACTGGCATCTGCCCTGAAATGGCGGATCGAGAGGAACACCTCCACGAAGACCTCCTGCGCGACATCCCGGGCATCTTCTTCCGATTGGACAAAGCCATAACAGGTGTTGACCACATGATCCTGGAAGGCCGAGATCAGCTCGACATAGGCGGATTGATCCTTGTGCTGAAGGCGGTTAATCAGCTCGTTATTAGTCAAAACTCCGGGGATTTATTAAATTGGACGATATAAACTACTAAAACTTGCTGGAAATTTACTGAAATTTCTTGCCAGTTAAAAATCGGTACGATTCAGTAATTTTAAAGGCAAATTTATAATGCGCCTATGGCACACTTTGTAAAACTAATGAAACGAAACCTATCGCTGCTGGCAAGCGACATGTTCATGCATGCCTGGAACGATAAGAAGTTGTTTTCCCGGTTCACCGGATTCGACACCTATGTCAGCAATTTTGAATTCATCGAACATGATGCATGGTTTGATATGGATTGGTTCGAAGAGATCATTGCCTCTCACTGGAACGATGATCCGGATATATTTATGAGGTTTACAAAACATGGGCATACTGCAGGCGAGAAATTGATTCACTTCTGCCGGGGGATAAACCTGAACGGGAATGATCGTCTATCCCTGGAGGAGATATTCTGGCGATCGGCCAAGTTGTTGCAAAATCTGATGGTTTTTATCCCAATCACCCATCCGTTGAGTATGCTCATCGAAAAAAAGGCTATCGCCATCCTGAAACAACACGGAGTCTCTGATGCAGACATGAACGACAGATTGCTGGAGGTATCGGTCCCGGTAAAAAACAACGGTCCGGAGGAGGAGCTGATCGAGTTAAAAAAGATCAAAAACCATATAAATACTCCCTCGTTTGACCGAGAAGCCGCGTTGAAGCAGCATTGGCAGAAATATTCTTACCTCGGATACCGTGATCTCTTTTCGGAAGGATACTCTTTTGACTTCTTCCGGACCAGTTTGAACGAGAGAAGTCTTGACGAGATGGGTCTTGAGCATTCGCTGCTATCTGGTTTCCATTTTACTTCCGGAGAGCTGGAAACCATTAACCTGCTCAAAGAGTTTGTCTGGTTCAGAAACTACCGCACCGAGAAATTCTTCGAAGCGCTTTGCTGCTTGACGACAATAAATTCTTCCTGCTTACCGGCGACCTGTTAAAGCAGAAAGAGGCGGAGCGAACCTCGGAGTCCTGTTCAACCATGGCATACCGGTTCCCGACGGATTTGTGATCCTTACGCAGTGCTATGATCAATTTCTCCGTGGGAGCGGATTGGATACCCGTATCGCATCCCTTCTTCAGCCATTGAACGGAGGCGACATCGTTGCGCTGACCAACGTTTCGGAACATGTTACCGGTTGGATCATGCAGGAGAAAATACCGGATGAGATCGCCGGTACTATTTATGCTCATTTTGATCAACTCAACGCCCCACTGGTCGCTGTCCGTTCCAGCGCCAATGCCGAAGACCGGGCCCTGGCCTATCGCTTCCAAAACGACCTGATGACTGCAGATATCTCCGTGGCCGTTGTGGTGCAGGAGATGATTGCCAGCGAAGTGGCCGGGGTGGCTTTCTCGGTTCATCCGGTCACTCAGGATCCTGACCAAATGATCATCGAAGCCGGGTTCGGACTGGGAGAAGCAGTTGTTTCAGGAGCGATCACCCCCGACACCTATATCCTCAGAAAAAGCGACAGGCATATCCTGGAAACCTATCCGTCGCAGCAGCTCAAAGGCGTTTTTCTGAACCAATCGGGTGGAAGTACCTGGAAGGAAATCCCGGATAGCGAATCAGATGCGCCAAAGCTTAGTCCACCGCAGATCCGTGAATTGGCTGATCTTATCATTCACATCGAAGCTTTTTTTACTTATCCCTGCGATATTGAATGGGCCAGGAAGGACGGAAAATGGTACATCCTTCAATGCAGACCGATAACTACATTAAATCAGTAACCAGATGAACACTGAAACAGCATTCGACCGGTTTATCCATGAAAAAGCGGCTTCCGGCAAACATCGGATCGGCATTGGAATTATCAATCCTGATGAAGCCATCCTGAATTCGTTGTGCCGGGCTCAGGAATTCTGTGAGGTGATCGCCTTTGGACAGGAAGTTAACCCGATCAAATCCATCCCCACGGAAACACCAGAGGAGTCAATGGTAGCGGCATTGAAATCCGGAGATATTGACGCGATTGTCCGCGGACAAGCTAGTGCGACGGCACTTCGAACCATGATCGTTGACCATTTTCATTATCGCCCGGAAGAGATCAAAGATCTGGCGTTGGTAAAAGATAACCTGGGCAGGATTTTTATCCCTTGCGCCATTTCAAACGCCCAGGGATGGACGATCGATCAGAAGATCGAGCTGATCAGGGAGGCGATTGAACTGCTCCGGTTGCTGAACCTTCCGTTGAAGGTCGGGGTGACCTCTGGGGCAAGACCCGAAGCGATGGGGAAAAATCAACAAATAGACCAAACACATATGGACGCAGAAACGATTGTCAGCATGCTCAGAAAAGATTTTCCAATCAAACATTACTACGTTGAAATTGAAAAAGCTATTGCCGATCAATGCACCATCCTTGTCTTTGCCAATGGCATGGTGGGAAATCATGTATTGCGTTCGCTGGTTTTTCTCGGTCAGGTGAAAATTTATGGTGGGATTATTTCCGGGATTGATCAGCTTGTGATAGAGTCGTTCCGCAACGCATCCGGATTTTATGACTACCTGGAGTTTGCCAACGCCCTTGCCAACCTCAAAAAGGTAAGCTGATCTGATCAATCACTTTAACGAATCTCCTAACATACTTCACGGACGAGAGCCACGCGAAAGCGCCAGCAGTAAGGGGGACTCTTGCTATTCGCGGGATAAACTCTGCACCCCTGCCTGACTGCGTCACGCAGGCAGGTCTCACACCACGCCTCCCTTACAGACTGGCTCCTTCGCTAAAAATGTCCACAGGACATTTTTTTACGCTCGGCCCTGGCCATCACGAATACTCGGGCGCGTTTCAAACACTATCAACGAATGTCAAGATAGAACGCTTGTACATTAGTTCCTGGTTCCCATCGTTTGTGGCTCACTGCTTTAGCTGACGGGTTAAGGGGATCATGGAAGCAGCACTTTAGTCCAAAACCTGTAAGGATCACACCCTGAAAAACCAAAACGAAAGCTAAACCGAACCTAAACCAAATGGAAAATTGTAAAATGGTAAGAATTTATCTCGACGAGTCAGAGAAAATGAATGAATTCATTTATCACGACGAAAGGATTTATATTCAGATTGTGAATCCGATGGACAAGTTGGATGTATAATAAAAAGATTCAAAACATTTTGATATGAACAGTAAACTGTGTAGGTTTGTTTTATAAAAATCCGGGTATGGTTTCTGAAATGAATAGGATGGTTTCATGTATTCATTATCCAGTTATGAAACAAATCGAATGGATTTACCCTGCAAATTTCAGAGATAAACCTAATAAGGCATATAGTACAAATGTCCGGTCATTTTATAGTGTTATCTCCGGTTTTTACGAGATAAATTCAATAAATGGGTCAATTCAACCTAAAACTAAGGCAGAAATATCAACAATATGCGTATAGCCAAATGTTAGCGGGCATGCTAAAAAGACAGACAACTATGAACAAATGAAAGTACTTCGACTAATAACAACAATAATTACGCTGACTTTAATGATTCAGAAAGTTTCGGGAACAGGACAAATCCCAGATTTTTTGATTTATAAGGGA
>JAZDGR010000045.1:0-13963 GCA_043806735.1 bacterium | reverse complement strand
TCAGAATTAAGATCAAACCTGTCTAATTTGAATGTTTGCCCGGAATCGACCCCGTCCCAAGGAACCGAGCACCATTCCCGAACTCTTGAACAAATAGCAGCTGAAATAGTCAGACCTTCAATCGTGTTGTAGTTTGGTGGACGTGTATCAAAATCATATGGGATTACAGTAAATAAACCATTATCATCTGTAAAAGTATAATGAAAATCATATATAACAGGATTTGCTGGATTTTGTGTATTATATAATCGTGTATGAGCAAAAATCACCGCATCTTTTATTGGATTATCTTCCCGATCTAAAACATAGCCGGTTACAATATTTGTGTCTGGGGGGGCATATACTTCGTGGTAGTATGGATCATAATAATAGGGTGGCTCGGAGCAGGCGCCGGTTGAGGGAGGAGTGAAATCGTCAAACACCTCCCATACCGGTTTTAGAATTGTACTACATGGCCAGTTTGTACATACTTGATTTTGCTTTAAGATCCCATATCCATCATTACATACATCCTGATAAAACCACCAACTAAAGCCGCTACCTCCACACTCCCATGTCCTGATAGTAGCTGAATCGGCAAAATCGTACTGATCTGATAAAGTGCCATCATAGTTCGTATCAAAAACGGAATTCTCAACGGCGCGAAATCCGGTTTCCCCTATTATCCATGGCATCTTGCAATTATTTGAAACCCAGTAAAGTTTTCCATAAAATGAATTCATTAAAGATTCGAAATAGGTCGGACCTTCATATTGATGATGGGCAGCCGGATATAAATGTGGTGAATAGAAATCGAGCGAAAAAACAGCATGATCATATTCCAGGATACTGTGATGCCCTTGTGCACCCAATGTGATCAGGTGGTAAGGATCCCCTTCCTTAATTGTATCATACCACATTTTTACTTTTTTACATACATCCTGCTTTGAATGTCCAATTGTTTCTACCGGCCAAAAAGAGGGCGGTTCATTGTAAAGATCGTAAGCCATTAAAGTTGTTTTAGCTGAGTTGGAAAGAAGGATTGGGAGAGTATTACTCAACGCATAAAGATAATCGCTATAAACATCAGGGAAATCATGAGAATGCCCCCCCCATTCGCCACCGGTGATCAGGATCAATTTCAGTTTTTTACCTTCCCATTCAACTTCAGAAGCAACCTGAATGAGATGATTGATTAGCTCAACAAGGTGCAAAGTAACCGCATCATTCTCAAATGGTTCATGAAGAGGAAATGGTTTATCGTTCTTACAATTCGCAAGATTATGATGATTTGTAAATATATAAAAACCCAATTCCGGACATTCCCAGCATATAGTACCAACTTGATCTTTGATTTGATATCCTTCGGATATAAAAAATGGATTTATCCCCATGATTCTCACTGTATTAAATCCCATGTAAAGCATCTGAATAAAATCATTTTTTAATTGGTCGTCACAACTTTCGGTACCGCTACATTCGTAAGTATTGTAAATTCCAAAGGAGTGATTTGGACTGATATATGTTGTCAAAAAATCAGATGTGTCAATATTAACAATATCTACGTTATAATTACATACTACCGGTTCAAAATCATTCCCGTTCTCATCTTTGAATTGCTTACCCAGGATGGTCACATATTGTCCGAAGGATGTAATCCCAAAGATAGCGAAAAGAATAATGAAAAACAACCTCCTTTTCATTTCTTTTCCTCCACGTTAACTCCCAATAACATCTTTAATTCATCGATCTGTTTCTGCAGGTCAATGATGTAGAGCGCCTGTTCTTCAAGTTTCTCAAGTAATTTAACCTGCATTTCACCCAGGTTTACCCCCTCGGTTTCCACTTCTTCAGCCGACGGGATCCCAGGTAACCGGCCATGTGTGAGGATATATTGCTTAAGGTCGCCAATTGGCAAAAGTGAGTACCCATCCCCGAATACGTGATCGGCAAACGAATTTACCGTCACTTTCATTTCCCGCGCCTTAATGCCGCCTTCCACATATAATTTAAATGTTCCACTAGTTGGTGGCGCTGTTCCGATACCCACGGTTTTCGCTTTAAATGATCCGTTAACCTCCAGCATGGCCGATGGATGTTCCGTATTGATCCCTACCAGGCTATCCTCGTTAATCATGAACACTGTCCTGAATTTGGTGTGGTTCCAGATAAAAAAAGAATTCGGATGGTCGTTGTTCAAATGTGATCCGATGGCCCATTCTTCTTCACTATTCAAATGAAACTGGATCTCATTGGTCTGCATGTTTTGGGAAGTCTGATCTAGAATCAATGCCGGCTTTAATTCGTCTGCATGGACAATTTCCATTTTCGCACGGGGCGCTCCGCTGCCGAGGCCAAGTCTGCCCTCGTGTGTGAGTACCATTTTCAGATTCGATAGAAGCTGAGCATCCGAAAGTGGTGTGGGAGTTGATCCGCCTGTGGAGGAAAGTGTCCCAAAGTACAAGCCGCCTTTTGTATTTCCCAGGATTAAAGAGCCTCCGTTGTGCGTTTGATCTCCAACCCTGTACCAATAGCTGTTTAACCCGCGATACACGTTGAATCCCAAATACCCAACCGTATTACTGCTATCCACACTGAAAGAAGGCGCATGTCCTATATGAAGTCGGTTGTAACTGTAATTCGGATTCCCTTCAAATATCGTTCTCCCAAGCACATGCATGGGGGCTGAAGGGTTTTCAATGTGCACTCCAAACCTGGTATTGATGCTATCATAATACAAGGTGGTGGTAGTTATTACCGTTGTTGAATCCCCCGTTTCAATTAGGTCCTCATCATGGCCACCTCCACCACCTCCCCCACCTGAAGAAACCCATTTGGCTAATGCTTTGGCAGTTCCGTGACCGGTAACGGTTTGGGCAGCGCTTGGAAAAGAAATAGTTAAAGTGAAGAGAGAGAGAGAGACATGGAAATAGCTCTCGATAATTTTGTTGTTTTCATAAACCTGGCTTTTATGTTTGATATATTTCTGCGAAGGCAATATATTTTATATCAAATTGTGTTCCACGTTTATATGTTCTTTATTATCAACCGATTAAGTAAAAGAAGGTTTCTGAGAAATGCTTTGGACTGTCCAAATTTTATACAGTCCCGTCCAAAATTTTTACACTTTTGTGATCCCATCCGCTACGGAAAAATACCGGATAGTGAATGAAGGGGAAGTGGAAGCGAAGATTGTGGTGGCGTTTATCAAATGAGCATGAATGACGAATCCACCTCACCCTAACCCTCTCCTCAAGGAGAGGGAAATGCTCCCCTTCTCCTTGAGGAGAAGGGGACGGGGGATGAGGTGGATTATTGACTATATAACCTTTTCCCCCCGAACCCGATTAATGTGGTAGAAAATTTGTAGCAAAGTAATATATTTATTACTTTTGTGATGAAATCAAACGAACTGATCAGGCTGTTACTTAAGCGAGGTGTGTTTTGGGCTGTGCGGAAAAATCCTGAAGGACACCGGAATTGAATAAACAGCGAGGTATGAAAACAATCGAAATCATAGTCGAGAAAACGAATTCAGGTTTTTCCGGATATGCTAAAAAATATCCGGTTGCCACAACCGGCCGGACATTTCATGAACTGAGGAGAAACCTTGTGGAAGCGCTGAATTTCTATTTTGAAGGATCGGGAAAAAAGATCACCGGCCAAAATCTGAAAATAATATTGGATATTCCGCAATTCTTTACGTTCTATAAAGTATTGAACGCAAAAGCATTTTCTGAATTTATCGGAATGAATCAGAGTCTCCTTGCCCAGTATACCCACGGTATCAAAACACCTTCTGCCAAACAAACCGAACGCATCATCCGGGGAATTAAAAAGCTTGGAAAGGAATTGTCTGAAATTGAATTAAAGACCGAATAATGATGCTCAACGGAGACCAATAAATGGCAATCTATGGCAATATTTGGCAATTCATGGCAATCCATGGCAATCCTTACTTCACAACCGTCCCTATCCTCTCCCCCTTCACAACCCTCAACAGATTTCCAGGTGTGTTCATGTTGAAGACCACGATGGGCAGGTTGTTTTCCCGGCAGAGGGTGAACGCGGTAAGATCCATGATCTTTAACCCTTTTTGATAGGCTTCGTCGAAAGTGAGTGTGTCATATTTCGTGGCTGTAGGATCTTTTTCAGGATCTGCTGTGTAAACTCCTTCCACCCGGGTGCCTTTCAATATCGCGTCGGCCTCGATCTCAACAGCGCGGAGAGCGGCAGCCGTATCGGTGGTAAAAAACGGGTTGCCTGTACCTCCCGAGATAATTATAACATTCCCCTGATCAAGGTATTCTATCGCCCGTGCGCGGCTCATCCGCTCACAAACCGGGTCGATGGCGATCCCCCCGAGCAGTTTTGATTTGACGCCCAGTTTGCCCAACGCATCCTGGATGGCCAAGCTGTTGATGACAGTGGCAAGCATGCCCATGTAGTCGCCCCGGGTGCGGTCGACTCCCCGGGCAACTCCCTGAAGTCCGCGGAAAATATTCCCGCCACCAATTACGAGTGCGACTTGCACATTTGCGTTGACCACTTCTTTGATCTCGCCGGCATAGGAAGCCAGCCGTTCAGGGTCGATGCCAATCCCCCGGGAGCCTTCGAGGGCTTCACCGGAGAGCTTGAGGAGGATGCGGTTATATGTCATATGGTTGCTGGTTGCTGGTTACTGGTTGCTGGTTACTCGTTGCTGGTTACTGGTTACTGGTTGCTGGTTGCTGGTTGCTGGTTTGAGGGGTCTTTACGCTTTACGTCCTTCGTCCCTCGTCTCACGTCCTTCGTCCCTCGTCCCTCGTCACTGTCCCGCTCCATGGCAATGTTTGTATTTCTTCCCGCTGCCACACGGACAGGGGTCGTTTCGGCCCACTTTCTTCTCCACCTTCACCGGTTGGGGTTTGCTCCGTTCCTGGGTGTTGGCATGCGCCTGCGAAAGCAGGTCGGACCGCTCTTCCTTGTATCGCTGCCGGTCCAGTTTCCGCGGCATCTGGGCTTCCCTTACATTGTCGGCCTGCATGGGTACGTCGCATTTGATCAGGAAGGAAATGACCTCCTTGTTTGTACGCTGGAGCATGGATTTGAAGAGCTCAAACGATTCAAACTTGTAGATCAGCAGGGGGTCTTTTTGTTCGTAAGCGGCGTTCTGGACGCTCTGCTTCAGGTCGTCCATCTCGCGGAGATGTTCTTTCCATGCGTTGTCGATCATCCCCAGCACTACGCCCTTTTCAATGGACAGCACCACCTCTTTGCCTTTGTCTTCGTATGCTTTTTTCAGGTTGGCAACCGCCTGTATCGACTTGATCCCATCGGTGACGGGAACGGCGATATTCTCATAACGTGTTTCGTGTTCAAGCACGTTTTGTACCACCGGAAAGACCCGCTTCGCGATACTATCATTTTTTGTCTTGTACTGTTTGTAAGTGGCTTCGTATACATTGGAAGTAAGCTCCTCGCTGTTCAGGGAGGCAAATTCCTTCGCCGTTACCGGGCAATCGATAGCAAATTCCTTGAGCAGCTCCAGCTTAAACCCTTCGTAATCCCGGTTGTCCAGGTAATCCATCACGGAAGCCTCACACACATCGTAGATCATATTGGCGATGTCCACAGCCAGCCGGTCGCCAAACAAAGCGTGGTGGCGCTTCTTGTAGATCGCCTCCCGCTGGATGTTCATCACGTCGTCATATTCCAGCAACCGCTTCCGGATTCCGAAATTGTTCTCCTCCACCTTCTTCTGGGCACGTTCGATCGATTTGGTGATCATGCTGTGCTGGATCACCTCCCCTTCCTGGATGCCCATGGTATCCATAATTTTCGCGATCCGTTCCGACCCGAACATGCGCATCAGATCATCTTCGAGCGTGACGAAGAACTGGGAACTTCCCGGATCTCCCTGCCGGCCCGAACGTCCTCTCAACTGCCGGTCAACACGCCGCGATTCATGGCGTTCAGTCCCGATGATGGCCAGTCCGCCGGCGGCTTTCACGCCAGGTCCCAGCTTGATATCGGTTCCCCTGCCGGCCATGTTGGTGGCGATGGTAACGGTTCCTGCCTTCCCTGCTTCAGCTACGATCTCAGCTTCCTTTGCGTGCAGCTTGGCGTTGAGCACGTTGTGAGGAATGTTGACCCGCTTGAGCATGCGGCTGAGCAACTCGGAGGTCTCCACCGACGTGGTTCCCACCAACATCGGCCGGCCTTTTTCGACCAGGTCTTCGATCTCCTTGATCACTGCGTTGAATTTCTCCCGCTTCGTCTTGTAAACCAGGTCTTCGCGGTCCTCGCGAACTACCGGTTTGTTGGTCGGGATCACCACCACATCCAGCTTGTATATATTCCAAAGTTCACCTGCTTCCGTTTCGGCCGTACCGGTCATGCCGGCCAGCTTCTTGTACATCCTGAAATAGTTCTGCAGGGTGATGGTGGCATAGGTCTGGGTGGCGGCCTCCACTTTCACATTCTCTTTGGCCTCGATCGCCTGGTGAAGTCCGTCGGAATACCTTCTTCCTTCGAGGATACGCCCGGTCTGCTCGTCGACAATCTTCACTTTGTTATCCATCACCACGTATTCGATGTCCTTTTCAAAGAGGGCGTATGCTTTCAACAGCTGGTTCACCGTATGGACACGTTCCGAAATGATGGAATAGTCGCGCATCAGGGCGCTTTTCTTCTCTATCAGCTCCGTCTCCGTGAAGTTATGACGTTCCAGCTCCGCCAGTTCCGATCCAATGTCAGGGAGAATGTAGAAATTGGCCTCCTGGTAAGACTCTGTCAAAAGGTCGATCCCTTGCTCCGTCAACTCGATCGTATTGTGTTTCTCATCAATGATAAAATAAAGCTCGTCATCGATGATGTGCATGTTCTTTGACTGTTCCTGCATGTAGAAGTTCTCAGTCTTTTGCATCAGCGCTCTCATCCCCGCCTCGCTGAGGAATTTGATCAGGGCTTTGTTCTTCGGAAGTCCGTGATAACAACGCAGCAACTGTTCTCCTGCTTTCTTGAAATTTTCGTCGTTGGATTCGTCTGCTCCGAGGCTTTTGGCATCAGCGAGCAATTTGGTGACTAGGTTTCGTTGCGCATTGTACAGCTTTGTGACCTGTAGTTTGAGTTCCTCGAAAAGCTGGTTCTCCCCTTTCGGAGTGGGGCCTGAAATTATCAGCGGGGTTCGGGCATCGTCGATCAGCACCGAGTCGACCTCATCCACGATGGCATAGTTGTGGGGGCGCTGCACCAGCTCTTCGGGCAAACTGGTCATGTTATCCCGGAGATAGTCGAACCCGAATTCGTTATTGGTTCCGAAGGTGATGTCGGCAAGGTAGGCACTTCTGCGGGCTTCGGAGTTTGGCTCGTGTTTGTCGATACAGTCCACTTTCAGTCCGTGGAATTCATACAGGGGGCCCATCCACTCCGAGTCGCGTTTGGCGAGATAATCGTTCACCGTCACGATGTGTACTCCTTTCCCGGGGAGGGCGTTGAGGTAGACCGGAAGCGTTGCCACGAGGGTTTTTCCTTCCCCGGTAGCCATTTCGGCGATCTTTCCCTGGTGCAGCACGATTCCCCCGATCAGCTGACATTCATAGTGCACCATATCCCACCGGATCATGTTCCCCCCGGCCATCCAGGAACTTTTAAAACGGGCTTTCTCTCCATGGATTTCCACGCTGGGTTTGCTGACGGCCAGGTCGCGATCCATGGATGTAGCGGTGACCTCCAAAAATTCATTTTCCACGAAGCGCCGCCCGGTCTCCCTCATCACAGCAAAGGCTTCCGGGAGGATCTCATTCAGGATCTCCTGAGTCAGTTCATAACGTTCCTTTTCCAGCTTGTCGAGGGTCGCGTAGAGCTTCTCCTTTTCCTCTATTTCGATCTCATCGGAATTGATCTGCACCTTCAGCTCTTCGATCTCCCTCTCCTTCCCGGCAATATGTTCCCCGATCCGTTTCTTAAAATCCAGGGTCTTTGCCCGAAGTTCGTCGTGGGTCAGTGATTTGAGGGTATTATCAATGTCCACGGCCATCCCGACCATAGGCTGGATCTCTTTGATATCCCTTTCGGATTTACTCCCCAGCATTTTCTTTACAAAACCGAGCATGGTCTGGTGTGTTTCATTGATTTATTGCTGAATTAACTCCTCGATCACCGCTTCCAGCCCTTCGCTGGGCATGGGAGCGGGATACCGGTAGATATCTCCGTCTCTGTCGATGATGAGGTACAGCGGATAGCTCCGTACGTTATAATCCACGAGCAAGTCGGTGTTGTCGGAGTAGTGTAGCAGGACCCAGGCAAATTCCGGTTTCACCATGGCATAGTAGTTCATCTTGATCCAGTATTTGTCGGCACAGATGCTCGCAAATACAACCTTATCCTTGTATTTCTCATAGATCGGGACTTCCAGTTCCATTTCGGCAAGGCATCCCTCGCAGAAGGTGGTCCAGAAATTCAGTACTACGGGCTTCCCGGCGAAATCCTTCAGTGAGATACGCTCGTCGTTTTTCCTGCCAACCAGCGTGAATTCCGGAGCTTCGGTCCCGGAGCGCAGTTGGGTAACCTTTTTGTACATGTTCTCTGCAATCGCTCTGTTTTTCTCAACCTTGCTTTCCAGCTTGATGGTTCCCAGGATCCCGATGATGTAATCCTGAGATTCCTTGTCGGCATAAAAGAGTTCGTATAAACCTTTCAGGAGGACCAGTTCGCGCAGTTGTTCATTTCGTAGGATCGTGTCGGAAGCCAGGGTTTTCA
Source organism: bacterium (assembly GCA_043806735.1). Taxonomy (GTDB): domain Bacteria; phylum Bacteroidota; class Bacteroidia; order Bacteroidales; family FEN-979; genus QYOJ01. Next base: position 5,242 of record JAZDGR010000045.1, on the reverse strand, counting down.
TCAGGGCAGGATAGGGTTTTGGCCCTCTGATGATGGGATTCAGATCGATCTTCCTAAGGACATTCGAAGTCACTGGTAGGTATTTCGTGAAGAAATTATTGAAAAACTGCATGTACTCTACGTTTTCGTAGAGGATTGGCTGATCGATGAAGTAGGTTTTTGCCAGGTCAGCCTGACTTTTGGCGTGGGCGATTTGTTCGAGTCCGGCGGTTTTATAGCGGATATAGTTCTGGAGATAAGGTTGATGCACCCATGCATAAAGATTATTGACCTGTAACTGAAAAGTATCCAGCCAGGTTTTCTTCCGTTCCAGGTAGAGGGCATTGAAATGATCGAGCAGGAACTGGTTGTATTTGTCGTCATAGGCCCGTATCCATACGTTCAGTTCATCTTGTCCGGGATTGACCAGTTCGATCTCCAGGTTCTGGGAAAGGATAAAGGGATTGACCTCCAGGTTATCGGTATAGTTTATAGGAGCGATCTTCATTTCATATGCGCTGCCTGGTTGCATGTAAAGTTCCGACCGGTGCAGGTCAATGGAAACGGCGATGTATGAGGTTGAAGGCAGGTTGAAGGTCATGGAAAACGATCCGGTGGAATCAATTGTAGTCTGCGCTACCGGCTTTTCCACAAAAGTGATCAGGTCGCCCCATGTAAGAAGCCGGATGGTTTTCTTTTCCGCTCCCGGCGCAGTACCGGTTACTGTAACCTGCTGGGCAACAAGGCTGCAGGTAAAAATAAAAGAGATGATTGTTGACAATAGAACTTTCACAAGCCTGGGTATTGGAAATTACAAATTCATTTCTTCCGGAATAAACTGACGTATATCTCCTCCGTGGCGATGAATATCCCTTACGATTGAGGAACTGAGTGCAGCATATTCCGGGGAGCATAGGAAAAAAACCGTTTCCACTTCCGGAACCATGGCTTTATTCATCTGGCCGATACCGCGTTCAAATTCAAAATCCGCTGAAGTTCTCAGTCCCCTGAGAATAAATTTAGCTCCCACCCGGCGGCAATAATCTACAGTCAAACCCGAAAACTGCTCCACCGTGATCCTGGGTTCCTTCTCGAAGACTTTATGAAGCCACTTCAACCGTGTTTCCAGCGGGAAATAGCTGCTTTTTTCCTGATTTTCCCCGATCGCGATGATGATCCGGTCGAACAACGAAAGGGCCCTGTGTATCACCGAAACATGTCCCCGGGTGATCGGGTCAAAAGAACCGGGAAAAACTGCCGTATTCATCGTGGGTGCTCTTTGGGGAACAAAGATACAAAAAGAGATAAAACAGGTTATTCAAAGGTCAGGGAGAGCTGGAATATTTTCGAGTTGATCTTTGCTATCCCGTCGATATAGATGTTGTTTTCACGGGTCAGCACATCCATCAGTCCGTACATCATTTTCAGTTCCACTCCGAATTTGAACCATTCGTTGTAAAAATCAAAACCGATTCCCGCTTCCAGGTAGAAATCGCTTTGGTTCAACTTCACGATTTTCTGGTCGGAGCTTTTTTGCTCCCTCTTTTTGGCCTGGGAAGCCAGGTCGAGGGTATACTGTAGCCCGGTCATCAGATAGGTGCGGAAGTTGTTGTAGCGGGCCGACTTGTATTTGATCTCCAGGGGGAAATTGATATAAGTTGAGGGGATCCGTTTGGTAACGCTGACCAGCAGGGTGTCTCCTTCCCGGTAGGTTTGCAGGTTGTAGATCAGGTCCCGGTCGCCGAATGACAGGGAAGGGATAAAACGCAGATTGAAATGGTTCCCCATTCGCATGTCGCTCACGATACTGATGACAAACCCCGGGGTTGGGATCCCTTCAATGGACAGGATCCGGGCCGAATCGGGCAGCGGCAGAATATCCGGAATGTACGTAGAATCCCAAACACGGCTGTTCATGTCAGCGATTGGTTTGATGGTGACGTAACTCAGGTTCGCTCCCAGGACGAAACCAAAATGGAACCGTTCGTTATCGTACATGGGCATGTTAGGTACCCCAAACCGCTGAGCCGATCCTTTCATCGGAATCAGGGCAACCGGAATGAAAAGCAGGGAAATGATATAGGTCAGTTTCTTCAACGGGAGAACCTGTATTTAACCTTTCAGTAACGCTGGTTCACCGCATTTATTTTCGCGGTTCACGCAAAGGTACTTATTTTTCCGCGCAATAGAGGGATGCAATTCCGCCTGACAAGCTGATCTGACGTAATTGCCGAAATCCGTTTGTCTGCAAAATACGCAGGAAATCTTCCCCGGAAGGAAAGGCGGCAGCGGTTTCGGGAAGGTAGGAATAAGCTTCGCGATGCCGGGAGATCAATTTTCCGAGGAACGGAATGATTCCTTTCGAATATGCCCGGTAAAGCAATGCCATAGGAAACTTTCGGGGTTGCGAGAATTCGAGGATCAGCAGGAGTCCGTCCGGTTTCAACACCCGTTTCATCTCGGCTAGCCCCCGGTTCAGGTCTTCAAAGTTTCGGACCCCGAAAGCGACTAGTACTGCATCGAACCGGTTTTCCCCGAAGGGGATCTTTTCGGCCTCCCCTTCCCCGAATGTGATGCGTTCCGACAATCCCCTGACAGCCACTTTTTTCCGCGCGATGGCCATCATTTCCAGGGAGATATCCAGTCCGAAGATCTCCGCGGAATTTCCTTTCGACACCTCGATAGCCAGATCTCCTGTTCCGGTTGCCATATCGAGGATGGAAAGGGTGGAGAGCCGGGTTCCGAATTTTCGGGCAAGCTCATTTCTTACACGCATTCTCCAGCGCCTGTCGATCCCGAACGATAAAAAATGATTGAGGAAATCATAGCGCGACGAGATCTCGTCGAACATGTATCGTACCGATTCTTTCTGGGGGGCCACGGGGTGGAGTTATGCGCCCAGCTGCAACCGTTTGAAGCCGGTCACTTTCATCTCTTTGCTATGTTCGCTGATAAACTGACAAACCGTTTTCTTGTTATCCTTGATAAACTCCTGGTTCACCAGGGTGTTCTCTTTGTAAAATTTATTCAGTTTCCCCATGGCGATCTTTTCCAGCAGATCATCCGGCTTTCCTTCCTGGCGGGCCTGTTCCTTCCCGATTTCGATTTCGCGCTCGATGATGGCTTTATCCACATCTTCCTTGTCTACGGAAACAGGGTTCATGGCAGCTACCTGCATGGCTACTTCGTGGCCCATCTCTTCAATGCCTTTGACATCGCTTTTGCTGAAACCCACAATGGTAGCAAGCCGGTGTCCATGATGGTTATAGGCTGATACGAAGGGGGCTTCAATGGTTTCAAAGTGCACGATCTGCATCTTTTCCCCGGTTTTCGACAGCATTTCGTTCAGTTTTTCCTCTATGGTGAGGGCGCCCAGTTTCAACGGAAGAAGGGCTGCTTCTCTTTTGAGCTTGTTGGCTATACCCAGGTCCAGCACGTCCTTGGCAAATTTTACAAATTCTTCATTCTTTCCTACGAAATCTGTTTCACAGCTAACCATGATCACGGCGGCGAAGTTCTTGTCGTCATTGGTCTTGGCCATTACAAACCCTTCGTTGGCATCACGGTCGGCACGTTTGGCAGCAACTTTCTGGCCTTTCTTCCGAAGGTAATCGATCGCCTGTTCAAAATCGCCGTTGGTTTCCTGTAAAGCTTTCTTGCAATCCATCATTCCGGCGCCTGTCATCTGGCGTAACTTATTGACATCTGTTGCGGTAATAGTCATAAATTCAAAATTAAAAATTTCACTGCTATCTCTTCGACCTCCCCACCGGTTTGCTGATCCGCTTCCGCTGGGGTTTTCCAGCATCTTCCTTCTCCTCGGGAGCTTTTACCTTCAATTTCGTGATCTGTGTTTCTACAAAATCTTTCTTGACAATCTTGATCCCATCCTCATCCAACTCTTCCTCTTTTACACCTTCCGTTGCCAGTCCCATTCTTCTGCTAAATTCATCCACGGCTCCTTCGTCATGTTCGTCATCTATCGCTTTTTTATCGCGATCGAGTTTCCGTTCCATTAATCCTTCCTCGATGGCATTTACCATGATCTCCATGATCAGCTGTATCGATTTGGAGGCGTCGTCGTTTGCCGGGATCGGAAAATCGACCAGGCGGGGGTCGGAATTGGTATCCACGATAGCGAAGGTGGGGATATTCAGTTTCCGGGCTTCCGCCAGAGCGATGTGCTCCTTCAGGATATCTACGATGAACAGGGCGGCAGGCAGGCGGTTAAGGTCGGCAATGCTTCCCAGGTTTTTTTCCAGTTTGGAACGTTCGCGCGTGATGGTGAGCCTCTCTTTTTTGGAGAGGTTGCTGTAGGAAGGGCTGCTCATCAATTTATCAATGGAGGTCATTTTTCTGACAGCTTTGCGGATGGTGGCAAAGTTAGTGAGCATACCTCCAGGCCACCGTTCAGTGACGTAAGGCATATTGATCCGTTTGACTTTTTCAGCGACAAGTTCTTTCGCCTGTTTCTTGGTTGCCACGAAAAGGATCTTTTTGCCCGATTTGGCAATTTGCTTCATCGCAGAGGCAGCTTCTTCAATCTTTGCCATCGTCTTGTAAAGATCAATGATGTGGATCCCGTTCCGTTCCATGAAGATATAAGGGGCCATGCTCGGGTTCCATTTTCTCTTCAGATGTCCGAAATGCACACCGGCATCAAGCAATTCATTAAATGTAGTTCTGGGCATACTAGTGTTGATAAAATTTTAACGTTTGCTGAACTGGAATCTTTTCCGGGCTTTCTTTTGCCCGTATTTCTTACGCTCTACCATGCGGGGGTCGCGGCGAAGTAATCCCTTGGCCTTGAGGGCCGGGCGTAACTCCTCGTTGAGTTTGCACAACGCCCTGGAGAGGGCGAGCGCGAGCGCTTCCGACTGCCCTTTTGCACCGCCGCCGTCGAGGTTGACTTTTATGTCATATTTCCCCATATTCTCGGTGAGGGTCAAAGGTTCCGTTGCTTTGAACTGAAGGATGGATGTCGGAAAATACTCCTTGTAATCACGTCCGTTGACCTCGATGTTTCCCTGGCCTTCCCGGACATAGATTCTGGCAATGGCAGTTTTTCTTCTGCCAATGGTATTGATCACTTCCATATTACTTGATTGAATTTAAGTTGATTTCTTTGGGTTGCTGAGCCTGATGCGGGTGATCGGGGCCTGTATATACAAACAGGTTGCGGAACAATGCGCTTCCCAGCCGGTTCTTCGGGAGCATGCCTTTGACAGCCGATTCGATGATAGCTGTGGGTTTTTTCACCAGC
>JAZDGR010000044.1:0-8770 GCA_043806735.1 bacterium | reverse complement strand
GGAACCGTTTCAAGTGTGACGGTGCTTGTGTCCAACCCAAACGCTTTGACGTCGCTAATCCCAAATCTTTTGAACACATCGTACAGGTTCATGATCAGTTGCTCGCTGGCAGCAAAATCGAAATCATAGTTTTGTACCCTGTCGATCACAACGAACCGGAAATCCCCGGGGATATTGAACTTCCGTAAGGAGGCGTAGGAACTTGTAAGGTCGATCTGGTTCATTTTTGACAATTCCATTAAAACCTGACGAAAGAAAAGATTCACCCGGGGTTGAACTTTAAATCCAATCCGGAAGTCGACTTTAATCAGAATATCCGGTATAAGATGCCTCACCTCATAATTCAGCAGGAAGGGATTGTCCGAAATATCCACATGCAACAACCAATATCGGTCCGCCCTTTTGGGTTGCTTATTCAGGATCGAATAGATGATTTTTGCCTCGATATCGGTAATTTTGTCAGCTCTGGTCAGAAAAACCAGGTTGGTCGCATATTTAAGGACAGATCTATCTTCGCTAAGGGAGTTGATGATTTTCAGATACGGCTCAATTTTGATAAATTCCGTAAAGCGATTCTTGATTTTTCGGCCGTGATACCAGATATACATTACAAATAGAAGGGCTGACCCAAGGAGAAGTGTGAACCAGCCTCCGTAAAGGAATTTGTTGAGATTGGCCATCAGGAAAGCCAGTTCAATGGAGAGGTATATTACCAGAAATAACCCCATCATCACCCGAGACACTTTCTTATAATAAAAGTATATACTTAACAGCAGCGTCGTCATGATCATGGTAATGGTGATTGAGAGCCCATAAGCGGCCTGCATATTGGCAGATTTTTGAAAATAGAGGACCACGAAAAGGCAGGCAAAATAAAGGATCCAATTTATAGTTGAGATGTACATCTGGCCTTTTAAACTAGTGGGATAGTTGATCCGCACTTTGGGCCAGAAGTTCAGGGAGATTGCTTCGCTGATCAGGGTAAATGATCCGCTGATCAGAGCCTGACTGGCAATCACTGCAGCTACCGTAGCCATGCAAATCCCGATGACCAGGAACCACTGTGGCATGATGGTAAAAAACGGATTCACCCATTCGTTCATCAGATCGGCATGATTCAGAATCCAGGCTCCCTGTCCAAAATAGTTTAACAGCAGGCAAAGTTTGACATAGATCCAGGAAATCCGGATGTTGTGGATTCCGCAATGACCAAGATCGGAGTACAAAGCTTCGGCACCTGTGGTGCAGAGGAAAACTGCTCCAAGCAGGAGGAATCCCTGGGGGAACTTCGTAAGGAAAATATAGGCATAAGAAGGATCCAGAGCCATCAGGACGTCCGGATAATAAAGAAGCTGGCGAAGTCCGAGCGCTCCCAGCATCAGGAACCAGAAAAACATGATGGGCCCGAACGATTTTCCTATGAATTTGGTTCCAAATTGCTGCATGAAGAAAAGGGCCGTGATAATCACGATCACAATGGGGATAACCGGCATTCTGGGATTAAAAATCAACAATCCCTCAACCGCCGAAACGATGGTGATGGAAGGAGTGATAACACCATCTGCCAGAAGAGTACACCCACCGATGATGGCAAATAGATATGCCCATTTAGCTCTCCGCCTGATCAGCGCAAATAGTGAAAAAATTCCTCCCTCTCCGTGGTTATCAGCGCGGAGGGTAATTATCACGTATTTGACGGTGGTTTGGAGGGTAAGAGTCCAGAAAACACAGGATAAGCCTCCCAGAATGAAATCACTGCTGATTGAATCGGCTCCGGATACAATTGCTTTCATTACATAGATAGGGGAGGTTCCAATATCTCCGAAAATGATCCCCAGAGTGATCAGCGCTCCGGCCATCGAAAACCGACTGATTTGGGCTATTTTATGTTCCGGCCCCACGTTTTATTGTTCTAAATGATAACCTTTAACGAATTCGGGACGAATTATGCGGGGTCAACAGGACCGGGATATCTTTGTCAATATAAAGCGGGACCGTTTCAATGGTTACGTTGCTGGTATCTAATCCCAAAGCACGCACTTCGCTGATGCCAAATTTCTTGAAGATAGCGTAAAGATCCATGATGAATTGCTCCCTGGGAGGGAAATCAAAATCATAGTTCTGGATCCGGTCGATTACGATAAAACGGAAATCGCTGATCACATGAAACTTCCGGAGGGAATCATAATGACTGACCAGGTCAATCTCGTTATTCCGGCTCATTTCTTCAATGACCTGGCGGAAAAACAGGTTGATCCTCGGTTGTACCTTGAAACCGATCTTGAAATCAACCTTGATCAGGATATCGGGAATTAGATGAATGACCTTGTATTCCAGTACGTGAGGATCATCCAGGATATCTACATGGAGCAGCCAGTAGACATCCGCCCGTTTAGGTTGTTTGTTCAGAAGAGAGTAAATGATCTTGGTTTCCACATCTGTAACTTTGTTGGCTTTCGTGAGAAAAACCAGGTGTGTGGCATATTTGGGAACGGATTCATCCTTATGCAGCTCTTTGATGACCTCGAAATAGTTTTCGATCCTGACAAATTCGATGAAGCTGTTCTTGATTTTCCGGCCGCTGAACCAAACATACATAACGACGAATAGGATACTGCCAAGGAAGAAAGTAAACCACCCACCGTAAATAAACTTATTCAGGTTTGCCACCAGGAAGGATCCTTCAATCGACAGGTATACCGCCAACAATAAGGCGATGAGGTAGACAGGTATTTTTTTCTGGTACAGGTAGATACTGAGCAGAACAGTAGTCATCAGCATGGTGATGTTTATCGTCAGACCGTAAGCAGCTTCCATGTTCGTGGACTTCTGGAAGAATAATACTACAAAAACACAACAGAAGTAAAGGATCCAGTTGATGCTGGAAATATACATCTGCCCTTTGATATTGGTCGGGTAATTAATCTTGATTTTGGGCCAGAAATTCAGGGAAATGGCTTCGCTGATCAATGTATAAGATCCCGTGATCATGGACTGGCTTGCAATGATGGCTGCAACGGTTGCAATCGCGATGCCAAACATCAGGAACCAGGGAGGCATGATGGCGAAAAAAGGATTTGTCCATTCGTTCACCTGATCGGCATTCATCAGGATCCAGGCGCCCTGCCCGAAGTAATTTAACAGCAATGCGGTTTTGACAAAACTCCAGGAGATCCGGATATTCTTAAGTCCGCAATGCCCTAAGTCCGAATAAAGGGCATCTGCTCCGGTGGTACAAAGGAAAACAGCGCCGAGCAGGATGAATCCCTGTGGAAAATGGGTCAGGAAATAGTACCCGTAATAGGGATTCAATGCTTTCAGTATGCTGGGATGATGGATGATCTGAAGAAGCCCAAGCGTTCCAAGCATCGTAAACCAAATCAGCATGATCGGACCGAACGATTTGCCAACGGCTTTTGTCCCGAACTTCTGGATAAGGAACAGGATGGTGATGATGATCAAGGCAATCGGGACCACCGGTATCCTTGGATTCACAATAATCAATCCTTCCACGGCGGAAACGATGGTGATGGCCGGAGTGATCACTCCGTCCGACAGCAACGTACATCCCCCGATCATGGCAAAGAAGTAAGCCCATTTAGCTCTTTTCCTGATCAGGGCGAACAGGGCAAAGATCCCTCCTTCCCCTTTGTTGTCGGCCCTCAGGGTGATAATGATATATTTGATGGTAGTTTGAAGAGTCAGGGTCCAGAAAACAAGGGACAGGGCGCCCATAATAAACATCGGTGAAATAGTATCAGCCCCCAGGATGATTGCACGCATCACATACAGGGGAGAGGTTCCCAGGTCCCCAAAAATAATTCCGAGAGAAACAATTACACCTGCAGAAGAAGCCCCGGTGATCCGGCTTTTATGACCCACGCGGCTCATAAAATTTGTTTTGGTTTGCGCCTCGCCCGGTACTTTTTAATTCCGGTAATTAGTATCGGGAGAACGGATACAAAGATAATTGTGAAAATAGCAATGGTAAAATTATTTTTTATCAGAGGGATGTTCCCGAAGAAGAACCCGGCAAGCGAGAAGAGGGTCACCCATATGATATTCCCAAGAATGCTGAACGATACGAACCGGATGTAGTGCATGGTTCCGACACCTGCCACGAACGGTGCGAAAGTCCGGATGATAGGCATGAAGCGGGCAATGATGATCGTGATCCTCCCGTGTTTTTCGTAAAATTTGTGGGTTTTGTCCAGGTATTCCCGTTTGATCAGCCGGTAATTCTTCTCATAGACTTTATGACCCAGAAAACGGCCGATGAAATAGTTGGTGTTATCGCCGAGAAAAGCCGCTGTGATAAGTAAAAGGATGATAAAGACAACGTTCAGCGGGTTCCCCGGCATAGCTGCAATGGTTCCGGCTGCAAACAAAAGGGAATCCCCGGGAAGAAACGGGGTCACCACAAACCCTGTTTCCATGAAAATGATGGCAAACAGGATCAGGTAGGTCCAGGTTTGGTAATCGGAAACAATTTGCAACAAATGTTTGTCGATGTGAAGAATAAAATCAATCAGATATTTCAACAGATCCAGCATACAGTCAGCGGTTTTTAATGGGTCGCAAAGATAACCTTTTTTAGGTCCAGTCAATTAACCGGCTACTTTTTCAGGAGACTTTTAAAAGAGGTTTTTAACAGGATGGGAGTCACGAGCGTGGTGAGTAAGGCCATGAGAACCAGAATCGAAAAAACAGACAGGTTAATAAAACCCTTCTGCAAAGCAATATTTGCAATGACCAGTTCCATGATTCCTCTTGCGTTCAGACCGATGCCCAAGGTGATGGCTTTTTTCCCGGGTAATCCTGCCATTCTCCCGCCAAGATAACCTCCGGCAAACTTGCTGATGAATGCGATGCCGATGATCACAATCAAAAGCAACATATCCGAGATCATGGTAATGTTGAAGGATATTCCGATAAAAGCAAAGAAAATGGGAGCCAGAAATCCCATGGTAATCGAAGAAGTCGTTCGCCTGACGTTATTGAACTCCCGTTCGCTGAAAATACTACGCGGAATCAAAATCGTACCAAAAAAAGCCCCGACAATAAAGTGCAAACCTATGAATTCAGACAAACTGGCAAACGACAAAATGAAAATGATCATCAGGGCGAACAGGGATTCCCTTCCTTTCAAGAACTTCAGAAACCGCTCCATCTTCGGACCAATAGATCCCACCTGGGTTTTCGTATATTTGAAGAGTTTATATGCTACAAACAGCACCAACAGAAATATAAAAACCTGCACCAGTGTCGTAGCAGTCGAAAAAACAAAATCCTTGACATCAGTGGTATTTTGTTTGAAGTCCAGAATGACCCCAAGGATCAGCAGAGCGACGACGTCATTGAAAATGGCTGCTGAAATAATTCGCTGACCAATGTCGCTTTTCAATTGCCCCAGGTCCATGAGAATCCGGATGCTGACCGGGAGTGCAGTAATGGCAATGCACAGGCCGAGAAAGATCGTAAACGTATAATCAAACCCAAAAAAATATCCCACCGTCAATCCGCTGAGAAAAGGGATGCAAAAAGTCATAATGGCTATCCACCCGTTTCTTCCCCTGATCGTATTCCGGATTTCCTCCACATCGATTTCCATCCCTGCAAGAATAATCAGCAGGAGGATCCCGAGATCGGCTAGTACCTGGAGATCCTGCGATGGTTCAATGATTGCGAAAACCGAGGGGCCAAGCAGAATTCCTGCCAGGACTTCGCCGATCATGGCAGGTTGTTTTACACGTTCACATATTTCACCCAGGACCTTCGCAGCCAATAGCAACAACAATAATAACAGGGCAAACGGGATGGCGGAATGAAGAAGTGGAGTCATAAATGAGGAAAAATGACGTACAAAATTAAATCATTTCATACTTTTATATTCCAAACGCAAACAGTTTTTCTTTTGCCGGAAGTTGAAGACCGTCATATTCTCGACCTGATCGGGCAGCCTGAGAGCCGAAACTACGGATTTGATCTTCTCGTACGCAAGTATCAGGAGCGGGTTTACTGGCTTGTCAGAAGGATCGTAATCAGCCATGAGGATGCCGATGATGTGGTGCAGAATATCTTCATCCAGGTGTGGGAGCATATAGATTCCTTCCGCGGGGATTCACAGGTTTATACATGGATATATCGGATTGCGGTGAATGAAGCGCTCAGATGGCTGAATAAAAACCGGCTTAAACAGCTGGTCTCGTTTTCTACCGTGGGACGGAAACTGGAGGAGACCCTGACCGCCGATCCTTTTTTCCTGGGGACCGAACTCGAACTGAAATTGCAGAAAGCCATGCTCAGGCTGCCTTTCAAGCAACGGCTGGTATTTCAAATGAAATATTATGACGCAATGAAATATAAGGAGATCTCGGAGATCCTGGGAACAACGGTAGGCGCTCTGAAAGCTTCTTATCATCATGCTGTAAAAAAGATAGAACAAACCTTGTTGAATTATTAAACCTTTTTTGAAATCAATGCTCAAACGGAATATGAATGAACCAATTACAGGCGGGAACGAATTCCGGGTACCCGAAGGATACTTCGATAATTTGCCTGCGCGCATTCGTGAGCGGATCGCTGAACTTGATCAACCAGAGCAGCAGATAAAAAGCCCCGGACGCAGGTTTCTCCCGATCGAAACCGCCTGGATTGCTTTTTGCATAGTCGCCCTGGTTTCCATTGCTCTTTTCCTGGCAATCTCAAGGAACCAAAGCACCTTTTCCGGCATAGAAAAAACGGAAATCCCTGCAATTGACCTGGCCGACTACCTGAATCTGGATGAATCGACCGTCATCGAGGTTGTTGCTTCGGAAGTTCCGGGGAATCTGCTAAGTTTCAATGGAAACGGACAGGGTATGGTTGAACTTAATGGAGAACTCTTTACAAAAGATGAGATCATTGAATACCTGATCGAAAAGGATAACCCCATATCTGCTACATACGAATTGACCGTATCCAATATTATAAATCCAAACAAATGACCTATGAAAACATGGATGATTGCCTTGATTGGCGCTGGCATCTTGGGAATGCCTCTTGGAATAAACGCACAGAAATTCAACCCGACGGTGGATGCACCCCAGGATGCAATAAAAAGAGAAAAAATTGAAGCTTTCCGGATTGCTTTTTACACAGAAAAGCTGAACCTGACCCCCAAGGAAGCTCAGGAATTCTGGCCCGTATATAATGTGTACAAGAAAACCATGGAACAAAAAGCCCACGAAAGTCGGTCTCACCATGGGGAGATCCCCGACGTCAGCAAAATGAGCGATCAGGAGGCTATGGCCATGGTTGACAATGCCATAAAGCAGGTTCAGGAAATAAGCGCCTTAACGCAGAAATTCTACACTGACCTGAAGCAGATCCTTCCGCCGCAAAAGATCCTGATCTTTTTTGAGACCGACCGGTCTTTTAAACGCGTCCTGCTTAAAAGACTGGAAGAGTACAGATCGCGCTAGAAGGAATGACTAATTTCGAATATCTTTGCGGGTAAATAACCCAATCTTTTCATCTTGCTGACCGATCCATTTGTTTTCCTGGGAACCCAAACCACTATCCTGGAGATCTTTGCCGTTCTTTGCGGACTTACCAGTGTTTGGTTTATGAAGAAAGAGCATATCCTTGTCTATCCATTTGGGATCATCAATGTGCTGATCTACATTTACATATGTTTCAGCAATAAATTGTACGCTTACGCCGGAATCAACGTGTTTTACGCCGGGATGAGCGCGTACGGCTGGGTTAATTGGCTGAGAAAAAACAATCGGGATGAACACATTCAGATCACCCGGTTGACAATAAAAGGCATTGTAATCTACGCCGTTCTGATCATCTTTTTCTTCGTTCTCTTCCGCTTTCTTCTCGATCGGTATACAAACAGCGAGATTCCCTCCTGGGATGCATTTACCACGGCCGTCTACGTCATGGCCATGTGGCTGCTGGCACAGAAAAAGATCGAACACTGGCTGCTGTGGATCGTTGGCGATATCATTTCAATCGGGATGTTTATCTGGCTTAACCTCTATTTCAGCTCGTTCCAGTTTCTGGTTTTCACGGTAATTGCTATTTTTGGTTTTAAAGAGTGGCGCGGGAAACTCGTAGGACGAGGGACGAAGGACGAGACACGAAGGACGATGGACGAAGGATGAAAGACGTGAGACGAATTGCAATTACCGGACCTGAATCCACAGGGAAATCGATGCTATCCCAGCAACTGGCCGAACACTATCACACTGTTTGGGTACCGGAGTATGCCCGGGAATACCTGGATCAGTTGAGCCGGCCATACCAGGAACAAGACATCCTGAAGATTGCCAGAGGGCAGCTCAGAAAGGAAAAAAAGCTGGAAGCAGGAGCGGGTCGGTTTCTTTTCTGCGATACTGAGTTGCTGGTTACCAAGATCTGGAGCGAATTCAAATATCACCGGTGCGATCCATGGATCCTCAGGAAACTGGAAACCCATACATACAACCTTTATCTCCTTTGTTACATAGATACGCCCTGGGAGTATGACCCGCAGCGTGAACATCCCAATCTTCGTGAACAGCTCTTCACCTTGTATCACGATGAGATGCACGAGCGCAGATGGAACTTTCGGATTGTTACCGGCCTCGGTGAAACCCGCCTGCAGAACGCAATAAAGTTCATAGAAGAATGTTTATAATCCGATGAACATTTTATTTCTGCCCCGATGGTACCCTAACCGGCAGGATCCGATGCCAGGCCTGTTCATTCGGCGGCAGGCGGAGGCTCTGGTGAAATCCCA
>JAZDGR010000043.1:0-4848 GCA_043806735.1 bacterium | reverse complement strand
TCATCGATTCCCGGGGAAACCACCGTAACGGTTTTCTGATCGGACCCAAAGTTGTTGAGTGCATCCACCACGACCACTGCGAAAATCCGCGTACTTTCCATGGTAACCGTAATAGAGGGGGTTGTATCAAAGGTGCTCCAGATGAATTGATAGGGAGGCGCTCCTCCCGAAGCAATGGCCTGAAGCGTGATTACGGTGCCCCAGCCATCCACGAATGACGACCTGGTACGGTGTGTGGAAAAATAGAACATCCCGGGAACTCCAAAAGAAACGGAGGAGACCGATGCCCAGGTTGCATTGGTATCGAGCGGAAACTGATACTGTTTATCAGGGGTATCGTACCTGGCAGGAATTGGAACTCCCTGGATCTTGAAGGCAAAGCCCACATCGACAAAAGCTGCGTTGGAGTTTTTATAAAATATATAATATTGATTCACAGGAAGTCCCGGGAAAAATTCGTTGTTTCCACGGGGTGCAGCCAGGTTGGCCATGCTCATCCGGATGGTATCTCCGGGAGAGGGCATGTCAGACTGATTAATCACGATCTGGGCAGGCAACAGGATGGGGAAACACACGAGAATCCACGCGAATTTCCAGGGATTGAGGCGGTTCATATTATCTTTTTTTAGGTTTCTTCTGAAGTGTAAACAACTCGGCCCAGTTTGAGAAATCACGCTGATAGGAGATCCCTACCCCCTGGGTGTACGGGGCGTTATTGAACAATACATCTATGGTGTTTGTCCGGTTAAATGCGCGGATCCGCCACCTCCGGTTTTTGGTCAGTAGATAATCGATATTGATGTCTCCCACGATGGTGCTGGCCTGCGATGAGCTGGTATTTTTGTACGAACTCATCCCGAAGGTTCCGTCGATCAAAAGACGGTCATTGAATAGCTGCGTGGAAACCGCCACATCGAACTCCGAGTTGGCGGTGGAGGTAGCCGGCTTGTAATTGACTCCGATATTCAGGTTCTGCGACATCCCCGAAAGCCAGCTGTTAATCTGGTTCGTGACAATGGAGAGCGATGTGGAGCCCACATCCACCGAAGCCCCTGATCCCCCCTGGATCGGCTTGAACTGGTTCAGCACCAGCACATACAGCACCTGCTGGGAAGTTTCGGCTACATTGTTGGTATCGATCAGATTGAATACCAGGTTCCGGGCCGATTCCTCTGCATTCGGCATACTCAGGCCGAACGACATATTCGGATTCATCAGCTTCCCCTTCAAACGGATACTGCACTCAACCGGAACCCTGATACCCGCATACAAAGGATCGGAGGTTATGGAGGATAAAGGAACTTTAGTTTTGTATGAGGCCGAAAGGGCGATATTGGCATCCGTCGGATCCCCGGTCCAGGCAATCGTACTCCCTTCTTCTATGGCCAGGGGAAGCCGGATCAGGTTCTTCATCTGGAAAAGAAAAGAACCTTTGTCGATCGAGTAGCTTCCATGCAGGTTAAAGGGTGTGGAGGGAGTCATGCCCATCGACAGGTCCCCATTCCCGGAAGCCTTTATATTCCCAAGCTGATTGGGAAAGAAGACCTCCACCTGCGCGTCCGGCTTGATATCCAGGTTTAAGGCGAGCGACAACCCGTAGGATTGCTTCGGAACATTCAAAGGTCCCGCCACCCTCAACGTATCCCAGGAGGGTTCCTCAAAGATGATGTAATCCACCTGGCCTACATCCTGTGTCAGGCTGATCGGAATAGCCACTTTGGTCTTGCTTCCGGTGGAGGCTTTCACCGAAACCATGATGTTATCGATCGGACCGGTGATACTCACAGTTCCGCTTGCACGCGCATTTCCGTAAAAAATCTTGTTCTGCGCGAAGGTGTTCTGAAAAGCGGAGAAATCATCCATCGCTATTTTTAAGTTCAGCGTTAGGTTCCTGAAATAGTTATGCGAAATTTTACCGTTCAGCCGCGCCTTATTCCCCAGCGAATCATACAGCACAATGTCATCAAAATTCAGCGAAGTAGGCGTGACGCCAATCACGTCGGCTACCGAATAGGGCACATTCAGATACCCGATGGTAAATTCGGTCCGTTGCAGCTTGAGCTGCCCCTCCATGCTCGGTTCTTCCAGCGTTCCTGTGAGATGTACCTCCCCGGATACCAGTCCGGTGAGTTTTGACATGAAACTGGAAACAAACGGCTCCAGCATATGAAGGTTCAGGTTCTTCAACTTTAGCACGAAATCAAATTCAGGGGAAGGTTTCTTGATAAAGTAACTTCCTTCGAGGGAGAAAGGGATGCTCTTGCCGATATTCCCGGTATAGATGATCTCGGCAAGCACGTCAAACCGGTCATCGCTCCGGTTGTAGTTGACCTTAAATGTAGCATCGCCTAACTGCTCGTGGTTAAAGCTGAACCGGTCAAGCCTCAGGTTTGAGTAGATCGATAATTCATTATAAACATCCGTGAGCTTCAACTGGCCTGACAGGATTCCATCAATGTCGATGGAAGGATTTGCAAAAAAGTAATCCAGCTCGGAGACATCCACATGATCAAAGGAAATATTCAATGTATCTGTCAACTGTTTCGAAAGCCGTCCGTCGAGTGAAAGATTCTGATCTTTTGACAGAAACGATAATTGATGAATATCGATGTAACTGGTATCCACAAGTACGAAATTATCCTGTGTAGTCGTCCAGTTTCTCCCGGCCAGGGTTAGGTCCAGTTCTTCCAGTTTGATCTTGGTACTTCCGTCATCGAGGAATGTCAGAAATCCCTTGATGTAGCTGTAATCCTTTTTCACCCCGGAACTGAGCCCGTAGAGGATACTGTCATGCCGGATATTGGCAGTAAACAGGAGAGTGTCAAACTGCGCGAAAAGGGAATCCTCCGGGTTCGTTTTGGCCAGCACAAACGCATCGCATCCCGTTTTGAGAGAAAGGTCGTCGGGTGTTGTCAGGGCATCCAGAGTCCAATTTTCAATAAACATGTTATTGATCGAAACCAGCGAGGAACGCCCGGAAAGGGCAAGAAGTTTCTGCTCTTCATTGTACGATCCATCCAGCATTGTCCCTGGGGCAATTCTCAGAAAAGGCAGGAAGATCGCCAGGATCTCATCCGATTTTTTCACGTGGACATGACAAAAAAGTTCCTGCCCCGACAACTGATAATCCAGCAGGGAATCCCGGCGCATCTCAAATCCTGCAAGGTAATTCTGGATAAATGTAAGCAAGGAAGGGATCAGCTTGCTGAACCTGAATTTCCCGGTTAAATCCGCATCGACAAGATCGGATCTGAGCAAGTAGGATTTCTCTCCCAGGATCCCCTCTTCTGTATGTACCAGGAGGGAATCCAATTGAGCCGACCGTTCTCCTTCCACATAAGAGAGGTTTCTGAGACGGATCATTCCGGTAGCATTATCAAGCGTGTTTCCCGCAAAGTCGACCCGGATGTGTGATGAAAAAACTTCCACTGAATCTCGTTCCAGCAAATGAAGATTAAAGAGTTGAGCCCGTGACACGGTTGACTCAAAGTTGAATACCGGAAGTGAATCAGAGAAATCAGCCATTCCGCGGAAAGTCAGTTTTAGGTTAGGATCATCCACATCCAGGTCGCCGAAGATCTTTTTATGGATCAGGGTCCCGTTGAAGGTGAAGTTCCTGAAATTATACCGGTTGACTAAGGCTGAATCGACATGCATTTTCAGGCCAAGGTCGGCTTCATCCAGGGAGAGACCTTTCCCATCGATAATGGTCCGCAAGGTCATCCTGCCGAAGGTCTCCGTATTACCTGTCAGTTTACCGATGTCAAACGCCGTAATTGAGAGATCTCCTTTGTACGCAAGAAGGGAATCCTCATGAAGTTTCTTCAGCAGCAGGTTGGTTCGGGCTGATCCGATATCGGTTTCCAGCGCTACTTTCGCAATAAAGTCGTTGTAAAAACCGGTGAAGTTCCCGCTCATCCCCACCAAACCGAAGTTGGCCAGAAACCGGGGCAGTTCGAGCGTATCGGGATCTCCCGGAATCCTGAACGAACCTAGATCTTCGGCGGTGGTGGTTAGGGTATCAATGTTTATATCCACAAACGTGGAAGTCACATCCGGGAGCCCCAGAGAAAAAATGCTGCCGATAAACAGGGTATTGTTTCCAAATATTACCCGGAAGTCGGTGGCGTGGAATTTGCTCACGGTCCCCTTCACCTGTCCGTCGATCTGGAATTTATTGGTCATGGCCCTGATATCGGGTGCAAAAAACCCGATATCCGTGAGATCGAAATTGGATGGATTGATGTTGGCCTGAATGGTCACTTTGTTCAGGAAATCGAGAAAGGCGTTAAAAGCAGGGTAGAGAAAAGCGAAATTCAGGGAAAGGTCTGAGTGATCGGTTTTTATCCTGAGGTTCTCCGTCTTGATAAAACGGGAACTCACCCTGAAATCTCCTTGCAGCGAGTGGAGGTTGAAACCGCTCCGTTCGTTGGCCGACAGATCCCGGATGGAAACGTTGATCGTATCCCCTTCGAGTACGACCTGTGACATCCTCAGGTTAATGTTTCGTACATCGATGTTTGCATAGTCCATTCCAAACGGCACAGGGGTAGCATTTTCATCCTGGAAATGGAAGCGGAAATTAGCCAGTTCCAGGCCTGCACAGGTCAGGCGCCAGGGTTTGCCTGGAATTGTATCCGGTACGGTCGGAGTGATATCGGGGGATGCGAAAAAATCGATGAGGAACTGGAGGTTAAGTACCGAGTCTCCCCGGTGGGTGAGCAACTGAAACTGGCCATCTGCCACGTAGATCCTGTCCAGCCGGATCAAATGTTTTCCCGGACTGATCCACAGTGGCTTGACCCCCAGTTTCCTTGCGGAGAAAAGCGTGGTATCGTGCAGGTCTTT
>JAZDGR010000042.1:0-17831 GCA_043806735.1 bacterium | reverse complement strand
CCGGAAGACCACTGAGATCCCTATCCTGAGCAAGAAAGCAGAGGTTATCTCCCAGCATCCGACCTCTTCCTACAAGCTGACCGGCGATAAAAAACTGGTCCAGGCCCTTCAGATAACAGATCCCAAGGCGTTCTGGAGTGTTACTAAGTACCTGGTGATTATTATTGATTAGGAGGTACGGAGGCACCGAGGCACCAAGGCACCGAGGCACCAAGGCACCGAGGCACATGTGATGTTCAGAGTTTCATTGGTTTTCTTTTTTCTTGCGTGCCTGGGTTCAGGCATCTGCCAAAAAGACAAACAGCAATTAAAGATCGTATTCTACAACGTCGAGAACCTTTTCGACACGATTGACGATAAACACAAAAATGACAATGAATTCCTCCCGGATGCCGAGACCCAATGGAACACAGACAAATACTTCCACAAGATCGGGAATATCGGACGGGTTCTTTCGGCTATCGACAGCCTAGACCAGCCGGCGGTCATCGGCCTCGCCGAGGTGGAGAACAAGCAGGTACTGGAAGATCTGATCCAGTATACTCCATTATCGAAATCTCTTTACCGGATCATCCTGAAGGAGGGGTCAGACCCAAGAGGGATTGACGTTGCCATGCTTTACCGGAAAGACAAGTTCACCTGCCTGGGTTATCGTGCGATTTCCGCTTCCCGGGAGCCGGGAACCCGGGTGATCCTTTATGTCAGGCTGCTGGGGCCGGCCCGTGATACGCTGCACCTGTTCGTGACCCACTGGAAATCGAGGTCGGGAGGAGAAAAAAAGACCCGGCCAAAACGGATGGAGACCGCCGGGATCCTACGCCATGTTACAGATTCCCTCTTCCTTCTCAATCCGAACACCGCAATCCTGATCCTGGGCGACCTGAATGATGAACCCACTGACGTGAGCGTCGCAGTCGGACTGGGTGCCTTGCCCCCGGTCGGCAGAACCGAATCAGTGAAACTCTACAACCTCTTTTACCCCCTTTACCAGAAAGAACAGGGAACCATTTGGTTCAGGGACTGGGACCTCTTCGATCAGATCATCGCTTCGGGGAATTTGCTTGTGAAGAAGAACTCCCGCATGCCGGTCATTCCGGCGCCTTACGGACATATCTTCATCCGGGAATGGATGCTGAAAAAAAATGCAGACGGGGAACATATCCCTTTCCGGACGTTTCAAAAAGGGTACCGGGGAGGGTACAGCGATCACCTGCCGGTCTATATTATATTGCAGTATCAGGGCTTCCGGGAATAATCCACCTCCTTGATCAGCTTTCCTGATGTATCGTAAAACTTCCAGATGCCGGTCCGTTCATCTTCATCATACCAGGCTTCATACCTGAGTTTCCCGTTCTCGAAGTAGGTGAGCCGCTTCCCGTGGTTCTTGCCTTCCTTGTAATAGCCTTCGCTCCAGAGATTTCCGTTTTCGTAAAAGTACTTCCAGTATCCGTTTCGTTGTCCGTTTTTATAACCCCCGGTCACCTGGACCTGCCCGTTGGGGTAGTAGAATGTCTCTGAAAGTAAAATTTTCTTATCCCCGCTCCCCCTGTAGATACATTCCCGTTTCGGGGTGCCGTCGGGATAGGACTCCTCCACCACTTTCTGTTTGTGTGCGCAGGAGGTAAGGGAGAAGAACAGGGTAGCAAGCAGTCCAAACCTCAGCCATCGCGCGGGAAATTGTTTCAACGAAAACCTCCTGTTATGCATGATTGAATAAGATACGTTTTCCTTTTTTTGTTTCATCAAACTGCCCGTCTTTATAAACCAGGTGGCCGTTGACCCAGGTTGTACTGACAGATGAGGTAAATCTCTTTCCCTCAAAAGGCGACCACCTGCATTTATAAAGCAGGTTATCTTTGGTCACCGTCCAGGGAGCATCCAGATCGACGAGGGCAAGGTCGGCGAAATATCCCTCCCGGATAAAGCCTCTTTTCTCAATCCGGTAAAGGGTAGCCACATCATGAGCCATTTTCTGAACGAGTTTCTCCAGGGAGATCTTTCCCCGGTGATGAAATTCCAGCATGGCAACCAGGGAATGCTGGATCAGCGGGCCTCCCGAGGGACAGGAGAGATAGGGCCTCGCTTTTTCTTCCCGCAGGTGCGGGGCATGGTCGGTTGCAATAATGGCGATGGTATCGTCCAGCACCGCTTGAAACAGGGCTTCCTGATCGGAACGGCTTTTGATGGCCGGATTCCATTTAATCAGGGCTCCCAGCTCTGCATAATCGGCATCGTTGAACCACAGATGGTGAATGCATACTTCGCCTGTGATGTGTCGCTCCGCCAGCGGCATCCCCCTGTCCAGTAGTTCCAGTTCCCGGGCCGTGGAGAGGTGCAGGATATGGAGCCGTGATCCGTGTTTCCGGGCAAGCCTGACGGCCTGTTCCGACGACCGGTAGCAGGCTTCGGCCGACCGGATCAGCGGATGCGCTCCTATGGGGATCTCCTCCCCGTACTTCTCTTTGAAAATTCTGAGATTCTCCCGGATGATCCCTTCGTCTTCGGAGTGAATGGCGATCAGCACGGGACTATGCTGAAAAATCTTTTCCAGGATTGCCGGATCATCTACCAGCATGTTCCCGGTTGAAGCGCCTAGGAATACTTTCACGCCACAGACCTTATGCGGATCGGCGCGGCGGATCTCTTCCAGGTTGCCGGGGGTCGCTCCCAGAAAGAAGGCGAAGTTGGCCAGCGATTTCGAGGCTGCCAGCTCCACTTTCTGCTCCAGCAGCTCCAGGGTGGTGGTTTTCGGGTCGGTGTTGGGCATATCCATGAAGGAGGTGACCCCGCCTGCTACGGCAGCCCGGCTCTCGGTGTAAAGATCCCCTTTCGGGATAAGTCCGGGTTCCCGGAAATGCACATGGTCATCAATGACGCCAGGGAGGAGGTATTTGCCGGAAGCGTCGATGTGCCTCACCCCCAACCCCCTCTCCTCAAGGAGAGGGGGCGAAGGGGGTGAGGTAACCTTCACAATCCTTTCACCCTCAATTAACACGTCCCCAACGAAGATCCTGCCTTCGTTGACAATGTTGGCGTTACAAATGAGATAACCTCTCATGTTATCCGTTCAACCTTTGAACCCGGTGAAACATACTCTCGAGCCGAAGCTTAATCACTCCCAGTATGGCTTCTTTGAATATCCCTTTGCTCATCTTGGATTCCCCCAACGTGCGGTCGGTGAAAATGATGGGGACCTCGATGATGTTGAAACCGAGTTTCCAGGTGGTGAATTTCATCTCGATCTGAAAAGCGTACCCGGTAAAGTGAATTTTATCGAGGTCGATGGCCCGTAAGACCTCGCTCCGGTAACATTTAAAGCCCGCGGTGGTATCCTGTACTTTCATGCGGGTAATCAGCCTGACATAGGCAGAGGCATAGTAGGACATCAGTACCCTCCCAATCGGCCAGTTTACGACGTTGACACCCGTAATGTACCGGGATCCGATGACCAGGTCTCCGCCGTGGTTCTTTGCCGTGTCGTAGAGCCGCGGCAAATCGTCGGGATTGTGCGAGAAGTCGGCATCCATCTCAAACACAAACTCGTACCCGTTCTTCAAAGCCCATTTGAATCCATGAATGTATGCGGTTCCCAGTCCCAGTTTTCCTTTCCGTTCTTCCATGAACAAACGGCCGGGGAACTCCTGCATCAGTGACCTGACGATAGTTGCAGTTCCGTCGGGCGAATTGTCTTCCACGATGAGCATGTCAAAAGCCTTCTCAAGGGAAAAGACTTTCCGGATGATGGCTTCGATATTTTCCTTTTCGTTGTAAGTCGGGATGATGACTAAACTATCTGACACGGCGGTTTTTTTTAGGCTTGGAATACGTTATTAATGGATTGAGACGGGCGGACAGAGAGCCTCGCCACCCGGTTTCCATCCATCTCCAGAACGGCAAAGTCGAATCCCCCGAACTGAAATGTATCATCAACCTGGGGAATGTTGCCCAGGGAATACATGGCCAACCCTCCGACCGTAGAGAAATTCCGTGCCTCCTCCTCAAACTCTTCATCGTCAAGGTCGGGGATCTCCAGCATCTCGGCAAACTCCCAGAAATTCATGCTGCCGTTGACGAGGTAGGATCCGTCGGATTTTTGCTCATAATCGGGAGGTTCCTTATCGGTCAGATCGGGAAGATCACCCAAGATGTGCTCCACCAGGTCGTGAAGGGTGATGAGCCCCTCTACCGATCCGTATTCATCCACCACAATGGCAATGTGGATCTTATGTTCCCGGAATTTTTCCAGCACTTTCGACGACGGGAGGTTTTCAGGCAGATAGAGCGGCTCGGAGAGAATGGAAGAGAGGTCGAGGGATTCGTGGTCTTCTAAGATACGAAGAATATCTTTCACGATCAGGATCCCTTTCAACTGGTCAAGTGAACCTTCACAGACAGGGTATTTGGAATATCCCGTTTCGTAAATGAACGCCAGGATCTCCTCTTTGGTCATCCCGAGTTCGATCCACCGGATGTCAATCCGGGGCGTCATGATGGAAAAGGCGGTTTTCGATCCGAAACTCAGTACATCTTTGATGATCTCCGATTCCTGTTTGTCGATGACGCCATGCTCGGAGCTTTGCCGGATCATCAGTTTGAGCTCCCCCTCCGTGATGTGAGGTTCGGTACTGGCTTTCACTCCAAACAGTTTCATGATCCCTTTGGTGGACATGCTCAGCACCCAAACCAGGGGATGCAAAACGGTGGCAACCCCCTTCATGAATGGGGCAAGAGAAATGGTAATGGACTCAGGGTTCTTGAATGCGATGGACTTGGGAACAGTCTCTCCGAACACAAGAGTAAAATAGGTAACCAGGATCACGACAAATGTCACGGTCAGTCCGTGTAAAATATCCGGATCCATGCGGATCCCCTGCAAATACGGGTAAATTTTTTCGGTAATCTCCACCCCTCCATAGGCTCCGGCCAGAATGGTTGCCAACGTGATCCCGATCTGAATCGTGGACAAGAAATCTTCGATATTTTTCAGTTGGCCCATGGCTATCCTGGCCCCCTTGCTGCCCGATTGGGCTCTCTCGGCTAGCCGGCTTTCACGGGAGGAGACCAGTGCAATCTCGTACATGGAGAAGATGCCATTGATGAGGATTAACAGTCCGAGAATAAAAAATTCCATGGGCAGGGGTAAATAACGGTACTTCCTGAAACTGCTCAAATTTATAAAAAAGAAATGAACCAGGTATTACTTTTTACCTGCAAAATGGATTAATGTTCAGTTCTCCGCAGAGGGCGTAGAGAAAGATAGGGATGAGAAAACCGAAAGTCTTGAAATGGCTGCTTCAATACCAGGCACCTCCCGGAAAACAAGGGAGAGCCGGTCGCGGTCCTGCTTCATCCGGCAATAGACCGGATTGTTTTTGATGAACTCAATGATGGAAACAAACTGTGCCGACTGGTAAAATCCCGATGCCGGATCGGAGGGGAAATAAGCCGCCAGCCTGCCGTTTCGTAACACGAGCTTCTCGAAGCCGATGCTTTTCGCCAGCCGGCGAAGGCGGATGGTATGGATCAGCTCTTTTGTTTGCTCAGGCAATGCTCCGAACCGGTCGGTTAGCCGGGCTCCGAATCGTTCCAGTTCTTCTTCCGATTCGATGGAATCCAGCTCTTTATAGAGGTTTAACCGTTCTGCTATTGAAGTGATGTAATGATCGGGAATGAGGATCTCCAGATCGGTTTCGATCACGCAATCGCGCACAAATTCCGTGGGATGCTCCGCGTGAAAGAGCTCCTTAAACTCTTGCTCCTTCAGCTCGAGGATGGCCTCGTCGAGAATCTTGTGGTACAGTTCAAATCCGATCTCCGTGATGAAGCCGCTCTGCTCGGCGCCCAGGATATTCCCTGCTCCCCGGATGTCGAGATCCCGCATGGCAATGTTGAATCCGCTTCCCAGTTCGGAAAACTCCTCGATGGCGCGTAACCGTTTCCGAGCTTCGTCGGTCAGGGTCGACATCGCCGGGGCCATCAGGTAACAAAAGGCCTTCTTGTTGGACCGTCCAACCCGTCCGCGCAACTGGTGAAGGTCGCTCAGTCCGTAATGATGCGCATCGTTGATGAGGATGGTATTGACATTGGGAATATCGAGTCCTGATTCAATGATGGTCGTGGCTACCAGCACGTCGTAATCCCCTTCGATGAAGTCGAGCATGACCCGTTCCAGTTTGGCCCCTTCCATCTGTCCGTGCGCTACGGCTACGCTGCAGTCGGGGACCAGCCGCTGGATCATCCCGGCCACTTCCAGGATATTTTGCACGCGCGTATTCACAAAGAAGACTTGCCCTCCCCTGGAAATCTCACACCTGATCGCATCCCGGATGACCTCCTCCCGGAAAGGATGGATCTCGGTTTGAACCGGATAGCGGTTGGGAGGCGGGGTGTTGATGATCGACAGGTCGCGGGCGCCCATGAGCGAAAACTGCAGGGTACGGGGAATCGGCGTCGCCGTAAGGGTGAGCGTATCCACATGGACCCGCAGCTGCCGGATCTTCTCCTTGGCAGATACCCCAAACTTTTGCTCCTCATCGATGATCAATAGTCCGAGGTCTTTAAATATTATATCCTTGCTTAGCAGCCGGTGGGTTCCGATCAGGATGTCGAGCTTCCCTGAAGCCAGCTCCTCCAGGATTCGCTTTTGCGTTTTAGCAGTCTTGAACCGGTTGATGTAATCCACCTTGCACGGGAAATCCATTAACCGGTCGGTAAACGTCTTGAAATGCTGCAGGGCCAGGATTGTGGTCGGGACCAGGATCGCCACCTGCCTGCTCTCGGCCACCATTTTAAATGCGGCCCTGATGGCAATCTCCGTCTTCCCGAAACCGACATCCCCGCAGATCAGCCGGTCCATCGGGAATGATGCTTCGAGATCTTTTTTCACATCCTGCGTGGCTTTGATCTGATCGGGAGTGTCTTCATAGATAAAGGAGGCTTCGAGCTCGGTTTGCAGGTAACTGTCGGGGGCACAGGGATACCCCTGTGTGGCTTTCCGCTCGGCATAAAGTTTGATCAGGTCCTTGGCGATGTCTTTGACCCGGGCTTTCGTGCGGGCCTTCAGCTTATTCCACGAATCCGAACCCAGACGGTTCAGCGTGGGAACGGCTCCCTCTTTTCCGGTATATTTTGAAATCCGGTGTAACGAGTGGATGCTGATGTACAGGATGTCGTTGTTTTTGTATATCAGCCGGATGGCTTCCTGCTCCTTGCCGTCATTGACGAGTTTTTCCAGTCCGTCGAACCGGCCAATTCCGTGATCGATATGGGTCACATAATCTCCGGGGGTCAGATCGTACAGCTCTTTCAGCGTCAACGCCTCTTTCCCCGCATATCCATCACGCAAACGATACCGGTGGTACCGCTCAAAGATTTGGTGGTCGGTGTAGAAAACTGCTTTCAGGTCATGGTCGGCGAAGCCTTCATGGACCGGGTAACAGAGCGAAGTATATTCAATGGGGGTTTTCCCGGGAAGCTTTGCCTGCACATCCTCCAGGATGGATAGCAACCGTTCGCTTTGCTTGGGGTTGTCGGATAAAAGGATGTTCCGGTACCTCTCTTCCGAATTTTTCCGCAGATGTTCGATCAGCAGGTCAAAGTTCTTATTGAAGGAAGGTTGCGGGGTGGTATGAAACGAGATCTCCATGCCGGGATGGAACATCGGGCGATGTCCCGATTCCACGAGTGGATAACTCTGCAGGAATTTCAGAAATCCGTTGCCATCGAGAAAGAGGTCGTTCACGGCTACCCGGTCAAAGAGATCGACCAGGGAAGCTAGATCTTCGGTCCAGATGATTGATCTCTCCGGAAGAAAGGTGAGAAGAGGGGTATAATCGATTCGTTTTTCGGGATCGATCCGGATGTCGGGGACAATGGTGATCTCCGCCAGGGCTTCGATGGAGAGTTGGGTGGCCGGGTCAAAAGAACGGATGGAAGCCGCCTTGTTCCCGATGAACTCGATCCGGTAAGGATGTTCTCCGGAGAAGGAGTAGAGATCGATCAGTCCTCCGCGAAGGGAAAATTGTCCCGGTTCCAGCACAAAGTCGGTCCGTTCGAATTCATATTCGACCAGCAGGTCCAGGATAAAATCCAATGAAACCGCTTCCCCACATCTCAGCTTCAGCGTATGCTTCTCAAAAAAATGCCTGTCTACCACCTTTTCCGAAAGGGCTTCCGGGAACGTAACCAGCATAGATTCTGTCTCTCCCCGGTGCAGTCGGTTCAGCACCTCGGTACGCAAAAGTAATCCCTGGTTATCGCGCACTCCGGATATATATCCGCGTTTGTAGGAGGAAGGGAAGAAGAGAACCTTTTTCTCCCCGGGTTTCAGCTGCCGATCTCCGAGAATCTGTTCCAGGTCGTTGAAAAAATAGGCAGCGGTCTCTTTATCCGGAAGTATGAACAGGTATAGGGCCGGGACCTTCCGGAACTGGGTAGCGGCGGTAAAAGCGCGGGATGATCCGACTAATCCTTTCAGGTGAATCCGGAGGGATCCGCCCTGGGTCAGAGCCGCGGCCAGCTTCAGATTTCGGGAATCTTCTGCAAAAAGGGATGCCGGTTCGAGAATGCTCACAACGGTTCAGGGAAGGGGCGCAAAGTTACGAAAATCCGGGGGTTTCCCATGAAACTATTCCTTAAATTTGCAGGGTTATGAATGTAGAAGTCTTTAAGTTCGGCGGCGCTTCCGTCAATTCGGCAGAAGGAGTGCGCAACGTAGCCCGTATCCTGAATCACTACCCGGGAAGATCGATGATGCTGATCCTGTCGGCGATAGGGAAAACGACCAATGCGATAGAGGAGATCCTCCATCATTACATGGCAAAAGATGCCGCTTCCATGGTGGAAAGGTTTTACAAAGTCAGGGATTTTCATCAAGGGATCCTGGAAGAGCTGTTTGCCGACCGCTCACATCCTGTTTTCCCCGAAGTGGAACAGCTGTTCGAATCGTTGCGTGAAGTGTTGCGGACCGGTCCGGCGGGAAGTTATGATGAGACCTATGACCGGGTGGTTTGTTTCGGGGAGCTGGTTTCCACGGCCATCCTGCATCATTTCCTGTCGCTGGAGGGGATTCCCAACACCCTCTTTCCGGCCACCGGCCTGATCCGCACCGATAGTACTTTCCGCGATGCCCGTATCGACTGGAGAAAGACCCAACTGGCCATCCAGCGGTACCTCTTTCCCTTCTTCCTGGGAGGCAAAGGCAATATCGGGCTGACGCAGGGATTTCTCGGCTGCGATCCCGAAGGTCGAACAACCACTCTTGGCAGGGAAGGGTCCGATTTCTCCGCCGCCATCATCGGTTACTGTATGCGGGTTAAGAGCATTACCATCTGGAAGGATGTACCGGGAGTGTTGAATGCCGATCCCAAATGGTTCGAGCATCCTGAAAAGATCGATACTCTTTCCTTTCACGAAGCGGTGGAACTGGCTTACTACGGGGCTACGGTGATCCACCCTAAAACCATCAAGCCGCTGGAGAATGCGAATATCACGCTCTATGTGAAGAGTTTTCTCAACCCTGAAGCCGAAGGAACTCTGGTGAGAGCTATGGATGAGTGGAAAATTTCCATCCCTGTTTTTATCCGGAAAGAAAATCAATTGCTCATCTCCATCTCTCCCCGCGATTTTTCGTTCATCGTGGAGGAGAACCTCAGCCAGATCTTTACCATCCTGGCCAACCTTCATGTCAAAGCCAACGTGATGCAACTTTCGGCCATCAGCTTTTCGGTTTGTGCAGATCACGATCCCGTCAAGATCAAGCCGTTGCTGCTGGAACTGAAGAAAGCGTTTGAGGTCCGGTACAACGAAGGGCTTACGCTATACACCATCCGCCATTACAACGATGACGCCATCCGGCGTATTATTTCCGGCCGGGAAGTCCTCCTGGAGCAGAAGACGAGGAACACCGTTCACCTGGTTGTCAAGTAATTTACATTTATTCCGGGATCACGACCGGGAAATCGTACCGGAATTCTTCGAAATCGGGTTGTTCCATCACCATCTCAAGGAAATGGATGTAAGCATCTGTAAAGGAAAATGTGTTGAGGTCAAAATACTCTTCCGGCAGGGGTTTATTCCCCACCCTCCCCATGTCAATCGCAGTCGTGTTGAACTCTTCCACCTCCGCAAACGGCACCATCCGCTTAAGTACCGGCATCATGCCATAATCTTCCCTCAGGAGAAGATCCACGATCTTGTCGGCCAGGGTTTGAGTCAGCCGGCGGTCGTAATGGCGGCAATGGCCCGACCGGGCATAATATCCGCTGATCTGGGCGCGGGCTTCGATGCCGAGTTTGTTGGAGATCTCCGAAGCGATCACCCCGCTGATGCCTCCAAACCGGGGATGTCCGTATTCGTCTATTTCGGAGCTGGCATACACGACGTCGACCTTCCCGGTTTTCTCATCGTACCATCTCACCCCTTCCGAAACCGGGATCACCAGGCACTTCTTGGGAGAACGCATGTAATGCTCCTTGACCGTTTCCAGGAAAAACTCTTTCCGTTCTTTGGTAATCTCCACTTCGGGTATCAACGCCAGGGGCCCGGCGCCTCCGAAGATCGCGGTGCCCGTCAGCCAGCCGGCATCGCGCCCCATCACCTCCAGCACGAGGATGCGGGAGTGGGACTCGGTCGTGGTTTTGATGCAGGCGGCAAATTCGGCAACGGCTTTGGCGGCCGAAGGGAAACCAGGACACAGTACCGCCTCGATCTCTTTTCCATTATAATTGTGAATGGTGCGGGTACGCAAGTCGTTGTCAATGGTCTTGGGAAACCCGATTACAGGGATGCCTTCGGTCTCGAACAGCCGTTTGGCAGCGCCGTTGGTATCGTCGCCGCCGATAGTCACCAGCACGTCGATCTTATATCTTTCCAGGTTCCGCAGTACCTGGGGAACACGGCTTTCAGGATTTTTCATCGAAGGGAACGGATTGGTCCGGCTGGAGCGGAGCGCGGTGCCGCCGTACCATCCGTCATAAGGCTGGTTGGTCAGGTCCACCACGTCGCCGTCGCCCAGCAGACCTTTCCACCCCTTCCGGATGCCATACACCTTAAATCCCAACAAAGAGGCCCGGTTGCGAACCGCTTCAATGCTCGAGTTGACGGCCGGTGTGTCGCCGCCACCGGAAAGGATCGCCAGGGTTTTTCCTTCAAACAGCTTGTTTTCCTGCTTCATAACATCAAGAATTTTGACACAAACTTATCGTTTTTTTCTTTTCCTTAAAGAATAGAACGCGGATGACACGGATGACTACGGATTTTCACGGATAATATCTGCGTTAATCTGTCTTTTCGTGTCATCTGTGTTCGATTCTTTCCAATATGTCAGAATCTTTTCAACCAGTACCGTAGCCAACCGGATGTTCGACTCGAACGTCCAACCGGCGATGTGGGGAGTCAGGATCACATTATCGGCTTCCATCAAGTATTTAAAATCGGCCGGTAAATCTTTGGACAACGCTTCAAATGAGCTGTCTTCATATTCCAGCACATCCAGGGCCGCTCCCTGTATCCTTCCCGACTTAAGCGCCTCTATCAGGTCTGAGGTTTTTACCACCTTGCCACGAGAGGTATTAATCAGCCAGATATGTTTCCGGAACTTCTCCAGAAAAGCAGTGTCAACTAGGTAGGTAGTCTCTTCCGTGAGCGGGATATGCAGGCTCACGATAGTTGCCGTTTCGAAGATCTCTTCCAGCGTGGTTTCCCGGGTATTTCCGTCGGAATAGTTCTGCTTGTATTTATCGTAGGAGATCACGTTGGCTTCAAATCCTTTGAGTCTTTGGGCGAATGCGCTGCCCATGTTCCCGTACCCGATGATCCCGATGGTTTTGCCTTTGATCTCCATCCCGCGGTTCCCTTCTCGGATCCACAGCCCCTTTCTGATCTCCCGGTCGGCCCGGTTAAGATGATTCAGCAGCGAAAGCAACATCCCCAGGGTATGCTCCCCTACGGCATCGCGGTTCCCCTCCGGTGAGTTGAGACAGACGATACCCGCCTGCTCTGCATAATCCACATCGATGTTTTCCAGTCCCGACCCCACCCGGCCGATGAACTTCAGGTTGATGGCCTTCTCCAGGATCTCCCTATCCATCCGGATCTTGCTCCTGACGATCACTCCCGTATATTGACCGATAATCCGAAGGTAATCTTCCCGCTGATAATCCGGAAAAAAATCACACGCAAACCCGTTTGCAGCCAGCTCTTCTGCGATCAGGGGATGCACCTCATCGATCATTAACACTTTCACCAAGGATAACACAAAGCCTCACAAAGGTATTATTGGACAAAATTAAAACTTTGGAACGATTTACCGGGAATTTCTTGAGGGATTCCTGCCGAATAATCTTAAATTCGCAAGCTCAAATCAACACCTCTGTGTGGACATTTCTGGTCAGGAAAATTCTTCGGAACCGGCTTCAGATCCTCATCGTGATTTTTGCCATCACGGCTTTCATGTCGTACATGGCCAGCGACGTGAAGCTCTCGTACGAGATGGCGCGCGTGTTGCCCTCCAGTGACTCAACCTACATTGTTTACGAAGAGTTTAAAAAACAATTCGGGGAAGACGGGAGCGTGCTCTTTATCGGCATCCAGGATACGAACCTCTTCCGGCTCAACGAGTTCAACGACTGGTTCGACCTTTCGGAGAAGATCAAGAAAGTGCCGGGGGTGGAAGAGGTGGTCTCCATCACACGGTTGTACAACCTGGTGAAAAACGATTCCCTGAAAAAATTTGAATTCATTCCGCTTACCCCGGATAAACCCCGGTCGCAGGCCCAGCTTGATTCCATAAAGGAACGGATCTATTCCCTCCCATTTTACGACCACCTGGTAATCAACAAAGAGACCGGCGTCACGCTCATCGCCGTAACCCTCGATAAACAGCTGCTGAACACGAAACAGCGCATCAACCTGATCAACCAGATTCGGGAAGTGACCAACCAGTTCGGGGAGAAGTACCACACGGAAATCCATTATTCCGGGTTGCCTTTCATCCGTACGGTCACCTCCAAGATGCTGGAAGACGAGATGAAACTTTTTGTCTTTCTTGCCCTGGCGATCGCCGCGATCTTCCTCTATATTTTCTTCCGTTCGTTCAAAGCGGTCCTCTACCCGGTCATCATCGTGGTGATCAGCGTGGTGTGGGCGCTGGGGATGATGAGTCTTTTCGGATACAAGATCACCATACTGACCGCGATCATCCCGCCGCTGCTCATTGTCATCGGGGTGGAAAATTGCATCTTCCTGCTCAACAAATACCATTACGAATACCGGCTTCACCAGAACAAAGTGAAATCGTTATCGCGGGTCATTCAACGGATCGGCAATGCCAACCTGCTTACTAATGCAGCTACAGCCATGGGCTTCGCGGCATTCACCATCACCAACAACCGCCTGCTGGTTGAGTTTGGCGCTATTGCCGCCATCAACATCATGGTGGTTTATGCTCTCTCGCTGACCCTGGTCCCGATCTTCTTCAGCTACCTTCCGCCTCCCCGGCTGAAAGATGTCAAACACCAGGAAGAGAGCATTGCCCGTGCCATTATTGACAAAACGGTGATCTGGGTTACCGGATACCGGAACATCATTTACAGTATCACGGGAGTCATGGTGGTTGTCGGGATTGTCGGGGTGACCAGATTAACCACCAGCGGACGCATCGTCGATGACATCCCGCAGGGGGATAAACTGTACCAGGACCTGATGTTCCTTGAAAAGAACTTTAAGGGGATCATGCCGCTCGAGATCACCATCGATACGAAAAAGAAGAAAGGAGTACTCACCCTTTCCACCCTCAACCGGATCGACCGGCTTCAGGACTCCCTCAAAACGTACCCAGAGCTTTCAAAACCGCTGTCGATCGTGGAAGTCATCAAATCGGCGAAACAGACCTTCTACGGCGGCGATCCCGCTTATTATGAGCTGCCCAGCTCCAACGAACTCGCGTTTATGGGCAGTTACATCCCCGAACTGAAATCCAAAAAGCGGACCCTGATCAAGAATTTTATTGACACCAATTTCCAGGTTACCCGGATCAGCGTGCAGATAGCGAACGTCGGAACTAAGGATATCGAACGCATCCGGAAAAATGTCAGAACGGTGATCGACACCATTTTTAACCCGGAGAAATATCAGGTCACCCTCACCGGTACCAGCATCGTCTTCATGAAAGGGACCAACTTCCTGATCCGGAACCTCTTTGAAAGCATCATCCTGGCTATTGTCGGGATTGCCATCCTGCTGGCCTTTCTCTTCACCTCCTGGAGGATGATCATCATCTCGTTGATCCCCAACCTGATCCCGCAGCTGATGACCGGTGCGCTGATGGGGTTCCTCGGCATCCCGATCAAACCCTCCACCATCCTGATCTTCAGCATCGCGCTGGGGATCTCCGTAGACAACTCAATCCAGTTCCTCTCCCGATACCGCCTGCAACTTAAACATTCCAACCGCAACATCCCCTATTCCGTGATCTCCGCATTGCAGGAGACCGGATACAGCATGATCTACTCGTCTACCGTGCTGTTCTTCGGGTTCGGGATCTTTGTCCTCTCCTCTTTTGGAGGCACCCAGGCGCTCGGATTCCTCGTTTCTTTCACCCTGCTGGTAGCCGGATTGCTCAACCTCTTTATTCTGCCTTCCATGATCCTCACCCTCGACAAATGGAGCACCACCAAAGCCTTCGAGAAACCGTTGGTCGAAATGTTGGAAGAACCGGAAGAGACGGACTTCGTCGATGTGGAAATGCCGGCGGAGGAGGAAAACAAGCCAAATTCCCCCTAAATCGACGCTTGCCCCCAAACCCTTTTTGCCCCTAAATCCCCTAAAGGGGACTTAGGGGCAATTCAAAAAACATTATCTTTACCCCAAATTCTCCTTTTTATGAAAGGTATCATTCTTGCCGGGGGAGCCGGAACGCGATTACATCCACTCACCCTGGCGGTGAGTAAACAGCTGATGCCGGTATACGATAAACCGATGATCTATTATCCCCTGTCGGTGCTGATGATGGCGGGCATCCGGGAAATCCTGATCATCTCCACGCCTCACGACCTGCCGCATTTCCGGAAGCTGCTCGGTAACGGAATCCGGCTTGGATGCCGCTTTTCCTATGCCGAGCAGGCGATTCCGAACGGACTGGCGCAGGCGTTTGTAATCGGCGAAGAGTTTATCGGGAAGGAGAAGGTTGCCCTGATTCTCGGCGACAACATCTTTTTCGGAAACGGGCTCTATTCGCTGGTCCAGGAGAACAACGACCCCGACGGAGGGGTGGTGTTTGCCTACCATGTACAGGATCCCGAACGGTATGGCGTGGTGGAGTTCGACGACAAGTTTAAAGCTCGTTCGATTGAAGAAAAACCCAAACAGCCAAAGTCTAACTACGCGGTTCCCGGTTTATATTTTTACGACAACTCGGTGGTGGCGGTCGCGAAAAACAGCAAGCCCAGCGCACGTGGCGAATACGAGATCACCGATGTGAACCGGGTTTACCTGGAGCAGGGAAAGCTGAAGGTGGGGGTTCTGGGGCGCGGCATCGCCTGGCTTGACACCGGCACCTTTGAATCGTTGCTGCAGGCAGCGCAGTTCGTGGAGGTGGTTCAGAACCGCCAGGGACTGAAGATCGGATGCATCGAAGAGATTGCCTACCGGATGAAATTCATCTCGCGGGAACAGCTCCATGAACTGGCCAAACCGTTGCTGAAAAGCGGTTACGGAGAGTACCTGATGAAACTGAACGGTTCGATTATCTGATCTTACTATATGCCTTCAACCGAATACCTGATGAAAAAGATCCAGGATGCCTTCCCGGTCGGGAAATTCCTGGATGTTCCGCAGGAGTTGTACGATCCTATTGAATATGCCTTGTTGCAGGGAGGAAAGCGCCTGAGACCTTTGTTGGTGCTGCTTTCGTGCGAACTGTTCGGAGGTGATCCCGACGAAGCAATGAATCCGGCCATTGGAGTCGAAATTTTTCACAACTTCACCCTTCTCCACGACGACATCATGGATCAGGCACCTTTACGCCGGGGCACACCCACCGTATATACTAAATGGAACTCCAACGTCGCAATCCTCTCGGGAGATACGATGTTTGTAATGGCTTATGAGTATGTGTGCCGGGTGGCCCCGTCGAAACTTCCCGACGTGCTTGCTACCTTCAACGACACTGCACGTAAGGTTTGTGAAGGCCAGCAATACGACATGAACTTCGAAACCCGTGAGACAGTCAGCCTGGAGGATTATACCCTGATGATCCGCCTGAAAACGGCCGTTCTCATTGCCTGCTGTGTCAAAGTGGGGGCCATCATGGCGGGAGCAAGGGAAGCCGATGCCGAAAACATCTACAAGTTCGGCGAAAACCTGGGGATGGCTTTTCAGTTACAGGATGACCTGCTCGATGCCTTCGGCGATACCTCCAAATTCGGTAAAGAGATTGGTGGTGATATCGTTACAAATAAAAAAACGTTCCTCTACCTCAAAACCTTTGAACTTGCTCAGGGGGAAACGCTGGAGGCGTTGCGGACCCTCTTCCGCGATCCTCAGATCAGGCCGGAAGAAAAGGTATCCGGCATCCGGGAGATTTACGCCCGTTTAAACGTGGAAGTACTGACCCACGAGATCATCGAAGAATACCTGAAAAAGGCCATGTATTACCTGGATCTGGTTGAGGTGGATGAGGCACTCAAGATCGGCTTGCGGAGTCTGGCCAAAGAGCTTATTCATCGCGAGGTATAGCATCTAACTGCTTATGGAGGGCTTGCCATCGTTCCAGCTCTTCCTGCAACCGTTTTTTCAACGCCTCATATTCCTGGTAAAGCCTGCCTTCCGCAAATTTCTCCGGATATTGCTCCGGATTCCCCAGCATCTTTTCCGTTTCTTTAATTCCGTTTTCCAACGCCTCAATTTCCTTTTCGCACCGGTCAATCTGCGTCCGGATCTTACGGACTTCCCGTTCCTGGGATTTTTTCCGTTCCCAGGCAGCTTTGTTCCCGGAAGCTGTCTCTTCACTCTCCGGAAGCCGGTTTGGCTGAAGCGGGAGATCTAACTGCGACAAACTTCGTAACCGCCGCTGTTCCAGAAAATCATAGATATCCCCGATGTACTCCCGGATGCCCTGGTTCCGAAACTCGAAGACCCGGTTGGTCAGCCCCTGGAGAAAATCGCGATCGTGTGAAACGATGAGGAGGGTCCCTGTAAACTGAAGCAAAGCGTTTTTCAGGATGTCTTTCGACCGCATGTCGAGGTGGTTGGTCGGTTCATCCAGGATCAGCAGGTTATAGGGCGTCAAAAGAAGTTTCGCCAGCGATAGCCTCGACTTCTCCCCCCCCGAGAGCACTTTTACCTTTTTTTCAGGTTCGTCCCCTGAAAACAGGAAACTCCCGAGGATCGTCCGGATCTTTGGCCGGATATCCCCTACCGCGATGTCGTCGATGGTCTTGAACACGG
This sequence comes from bacterium, assembly GCA_043806735.1. Classification (GTDB taxonomy): domain Bacteria; phylum Bacteroidota; class Bacteroidia; order Bacteroidales; family FEN-979; genus QYOJ01. The sequence goes on along the minus strand of JAZDGR010000042.1, from coordinate 386 downwards.
TTTTTTCAGGATCCAGGGTATCGGCCTGGTCCTGTGCGTAATATCCTTTGATTACCTGATGCCCGAATTGCAGGCGGCCTTCGTGCTCCATCTGTCCGGCGATGATCTTGGCCAGGGTCGTCTTTCCCTCCCCGTTCCGGCCGACAAAAGCGATCCGATCTCCCCTGATCACCTGGAAATCCAGTCCTTTCAGCACCTCCTTCTGCGGATATGCCTTTCCGAGTTTCTTTGCTTCAAAAATGATCTTTCCCGAATGGGGAGCCTGGGGAAAAGCAAAATGAATGGAGTTGTCATCAATCAGGTCAATCTCCACCGCATCCATTTTCTCCAGCATCCTCACTCTCGACTGAACCTGCCGGGCTTTGGTATTCTTGTACCTGAAGCGC
>JAZDGR010000041.1:0-2004 GCA_043806735.1 bacterium | reverse complement strand
AAGGAAAATGAGTACCCCTTTTAAAGAAAACCACCTACAAATTATTAATTGTAAGTGGTTGATTATCTGTGTGACCCCGGAGGGATTCAAACCCCCAACCTTCTGATCCGTAGTCAGATGCTCTATTCAGTTGAGCTACGGAGCCATTTAAGGCTGCAAATTTAACTATTTTTAAGTTTCTGCCCGCTTTTGCGAAAAGAAAAAGGCTGCCAGGTCAGTGACAGCCTCTTTTCAACAGATGATGAGAGAATTTACTGGTATCGTGTTGTCAATAGTTTCACTCGTACAAAAGTATCCTCTATAGTACTCCTGTACAAGCCGGAATTCGTACTCGTCGCTAAAACTCAGGGATATGTAGCCGGCTATTTTGTTTCTGAAGGTGGGATATCAGGTGGACTTTAAAATGAGTTTCTGCAGCACTTCGAGGGTGGTTCTGTAAATCCCGGGATGTTGACTTTCGCGGGGGCCGGCGATATTTAGTGTACGAATTTTATGCATTGCCATCCAGTTTTGAAATCGTGTTAGTGGCAGGGGTTGGTCTGTATTCACCAGGAAGAGAGGCTTTTTTACGGTTTTTGAAAAGAGGTAAGTATATTGAGTGCCTCCGGTTATGATACCGGAATAGAGGATCAGGGTTCCGTTGGCTGACAGGATGTTCTTTTCCGTGCGTTCAGCATATTCTGCACTGTCCGTCTCCTGAAGGGGATAGTGATCCGGGATGCGGCCATCTTCGGCGAGACGGCCCCGGGGGCAGAATCCTCCACAAGGCATCTTATGTTCAAGAGCGAAATCAAGCGCTGCACGATCTACTCCGGTTTGACCACCGCTTATTATTTTCATTATTGTCACCTATTGATCAATTTGACCAGTTCCTCCCCAATCCCGATCCGGTACCCTTCGGAAAAGTAATTGATAATCCCTTCAGGGTTCACGTAAATCACAACAGGGAGGCCCCCCGACAAAGGCATATCGAGCGACTGGGTTAAGCGGCTGAATGGAAGCGCGTCAAAAAGCGCACAGAAAACGTTCGGGGAAAGACCGGATTTTTCCCGCTTTATGAATGGTTCCATCTCCTGCTGTTTCGAAAAGAAAAGGATGATAGAACCCTTCCATTTCCCGAATTCGGAAGCTTTCTGTTTCAGGTCGGCAATGAAATGCTTCGTCGGCTCTTTATCCGGCTCCATCCAGGCCAGAATCAATCCGTTGGCAAGTCTGACTTTGATCCCTGCTTCCTTTAATTCATTTTCTAATTGACCAATGACGAAAGACCCATATACTGGCGGCGGATTCAGGTCTTTTCGCAGTGTCAGAACCAGGTCAAACGGTTTCCCGGCTTCGAGATGTATCAGGAATATCCTGGATAAAACCGTTCCGTCGGATAACCGCGTGCCGGTCACAGCCATGTAGGACCCCGGGAGGAGGTTGAGTTCAACCGGAAAAGCCTGCACCAGCAAACTGTTCTCGTAATCCAGGGTCCGGTAAAAGCCCTCTTTGTTTTGTTCGACCGTATAATGAATATTGTATTCCGGCTTTACCGTGTTGGAAGGATCATTGATCAGCTTCAGCCTGACGTTGCGTTCCGGTTCCGCAAGCTGTTCCTCAAAAAAGAGGTCGTGCCAGGCGCTATCCTGATAATATTGAGGTATCCGCGTTGCCGGCTCCAGCCGGGATGGGATCCCGAAGCTACGGCAGACAGCAACAAAAAATATGTCGCGGGAATGGGAATCGGCCACTTTCAGGTCGAAAACTCCCCGCGGCGTAACCGGTGCCCGACTGTAATTGGACTTCTCATCGGGGATAATGGTCGATTTGATCCATTGCCTGAGTACATCCGGATCCTTCCTTGCCCGCTGAATAAAATCCGGATCAAACACCTGGAGGAAGTAAGAATGAAACGGTTTCAGCAATTCGTTGTCGACGCGGGGATTCAGGATGTACTTAACGACAAGCTCGTCAGTGGTGACTAGTGACTGGTGACTGGTGACTAGTGACTGGTGACTGGTG
>JAZDGR010000040.1:0-3913 GCA_043806735.1 bacterium | reverse complement strand
CCAACCGTTGGTCGTCATAAACTGAAGATCGAATAACCACTCAATTAACAAAAAACCAGTGAAATATTAACAAAAAAAAGGAGATTATTATGACAACACACAATGAAGATCAATCGACATGCTGTCCACAATTTGATCCTGTACCCTGGGACGATAAATTCGTTACCTGGGAGAACAAAAAATTCATCCGGGATAAAGTCTGTACCCTGTTCTACATGCCTATGAATTTTACTAAAGTCATGAAACGACTTGATGAAAAAGTAAGAAAGGCAGAAGCCACAATGCCGGATTACCTGTGCCTTTCTGACCATACTTCACAGTGGAACATGGATTTGTACTTTGCAGTTGACAAGGAAATCCCCGGAGCCGAAAACACAACGATCAGCGGGAAATTTTTCAGCAAGGTATATGAAGGACCTTTTAGTCATACCAAGAAGTGGTGTAAAGACTTTGAAACACTTGTCAAATCGAAAAGCCTGACCAGTAAAAAAATGTACCTGTGGTACACCACCTGTCCCAAATGTGCAAAAAAATACGGAAAAAACTACGTCGTCATTCTTGCACAGGTTGAATGAACACCAGGGCCTGGGGCATGTTTACTTCATCTCCTCCAGAAAATCCCGCTTCTTTTGTGAATCAGTGCAGCGACTGAGGTAAATCAACGCACTGTCTCGTTGCCGGGCGAGATAATAGATAGCGGCCAGGTTCAATTTGGCGTCGTCAAAATAAGGATCGATTTCCAGGCTTTGCAGTAATACCACCTTGGCTTCCTTCGTCTCCTGCAAGGCGTATAGGGAAATTCCGTAATCGTTCAGTACCCTCACTTCATATGGAGTTGATTGCAATGCCCGCCGGAAACAACCGGCCGCCTTTGGGACATCCCCAAGCCGGTGCCAGGCTACCCCTTCAAACCAGGCCAGCGGAAGGGTATTGGGAGTAATCCGGTAAAAGGCATTTTCCGCTTGTTTACAATATCGAATCACCTGGATGTCGTTTTTCCGTTCATTCCGGAACATCCGGAGCGTAAAATATTCGCCTTTAATCCGTGCTGCCGCCACGAACACCGTGAAAAGCAGCAGGAGGATCAAAGTCCATGAAAACAGATTCCTGGCAGTGATCGTCGAAAACAAAGGCGCCTGGGAGTTCAACGGCGATTTATTCAACAAAAATGCAAATATGGAGAACAACAACACGTTGTGCTCGACCCGCTTCAGCGGAAAATCGAACACGGCAAAAAGGTAAAATCCTACTATAAAGGAGGCATAGAATAGCACAGAAATATCTGGTTTAGGCGCCGACCGCGCAAGTCTGTAGAACAGGATCCCTACAGGGACGATCAAGAGAAAAAGGAACAGGATCAATCCTACTATTCCAAGTTCCGCAAAGGTGCTGATCCACTCATTATGCGGTTGGCTGTATGTATAATTTTTTTCCGTATGGTCTGGATTCGGAGGTGTGCTGCAAGAAGGAATGGTCAGCCTCCAGCTGCCGGCGCCCACACCAAGTAGTGGATGCCCGGCTATCAGACAGCGAGATTTCTTCCAGAAGATGATCCGCAGGTTGGCCGTTTCATAAAAGTCTTCCGAGAAGTCGAAAGGAGCTATGCCGGAAAGGTTGTCTTTCTCCGTTTCCAGCTTTCGCCGCAACCGGTCGGCGTCGGGATTTTCATAAGACCCAATGTACTGCCACACCGGGATCTTGCTCAGGAAGTAGCTCCGTCTCGTCTGATCCAGCGAAAGATAGAACACCGCTACCAGGATGGATAATAGGACGAATGAAGCCATCCCGACCAGGATATTTCGTTTCGTAAATACGCTGCGATACCGGAAAAGGATGAAAGAGAAAGTAATGAGTCCGGCCGCAAACACCCCCAGGTAAACTGCCCTGCTCTGTATGATGATGATAGAAAAGAGGCAGCCGACAGCCACTACTGCCGAGAGGTATTTCCAGAATCCCCGGTGGATGGAATAGCCGGTCAGGATGAGCGGAAGGGAGATCAGCAGAAAACCGGAGTAGAGATTGTTGTTAGCCGAGATGGAACGGATTTTATAAGGATCGAAGAACTCGATGGTGGCCAATTTAAACAAAACCAGCCCGAAAGAAAACACCAGGACAATCAACTGGACTTTGATGAACAAGCCTTCAAATCCGTCGTTTTTCCGAAGATAGGCTGAGACGATCAGGAAAACGGCAAATCCCAGGAAAACCAGTTGCGCCTGTATAATGGCTTCCGGGAAGGAGGTGGCCCAAAGACAACTAAGCAGGTTCCAGGCGTAAAACAGGACAAAGCTGATCTCAAACACATTTCTCCTAAGCGCTAGTTTGTTCCGGAGCCCGGTCAGGATGGCGATGAGCAATAACAAAGAAAGCAACAACACCCTGGGGAGAAACGAATTGTCAACGATTACGCCCGACCTGATCAGATTGGCAAGGCACAATACACCGATGGTAAAAACAACCCTATTCAAAAAAGGTGATGATGGCACATCCCCCTTCCCCGGTCGTGGGGGTGATGATGAGGGAATACGGATTTGATAAGGATCCTCCGATTCCCGATTTTGATGTCAGTATCCGGTCGGCGATATAAGATCTCTCCAATCCCTGGAACACATCCAGGATATTATCCCTGGCCACATCTGAATAACCCGTGATGGTTCCGATATTATCGGTTCCGGCATTCCCGTCGATGGTAATGTAGGAAAAGCTGCCACGGTTCCCTCCGGTTCCGCCGGCGGCTTTCATCCCTTCAAACCACGAATCTCCTCCGGTTCCTCCGTCAGTATCTCCTTCCCAGTAACCGGAAGGATTCCAGACTGCATTCTCTCCCGCAGCTCCGGGGAGTCCGATAATGATATTCAGTTGCTGATTCCCGGCCACGTCCATCTCTTCCTGGGCAAACCCTCCGCTGCCTCCGTAACCGCCGTCATTCAGGTAGTACGAATAGGAATAGGCTCCTGCCCCACCGCCGCCGCCCGATGCGCCCCATAATTCCACTTTGATTTTGGTCACGTTGGGCGGAACGGTCCAGGTTTGCGAGGTGGTGATCGTAGTCTTGTTCAAAACAGGTGGCGAATAACCGGAATTCAACGCATACAAGGCGTACGGTACACTCAGAAACTGACTGACTCCCGAAATAGTGTAAACGGTACCTCCGGTGGGGTCGGTCTCTGATTTCAGGAAATAGGGTCCGTTCGTCCAGTCAATGGCGGAGAAATCGTCAGTGGTGATACCTCCCCCGATTTCGATTGCGACCAGTCCGTTAACATTCGTGGCCGTGCTGTGAGTTTCGGTGTACACTGCGGTACCGGTAGAGGATCCCTGCAAAACTGTGAACCGTACTCCCACGTTGTGGTTTTGGACCAATTTGCCATCAGTGTCCCTCACAACGGCCTGGTAGCTTAACTTTTGGGGAGACTGAGCGATTGCGCTTAGCGCCAGGACCATACACCCCAGTATTGCAGCTGGTTTTTTCATTTTTTCAGGATTTTAAATGTCTTCACGACCTTGTCGTTTTCAGAAACCGTCAGCAGGTAAGTTCCTGCATCCAGGGTTTCCATCGGTATGGATAGGATTTTATCCCCAATTTTCGAGGTTTGCAACAACGTTCCGGAAGCTGAGTAAAGCTGATAACGTAATTGTCTTCCCGTTATGTCTTCGATTTCCAGCCACACTCTGGCGCTGACCGGATTGGGGTAAAGCCGGTATTCCAGGCGGATCCCTGTTTCATCTTCAATGCCCGGCAACGATTGGATCTCATAGGGTTGCTGCACTACTTCGGTGACGGAGCCAGTGGTTCCGGCAGGCGCCATGAACGCCACCTGACCGACCGACCAGGTTACAGAGCCATTGCTTCCCGTGGTGTTGCCGCTTGCCGAAAGCACCGCTTCCTGGGCGCGTAAACCCGGTACGGCGA